>CAZCNG010000220.1:0-3497 GCA_964500045.1 uncultured Methanomassiliicoccaceae archaeon
GCAGGGACGGCGTACGCGTGCTCGATAGAAGGTCGGCGCGCGCTCTGCGCGCCGTCGCGGAAGGACGGCCAGATGAGGCAATGGTCAGCGCCGGCACCTTCCGGGGAATGCTGCATCGGGCCGAGGCTAGGCTGGGGGAAGCCATCATGGACGATGACCTTCGCCTCACCAAGGCGGGCTGCGCGCTCCTCGACGAGTACGATATCAAGCAGCGCGTCCTCACCGAGCAGATGCGCGGGCTGTGGCAGAGGCCTTGGGTCTCCGCCGACGGCGTGCTGGTGGAGAATGGACGGGTGCTTCTGGTGCGCAGGAAGAATCCACCCTGCGCAGGCATGCTGGCCCTGCCCGGTGGTTTCCTTGAATATGGCAAGGAGACGGTGGAGCAGACCGTGGTGCGCGAGGTGTTCGAGGAGACCGGGTTGCGCACCAGCGTCATGAGGATCATCGGTGTCTACTCCCGCCCGGACCGGGATCCGCGCGGTCATGTGGTCACCGCGGTCTTCCTCCTGCGCCGCAAGGGCGGGGAGCTGGCCGCCGGGGACGATGCCTCCGAGGCAGGTTTCTACCCGCTGGATTCATTGCCGGCGCTGGCTTTCGACCACGCCCTCATCCTGGCCCATTCATTGAGCAACAATGATATGGCTGGAGGACAGTAGGTCAGACATGGCAGTGGATGACCTTGACCGTAGCATACTGCGTGCGCTGCAGAAGAACGGCAAGCTCACCAATGAGGAACTGGGCAAATTGCTCGCCAAGCCCTCCTCGACCGTAAGGGACCATATCAAGCGTCTCGAGGAGGAGAGGGGCATCATGGGCTATTCCGTTGCCGTGGACGAAGGCCGCACCGGCATCGGTGCGGACGCGTATCTCGCCATGGACGTGCCGCCGGAGAAGATGGATGACGCCCTCTCGGAAGCGCTCTCCGCCGACGGCATCCTGGAGGTGCTGCACGTCACCGGCACCCGGCGCATCATGCTGCGCGTTCAGGCGGAGACGGAGAACGATCTGCTCTTCTTCATCGACCGGAAAATTCGGCCACTCGGATTCCGCGACATCGAGATCATCAGCATCCTTGACCACGTTTCTCGTCCGCCAGGTATCTGAGGCAAGCAATTCTTATCCATGGAATGAGGTGGCCGGCCCATGCAATTGGCGATCATCGCCCTGGCGATCTTTCTCCTCACCTACGCACTGATATCGCTGCGTAAAGTGGGGCGATGGACGCTGGACCGCCCCGCGGTGGCACTCTTCGGCGCGGTGCTGATGATCCTCCTGGGCGTTGTCGCCCCTGGAGATGCCTTGGCGGCCATCGATCTCAACACGATCGCGCTCCTCCTCGGCATGATGCTCGTCGTCGTCTCGCTGGAGCTGTGCGGTTTCTTCGACCTCGTGGCCAGGCGGATGATAGCAGCGTCCAAGGACCAACGCATCTTCCTGGCGGTGGTGATGGTGACCACCGCGTTCCTTTCGGCTCTCATTCTTAACGATGCGGTCGTGCTGCTTTTCACGCCGGTCATCATCAAGGCGTGCCGCGCCATCAAAGCGAATCCCGTCCCTTACCTCATCGCCGAAGCGATCTCCGCCAACATCGGCAGTGTGGCCACCCCCGTGGGCAATCCCCAGAACGCTTTCATCGCCATGAAGTCAGGCATCGACTTCGTTACCTTCGTCTCGCGTTTGCTGCCGACGGCCATCATTTCCCTGGTGGTGGCGTTCATCATCATCTGGTTCGTATTCAAGAAGCACATGGGCGATGCGACGCCCGGAGGCAACGGCGCCAAACGCATTGACTGCGCCGAGGCGGCCCGGGCCATCGGCGACGCCGTCGTGCACCCCGCGGTGAAGTTCGTGCTGGCGATCCTGGTCCTCGTGGTCATAGGCTTCCTGCTCTCCGGTGCCATGAACGTACCGCTCTCCATCATCGCCCTATCGGGCGGGGCGGCGCTGCTCATGCTACTTCCATTCCTTATCAAGAAGGCGACGCCGAAGATCATGCTCGCCAAGGTCGACTGGGGTCTGCTGATCTTCTTCGCAGGGCTGTTCATCGTGCTCAAGGGAGTGCAGGTGTCTGGCCTCCTTGACGACATGATGTCTGTGTTCCAATCGGTCTCCGGCGGGTCGCTGTCGAACGTCTGGGGGCTGAGCGCCTTCTCGGCCATTCTCTCCAACCTCATCAGCAATGTGCCGGCAGTAATGCTGCTGGCGCCCTTTGTGGGCAGTCTCGGCCAACCGGATATGTGGCTAGCGCTGGCTGGGAGCTCAACCTTGGCAGGCAACGCCACCATCCTCGGCGCGGCGGCCAACGTCATCGTCGTCGAGTCGGCCCTGGGTCAGGGCGTCGAGGTCTCCTTGAAAGATTTTGTCAAGGCTGGCCTGCCCATTACCATCATCACACTGATCGTGTGCGCAACGCTACTTTCAATTCTCTAGAAAAGGAAAGGAAAGGAGTTTGTGACGGGGTTCGGCCTCAGATCTTCTTAGTGCAGAACCACCAGTCGTAGCAGCCCTTGCCGATGTTCTTCTTCCTCTCCATGGCCGTCTTGTAGTCCTTGGCCGGGGGAATGATGACACCATCTCCGATCAGTTCGTTGTTGGGCCAGTTCTCCGGCGCGGCCACGTGGTGCTCGTCGGTGAACTGCAACGCCTTCAACGCGCGCAGGACCTCGTCGATGCTCCGGCCCACTTCCTGCGGATAATAGATCATGAGGCGGATTATGCCGGCGGGGTCGATGATGAACACGGAGCGCACGGTGTTGGTCCCCTTGGCCGGATGCAGCATCCCTAGCTTGGTGGCCACGCGCCCGATGTCGTCAGCGATGATGGGGAATGTGATCTTGATCTTCAGATTGTCCTCGATCCACTCCACCCACTTCAGGTGGGAGAATACCTGGTCGATGGACAGGCCGATCAACTTGGCGTTGAGCTTCTCGAACTGCTCGCTGCGCTTGGCGAAGGCCACGAACTCGGTGGTGCACACTGGGGTGAAGTCCGCCGGGTGGCTGAAGAGGACGATCCACTTGCCTTTGAACTCGGGGCCCTCTGGTATGCTCATCTCGCCCCAGGTGGTCTTGACGACCATGGGCTGAAGTTTCTCACCGATGAGCGGTATCCTGCCTACTGTTTCCAACTCTGCTCCTTCTGGCATTGAAACACCTCTATCCTGGATGACCAGGTCACCTTTCAATTGGAGCAGATATTACTTAACCATTAGTCATCAACACACGGATGAATCCGTGGGCTTGCCGTTCCAATTTCATGCGGAACCTTCCGCAGGACGGACGACCATAGGCTGGATGATGGCAGCCCTGTTGCGGATGTTCTTGGCGGCGTTGAGGTCGGCGTTCTCGCTGTGTCCGCAACAGACGCAGCAGAAGTCCGATCGCTTGGGCCGGTTCTTCACATCGATGTGCCCGCAGGTATTGCACTGACGACTGGTGTTCTTCGGGTCGATGATGACCAACGGAACGCCCGCCAACATCGCCTTGTAGGCGATGAAC
>CAZCNG010000221.1:0-3470 GCA_964500045.1 uncultured Methanomassiliicoccaceae archaeon
AGATCATATTCCGGAAAATCAGAAAGAATCCCTAGTTACAGAAACTTGGGAGCTTAGGCATGATCTGAGCGAGGAAGCCGATCATGAGGATGCCTTTGATGGAATCCACGTCCCAGCATCTGACCGGCTTTATCTCAATGTGGTTCTTCAGCGACTCGATCAGCTTCTCGACGGTGTCCTTGCTATAGAAGATGTCGTAGACCGCTTTTGATGGCAATTCCTGCGACGATTCGAGCTTGAAAAATCCTTCTTTTCGGTTGATCAGGTGCTGCCGGACGAAGTTGAGCATAGCTGCCTCGTCCTCCATCAACTTCATCTGCACCGAGACCTCGACCTGGAAGAGCGGGTTGACCCGCTTGACCACCGCTTTGGAGATCGATACCTTGCCGTTCTTGGACATGTGGACCATGTCCACAGCGTCCCTTACCAGTCGTCGGGACTTCGTCTCGATGTTGTTCATCTTCAGATTGAACCTAACTTCGACAGGTGACCAGCCAGAAATGAATTTGTCCTGATTTTCACAATAATCGCTGGCTTCGGCCAGCGAACCGATAATCCGATAATATTATGAGGTGCCCTTAGCCCTGTCCAAATTGTGCAATCGAGACAGCAGAAGCTAAGAGCAGTTGAGCTTACGCCGAACGCCAATAAGTCGTTTTCCATCGGACACATGCTGATGGTCGACGATCTCTACGAACGCCTCCGCCTCGCCGAGGTCATCGGACCACTCAAAGAGAAGGGCGTGGACCTCAACGCGCTGACCAAGACTTTGGTCTCGTACAAACTGAGCGAGAACGACAGCATCTTGCGCGGAGCGCAATGGCTGAACTCCGAAGGAGTGCGAGAGCATTACGTCCTGCCGGAGCTGGACAGCCATACGCTCTACCGGGCGGTGGATCTGGTCGGCCAGCACCGGGACCGCATCCTGGTGGCGTTGCAGGACTCCGTCCTGCGCCTGCTCGACCAGCCGCGGACCGACGTCCTCATGGACTGGACCAACCTCATCTTCTGGGGCCGCAAGGCCAAGAAGGCGAAGTTCGGCCATTCCAACAACGGTCGCCCGGAGGAGCGGCAGGTGGCGGTCGGCGTGGCGCAGCTGGCGCCGCCGCTCAACGTGCCGATCGCTCTGACGATCGAAGCGGGCAACATGAACGACCTTACGCACTTCCAGCGTACCTATGCGGCCACGCGCCGCATCCTGCAGGAAGGATCCCTGATCACCTTCGACGCCAGAGCCATGAGCGCCGGAAATCTGAACAAGATATTGCTGGACAAGAACGACTACCTGACCAGGATGGAGCCGTCCAAGTCCACCGACAAGGCGTACGAGAAGTTCGGCGACGACCACTGGACGCTCGTCGATGAAAGGACGTGCACCTTCGTCAAGGCGCGCGTCTTCCCTCATTCGGTGAACTACTACTTCCGCAGCGGCAAGTTGGAGATGGACCAGCACGCCTCGCTGCTTCGGCGCGCGCAGCACGAGCTGGACGACGCCAAGTCGATCCGTCAGAGCCTGGAGGACGGAAAAGGACTGCCGAAACGATTCCGCTGCAACAATCGGCTGGTGGATGTGGAATACTCGTACCAGATGAAGCTGGGGGAGATGACGGATGCGGAGGCGGTCGAATTCCTCATGAAGGAGCGGACCACCGGGCGCGAAGGCTGCTTCATCTTGATCACCAATCGCAAAGGCGTTCCAGCGGCGGACATCCTGTCCGCCTACCGCGCCAAGGACACCGTCGAGAAGCTGATCGAGTCGTTGAAAGGAGATCTCGAGGTGGGGCCGCTGCGCGTCCACTGCGACCACGCCGTGGACGGCGTCATCCTGCTTTCTTTCCTCGCGCAGGTCCTCATTTCTTTGACACGAGTTCTATGCGAGCCAGCTCGACGCATGGCCACAAAATTCGTCGTCCTTGCGCTGGTGCGTTTGACAGTTACTGTGGAATTGTTGGCCGACGGGCGCAGAAGGAGAGTGTACTCGAACTTCAACCATGTGAATAGGGCGATACTCGCCCGATATCTCGCCGAAACGTGACGAAAAGGCGGGAAAACGGGGCGTTCCCGCCCCGCGGAACGGCCCATTTGGCTCTTGTCGAAGAACGATAACAGTGGGATTTCCAATCGTCCCAATAGCAGGAAAAGAGGATCAACCCTGCTCAGGTGTCGAAGTTAGGAGACAATCAGCTTTCGAAGTCAGGCTGCATCCTTCACCCCCTATGGAGTATCGGGAGGGCTAGTCAGTTTTCGACCGGCACAAATGGCAAAAGTTAAGTCGGTATTCACAGCGTGGTCCCCCTCCCGGCACTATGATAGGCACTCCCGCTAGCATGATGTCCGGAGTAGGCTAACATTCTTCTATCGGCCATCATATTGATGATTGAGATACCTCGAGTTGCGGCCAATGAACGGAAGAAGGATGGCTAGGTCCAATCAGCAAGTGTTCTCCGAAGAAAGCGTTGTAGGGTGCTACCAAGGCAGATACTTGCTTCAGCCCCCAGAACGTGCAATTCTAGAAGACTATATGAATGTGGACGATTTTGTAAATATTCTAGACATTGGGGTGGGGGCGGGTAGGACTGCAGAGTATTTCAGAGGGCGCCGCTGCAACTATTGCGGCATCGACTACTCAAGAAAATTCATTGAAATATGTGTCAAGAAATTCTCTTCTGAGAAGAACATGAAATTCCTGTGTCTTGATGCGCGTAATCTTGAATCCCTCGGAGACAATAAGTTCGACCTGATATTATTCAGTTTTAATGGAATAGATTACGTTCCGAGCGATGATCGTGTAGAGATAATCAAAGAGGTAAAGTCACTCCTATCGGACGGAGGGTGGTTTGTCTTCTCTTCCCATAATCTACGTTCAATTAGAAACTGGCCAAAGGCAATATCTATATATTCGGATGCAGAGGCGATTGTAAGACGATTGATTGTAAACTTGATCAATCCCAGAGCGACATTGGGAGATTCGGAGTCAGCGATTATTAGAGATTCTGGGCATAATTACAGACTCCTGACATACTATTCGTTGCCAGAGTATGAAATTGAACTTCTGAGGTCAATGGGTTTCTCATCGATTAAGTCATTTTCGTTAGTGGCCGGCAAAGAAATGACTACTGAAGAACTGATTGAGACGACGGATTCATGGATATATTATATGGCACAAGCTAAGAATGGGTGATGACCTAATCAAATACTGATGTTTTACAACCTCAACTCTGCATTTTAGGGTAGCAATTTGAATCCTAGCTCCTTGTCCAGGTCCCTGACATTCTTCGGGATCTCGTAGCGCACCGGGCCGCCGCTGCCCTTCAGCAGATAGGCCTTCGAGTACTCTTCGATGACCTGCCTCGTCGACCAGTGCTTCAACATGCTAGCGTCGCGGATGGCGTTCTCCAGCTTGGCCAGCATGTACAGTGAGAGGAAGGAGATGAAGAAGTGGCCGAAGACGCTGGCCGTCTCCTGCAGAT
>CAZCNG010000222.1:0-3470 GCA_964500045.1 uncultured Methanomassiliicoccaceae archaeon
GGGCCGTGAGGTCTCCACCGGCATAGGCATCGGCGATGCGCATCGCTTCTTCGATGGGGGTGATGACGGCATCCAGCGTCTCATTGACGCCTGAAACGATCTTCCTGTAGTCGCCCTGGTGCTTCGAGACGTCCGCGCGGGTCTGCAATCTTCCCTCGACCGCCGCTCTCGACAACATGACAGCGTCGGCGACGAGGTTGTTCACGGCGTCGATCGCCATATTGAGATTGTTCTTGATGGTGTTAAAGTCGCCATTGTAGGTGTCAGAGATCTTTGCCGGAATGTCGCCCTTGGAGATCCTGTCCACGTAGTTCGCAGCGACGTTCAATGGTCCGATAACGGCGTCCAGGCAGTCGTCCACGCCCTGCACGATCTTTCTGTAGTCTCCCTGGTGCTTGGAAGCATCGGCGCGAGTGGCCAACTTTCCTTCGACGGCCGCCTTAGAAAGCATTCCTGCGTCGGCGACGAGGTTGTTCACGGCGTCGATGGCCATATTGAGATTGTTTTTGATGTTGTTAAAGTCGCCATTGTAGGTGTCAGAGATCTTTGCCGGAATGTCGCCCTTGGAGATCCTGTCCACGTAGTTCGCAGCGACGTTCAATGGTCCGATAACGGCGTCCAGGCAGTCGTCCACGCCCTGCACGATCTTTCTGTAGTCTCCCTGGTGCTTGGAAGCATCGGCGCGAGTGGCCAACTTTCCTTCGACGGCCGCCTTAGAAAGCATTCCTGCGTCGGCGACGAGGTTGTTCACGGCGTCGATGGCCATATTGAGATTGTTCTTGATGTGGTTGAAGTCCCCGTTGTAGGTGTCGGTGATCTTCATCGGGATATCGCCCTTGGAGATCCTATCCACGTAGTTCGCAGCCACGTTCAGCGGTCCGATGACCGCATCCAGCGTGTCGTTGACGCCCTGGACGATGTTCCTGAATTCGCCCTGGTGCTTGGAAGCGTCGGCGCGGGTTGCTAGTTTGCCATCCACCGCGGCGTTGGAGAGAGCCTTGGCGTCAGAAGCCAGGGCCTCGATCGCCTTCTTCAGCTCATCTACGCTGGCATAGACCTTCGTGAAATTATCGTGGGCCTCTTTGGTGTGCTGGTCCGCCTTGGTCAAGTTGCTGTCGATGACCATCGAACCCTGGGCGAGGTTGATCAGGTTCTTGGACAGCCTTTCGACTTCGATCCTGTTGTATTGCGCCGGCTTCATGGCCGCGCTCATGTCCGAGAGGACCTCGACGTGCCCGACGGATTCTCCCTTGTCATTCTTAAGATAGGCCGTGTTCACCTGAGTGATCTTGCCATCCCTTTCCGCATAAGTGGTGCCGTGTCCAGCGCGCAACCGGGTGATGCCACATTCTTCCGTCTTGCAGATCTTGCCGTTCCAGTTGCTGCAGTGAAGCCCCATCATCTGCGCGCGGTTCTTCTTGACGACGTTCTCGGAGGCGCGGTTGAGGAAGGTCAACTTCATGTCCATGTCGGTCACGGAGATGGCGAATGGTATGGAATCGAGGATCTGCTCGTACCAGTAATTGCGATCGGTCACCTTGTTCAGGGTCTGATTGACCCCATCGATGATCTCGGCGTAGGACCCCTTGTGGTGCGTGACGTCGGCACGCACATCGAACTTGCCTCCCGCGGCGGCATCGAGGAGCATCTCCGCGTCGGTCACCATGAGCATCACGTTGCGCTGCATGGTGTCCATGGCCTCGCTGATGGCGGCCTGCTTGCCCGGGAGCCTTTCGATCTTCTCTGCGAGGTCGCCCTGCGAGTACTTGTCGAGGGTGTTCAGGAAGCGGCGGATGTTCTGCACGTGCATGGCCACCGAGTCATTGACCTGCATGACCATGCGCCGGTAGGCGCCGTTGAAGGCGTCGGCCACAATATAGGCGTCCATGTCGCCCTTGCGCTGCTCCTCGTGCATATCTTCCATCTTATCGATCATATTGTTGATGGTGCCGCTGACCTGGGAGAGGTTCTCCGTGATCTTCTCGAAGATCCCCTGGATGCGCTGCGCTCCCTCCGGGCCCTGCCCCACCTTGAGGTCCAGGTCCAGGTCTCCCTGGGCGAGCTTGACCAGATTGCCCGCCAGGCGAGCGACCTCTGCATCCGTGTACTCGCCCTTCTTGGCCGAGGCGGTGATGTCCTGGACTATCTCGATGTGGCCGATCTTCTGGCCTAGATCATCGAGGATGTAGGCGGTGTCGACCTTGAAGCTCGCGCCCTGCTGTTGGAATCGGGTCTGCAGCTGGCCGTGCTTGAGGCGTGCGATGCCGCAGTCCTCGGTCTTGCAGATGTTAGCGCCCCATTGGTTGCACTGTTTGCCCACGACCTCGGTGCGCTTCACTCCCAACATGGTCTCCACCGACTTGTTGATGAAGGTCCAGTTCATGTTCTCATCTGTCACGGAGAGAGGGTACGGAATGGCGTCCAGGATGTTCTCCAGGAGTCTTACCCTCGATGGCACGCCCTTCTCGGTCACGGGTTCCTTGATGAAGATGACCGATCCGACCGTTTTTCCATCCTTCTTCATGGGGGTGGAAGAGATAGACACGTTCAGATCTTCCCCCTCCTCATTTGAGACCGTATAATCGGCAATGTCCGAAGGTCTATGCGCCTTGAGGGACTCGGTCAGTAGATCTCCCTTCTTGCCTACCATCCCGCCCAACACGTCCTTGAGCCGTGAACCTGTGGACTCTGCCGGGTCGCATCCAAGCAGCCGGGCGGCAGCCTCATTGACATAGGTGACCTTCAGCCCGTGGTCTACGGCGACGGTTGCTACGGGCATTGCTGCCATCATGCTCTCGAAATCGAGTCCTATGGTATTCATTTGAAATCACCCAGGGTGCAGGGCCAGGTAGAGATGGCCTTGTTGCGGTTCAAACAAGCCACCAAATTCGAAATATAAAACAGGGGCGAACTGGCTACCAAAATCGATAATGACAGCCAGCCATGGGAGCTATTGTCGGTGTGCCTAGGTTCACTTCTTTGGAACTGGCTTCTTGGCCCGGGCCGGCTTCTTGCGCTTCCCCTTACCTTTCCGGCCCAGCACAAAGATGATCAGCACGATGACGACCACCATCGCCAAGACGTAGGGGAGGAAAGACAGGATCATGGCGAACCAGTCCTGCGTCTCACCCTTAGCGTGGGCGGTCACGCTGGTGCTGAGCTGGCCTTCCTCGACCATATTGTACGCTCTCACATAGTAGTCATAGTCCAATCCCGTGACCACCGTGGTGTCGGTATAATCGGTGCGGTTAGTGGTGGCTAGGAATGACATGACGCCCGTCTCATTGAGGCTGCGGAAGATGCGGAAACCGAGCAGAGTGAAATCACTCGGCGGCGCGTTCCAGGTCAGTTTCACGGAGAATGAGTTGTTCTCCACCCGCAGGTTTGTGGGTGCCTGTAGTTCAGGGCCTGGTTTCTTGGGGACCACGTAGATGCCCACCGAGCCATTGCTCAAGCCGACGTCATTCTTG
>CAZCNG010000223.1:0-3461 GCA_964500045.1 uncultured Methanomassiliicoccaceae archaeon
ATGACGACCGCCAGGATGGCCTGGAAGCTCATGTTGATGCCGCTGGCTATGGCCAGTCCCAACTGCCCCCCTATCGCCGTGGCCAACCAATCGAAGAATCCCGAAGTTGCAGGTATGTAGGCGTTGAGTAGCAGCCCCTCCAGGAAGCCGCCCAGGAAGACCACGCTGAGGAAGATGAGGCCCAGGATGCACAGCAGGATGGGGATGCCGGTGACCGGCCGCAGCGTCAGATCGGAGATGCGCTCCTTGCGGCTCGGCTTGCGGGGAACCCGTGCCACCACCTGCGCGATGATGGTGCCCGCTTCCCCGTAGCGGTCACGGTTGATGTGCACCTCCAAGGTCTCGTCATGCTCTTTCTTGAAGTCAGTCCGCGCCTGCTCGGCCAGCGATTTCGCTTCCGGCGGATAGTGGGAGGAAAAGTAAGGGTTTCCTTCCAACAATTTGAGCGCCGCTCCCCTGGGGGCGAAGCCCAGGTTCGTGTCCTGCGACGCGGCCTCCATGATCGCGATCAGGCTTTCGATCTCGCTGCGGTAATGAACCTTATAGCTGGAGACATTGGCCGTCTGCAGCACCAGGCGGATCAGCTCTTCCACGCCTTCGCCGGTGATGGCCGTCATCGGCACCACTGGAAGACCTAGCGTCTTGGTCATCTTGTCCAGGTCGACGGTGTGACGGCTGCGGGCCACGTCCATGAAATTGAGAGCGATGATGGCCGGATAGCCGAGCTCGATGATCTGGAACAGGAGCACCAGGCACGGTTCTAGCCGGGTGGCGTCCAGCACCACGATGACCTTGTCGGGCGGGGCCTCGGCCAGCAGCTGTGTGGCCACCCTCTCGTCTTCGGAAGCCCCGGCCAAGGAGTAGATGCCTGGCAGGTCGATGACGGTGACCTTCTCACCGTGGAAGAGCGCCTGCCCCTCCAGGTACTCCACGGTGGTGCCGGGATAATTGGAGGCGATGGTGCCAACGCCTGTGAGGGCCGAGAAAATGACGCTCTTGCCTACGTTCGGAGGTCCCGCTATCGCAATGCGCATCAGGCCGCCTCCGGCCTGCGCCTCCTGCGGCGGCGTGGCTGTTCGTGCCCGCACTCCCCGCCTGGTATGACGTGCACCAGGCGCGCATACTCGCGCGCCAGGGCGATCTTGGAATCGTCGATGTTGATGATGAGCGGGCCGTCCATGGGCAGCACGCTCTCCAGGCAGAGAATGCGGCCAGGCACGAGGCCCATGGCGATGACGCGGCGGATGCGGTCCGGATCGTCGCACACTAGATGGGAGATAGAACCCTTCTGTCCGGGGGACAGGCGGTCCAGGGGAATGGACGGAGATCCAGCACAGCGCTCGCAATCATCGCCGCAGCGCGGTATCGGCTCCCCGTCCGGACAGGTGGAAGGATTGTTGAGCAATTGACAGATCTTCTTCTCGCTCTCCTCGGAGAGCGTATGTTCGATGCGGCATGCTTCCTCATGGCTCTGCTTCATTCCCAGGCCGAGAACGTCGACCAGGAATCTTTCCAGCAGGCGGTGGCGCCGCTTGATCTTGGCGCCGATGACCTCGCCTTCGGGCGTAAGCGTCGCGCCCTTGTAGCGCTCGTAGATGACCAACCCATCAGAATCGAGCCGCTGCAACATCTCGGTGACACTGGCCGGGGCGATGCCCATGTGCTCAGCTATCTCGCTGGTCTTGGCTTGTGGCTTGGACCTGGTGATCTGCCATATCGCTTCCAGGTACTCCTCCACGTTCTCGCTCGGCACGATTTTCCGATGTGCATCCACCTCTATATAAGAATTAAGGAATGCCTAAAAAATTGTTAGGAGGGCCGAAAATCAGAAATCGCGGAAGGGCACGATGTCGCAGCAGCCACACTCATGGCACATGGTCCGGTAGGAGCGGGTGGTGAGGCCGTACCTCTCCAATATCTCCTTGGCGGATCGGTTGAGGCGCAGCAGCCGTTCCGGCGTCACTGGCGGCACAGCTCCGATCGCTTCCTGCAGCGGCTCACGGTTGATGTCATTGATGCGCAGCGGCCGCAGGCTCGGGACCACGCCCAGCTGCGCCAGTGCTTCCACGCCGGCCAATACGTTCTCGTCGCTCTCGCCCATGCCGATGATGATGTTGGAGGTGACCTGGCCCCGGCCGAAGACCTGGACCGCATAGGTCAGCGCCTGCAGTATCCACGCCAGGTCCTGTTCGCCGCAGACCTTGGCGAAGATGTCCTCGTCGTACGTTTCGATGTTCAACTTGATCTCGTCGGCGCCGGCCGCTTTGAGAAGGTCGATGTCCTCCAGGCGGGCGATGTAGGGCTCCACGCCGATGGGCATCTCCGGACCCAGCCGGCGGCGCACTTCGCGCACCACGAACTCCATCTTGCGCACCGTCTCCGACGGTTCCCTGGATACGGCGGAGGTGAGCGCCACCGCCTTCAGGTCAGGGCGCTGGGACGCGTCGACGATCATGTCGACCACCTTCTGTGGAGTAAGGTCCTTGAGCACATCCTTGCCGAGACGGGGCGAGGTGCAGAAGGCGCAGCGGTAGATGCACGCCTGTTCGAGGTTGAAGAACGCCTGTTCGGGCGAGTGGAAAAGGGCGGGTGATATCTCCACCCGATCGAGGAAATGCGTTCCATGCCTCAGCAGAGAGAAGTGGTCGTCCTTCTGGACCAGCTCGAATTCGCCCTGCTCGCGGTTGAACGCCTTCTTGATCCGCATGCCTTCAAAGGACATGACGAAGGTCGTGCTGCCGGCCCCGGGACCGGCGGTGGAGCGGCTCGGCTTGAAGCCTAGGTGCAGGTCCGCAGGTATCTTGACCGGTCCGCCCAGGATCAGAATGGCCTTCTTTTCCAGCGGGCTCAATCCATGTTCCATCTCGGTCCCTCGGCTGAGTCCTCGATGGTGATGCCCTTCGCTGCCAGGTCGTTGCGTAATTTGTCGGCGAGATCGTACATCTTGCGCTTGCGCAGCTCCTGCCTTATTTGGAGGACGATCTGCATCACATCGTCCAGGTAGTCCTCGGTCTTCTCCACCGTCGGGAGGATGCCGAGGATCTGGTCGAAGTCCTCGAAGAGGGAGATGATGGACTGGGTGCCCTTCTTGCTCAGCAGTTCGTGGTCCATGAGCTTGTTCGATTCCCTGGCGAGGTCGAACAGTTCGGAGATGGCGCCGCGCGTATTGAAATCGTCATCCATGAACTCCAGGAAGGCGGTCTTGACCCTCTTGACCAGATCGTCGGCGTCGTACCTGCCGCTGGCCGATTCCAGGTATTCTTCCAGCTCGGTGTAGGTGTGCTGCAGCCGCTTCAGCGAGGTGGCCGCTTCGTTGAGCGCTTCCTCGCCATAGTTGAGCGGGCCGCGGTAATGCGTGTTGAGGATGTAGAACCTGACTTCCTGGGTGCGGTACCTCTCCATCACATTGCGCACGGTGAAGAAGTTCTTGAGCGACTTGGACATCTTGTTGTCCTGCACCT
>CAZCNG010000224.1:0-3427 GCA_964500045.1 uncultured Methanomassiliicoccaceae archaeon
GGAGCGCCAAGCTGGAAAGGAGCACGAGGGAGACGACCATCTCCATCTCCCTCGCTATTGACGGAAGCGGGAATGCGGACATAGCATGCGATGAGAAGTTCCTCGAGCATATGTTGCGCACCCTATTCCGCTATGCTAGCTTCGACGCCAAGGTCGCGGCCAAGGGGGACGACGTGCACCACCTGGTGGAGGATGTCGCAATCACGTTGGGCAAGGCGCTGCGTCAGGCCATGGGGGACGTTCCGATCGAAAGGATGGCCTCCGCCCTGGTGCCGATGGACGATGCGCTCGTCGAAGTGGCCCTGGACCTGGTGGACCGACCGTACGCGGACATCGAATGTCCTAACGCACTGTATCACCACTTCCTGCGCAGCCTGGCGATGTCATCCGGGATGACGCTCCACACCGCGGTGCGCCGCGGCTTCGACGAGCACCACATCGTGGAGGCGGAGTTCAAGGCTCTGGGACTGGCGTTGCGCAGGGCGCTGGTCCGCCGCCAGGCGGAATTGAGCACCAAGGACCGCGAGCAGCTGCGGGGCGGATGAGCTTGCTGACCAAGCGCATCATACCCTGCCTCGACGTGAAGGACGGGCAGGTCGTGAAGGGCATCAAATTCCTCAATCTGCAGGGTGTCGGCGATCCGCCGGAACTGGCGGCGGCGTACGAGCAGCAGGGTGCGGACGAGATCGTCTTCCTGGACATCTCCGCCTCGCACGAAGGGAGGAAGACCCTGCTCCACGTGGTCGAGAAGACCGCGGAACGCCTCTTCGTGCCGCTGACCGTCGGTGGCGGCGTGCGCTCCCGCGAGGATATGCGGGCGACGCTCAACTCCGGGGCGGACAAGGTCAGTGTCAACACCTCGGCGGTGGAGAGGCCTATGCTGATCTCCGACTGTTCCAACGATTTTGGCGCGCAGTGCGTCGTCGTGGCCATCGACGCCAAGCGAGAAGGTGAGTCGTGGAAGGTCTACACCCACGGCGGCAGGAAGCGCACCGACCTGGACGCGGTCCAGTGGGCCGTGCAGGCGCAGGAGCTGGGCGCGGGAGAGATACTCCTCACCAGCATGGATGCCGATGGCACCAAGGAAGGCTTTGACCTGGAGCTAACGGGGCAGGTGGCCGAGGCCGTGTCCATTCCGGTCATCGCCTCGGGCGGATGTGGCTCCCCGGAACATATCTTGGACGTGCTGAAGAAGACCAAGGCCGAGGCGGCGCTGGCAGCCTCGATATTCCATTACGGGCAGTGTTCCGTGGCCGGCGTCAAGCAGTACCTGCGCGAGAACGGGGTGAAGGTCAGATGAGCGAGATCAAGTTCGATGACAAAGGGTTGGTTCCAGTGATCGTGCAGGACGCCGTCAGCAATGAAGTGCTGATGATGGCCTACGCCAACCAAGAATCCTATGACCTCATGCTTAGTACGGGCTTCACCCACTTCTGGTCCCGTTCCCGGGGACAGTTATGGAAGAAGGGCGAGACCAGTGGCCACGTGCAGAAGATAGCCTCCATGCACCTGGACTGTGACGGAGACACCATCCTGGTGCGGGTGGAGCAGGAGGGCGTAGCATGCCACACGGGTGCCCCCACGTGCTTCAATGAACCGCTCTATGGAAGCGATGCTTCCACCATGGCGGTGCTGCCGGACCTGGCCCGCGTCATCCATGACCGCAAGCTGCACCCCAAGGAAGGGTCGTACACCAACCAGCTGCTCAACAACGAGGACAAGCGGTTGAAGAAGGTCATCGAAGAGGCCGGCGAGGTCGCTCTGGCCTGCAAGGGCCACGACAAGCAAGGTGAGATCTGGGAGGTGGCCGACCTGATCTACCACCTCATGGTCGCCATCGAAGGTAACGAGATCGATATGCGCGCCGTGTACGCGAAATTGGCGGAGAGGAGAAAATGAGGATCGACCTGCACATGCACACCCTGATGAGCGACGGCGAACTGCTCCCCATCGAATTGGCGCGGAGGGCATTTGTCAAAGGCCACGAGGCCATCGCCTTCACGGACCACGCCTCCCTCAGTAACTTGGAACGCGTTATCAACGAAGGGCGCAAGGACGCGGAGCTGGCATCGGAATGGGGACTCAAGGTCCTGGCGGGCGTCGAATTGACCCATGTTCCGGCCAGTAGACTGTCCTATGTGGCCGAACGGGCGCGTCAATTGGGCGCCGAGATCATCGTCGTGCATGGGGAGACCATTGTCGAGCCGGTCGAACCGGGCACCAACTACGTCTCCGCCTGCGACCCCAACATAGATATCCTGGCCCACCCGGGACTCATTGACGAGCGGACGGCCCAGGCGGCCGCCGACAACGGCGTTCACTTGGAGATAACGAGCAAGATGGCGCACTGCCGCACCAACGGGCACGTCGCCCTGATGGCACGCAAGGTGGGCGCGCGCCTCATCGTCAATACCGATACGCATTCGCCGAACGACCTCATGGACGAGAACATGGCCTTGAAGGTGGCGCTGGGTGCGGGCCTTTCGACCATCTCCGCCAAGCAGGCGCTGGAACGGAACCCGTTGGAATTGATCAAGAGGCTGGGCCGATGAGGGTGCTAAAGTTCGGCGGCAGCTCGCTGAAGACGGGGGAATCCATGCGGCGCGTCGGTGGCATCATCGCGTCGGACCGGGATCGCAAGGTCGTGGTGGTGTCCGCCATCTCCGGCGTCACCGAGTCCCTGCTCCAGTTCATCTCGGCACAGAGGAAGGAGGGCGACGTTCGCCCGTTCATGAAGTCGTTGCGCGATCTGCACGTCAACCTGCTCGCAGATGCGGTGACCGATGAGGCCTTGAGAAAGGAGGCGATCGCCGCCGTGGACGCCAAGCTCGTTAAGCTGGAGCGGACGCTGTACGGCATCACCTACCTCGAGGAGGTAACGCCGAAGACCAAGGACTTCGTGCAGTGCTACGGCGAGCGGCTCTCGGTCATCCTCATGGCCGCGGTCATGAGGGACCTGGGCGTGAAGGCCGTCGCCTGCGACGCGGACGAGTTGGGCATAATGACCGATGGCGTGTTCGGAGCCGCCACCGCCGACCTGGAGGCGACGCGCTGGGCCATCGTCCCCAAGGTCCAGGAGATGTTCTACAATGGGCAGACGCCCATCGTCACCGGCTTCTTCGGCATCGCCAAGGACGGCTCCGTGACGGTCTTCGGCCGCAACGGCAGCGATTACAGCGCAGCGGCGGTCGCCAACGCCTTAGACGCGAAGGCGTTGGAGATCTGGAAGGATACCGACGGCTTCCTGAGCGTCGACCCGCGCATAGTACCGCAGGCGGTAAGCATACCGGTGCTGTCCTACGATGAGGCGGCGGAGCTGGCCTACTTCGGCGCCAAGGTGCTGCACCCGATGACGGTGATGCCCGCCCGCGCCAAGAACATCGCCATCCTGATCAAGAACGTCTTCGACCCCAAGGCCGAGGGCACC
>CAZCNG010000225.1:0-3418 GCA_964500045.1 uncultured Methanomassiliicoccaceae archaeon
TCATGGAATAGATGGTGAAGAACTCCCATCCCTTCTCGATGACCACCGGCTGCAGATACCAGCAGCTGTTGTTGGTGATGATGGCATTGACATTCGGTCGGTCGGGATCGCAGATGGAAACCAGCAATTCTAGGTGGCCGCCCTGCCGGGAGATCTTGGTCGGGGGAACGCAGAACCCGACCTCTTTCTGGAAGTCCTCGATGTCCCGTTCCAGTTTCGACTCCACCACGAAGACGCAGTTCTTCTCGTTGCACCAATAGGAGATGGTGCAATACGGGTGGGCGGCGGTGAAGGTGTGGAACTGAGTGGATTCACGTATCTTCACCTTGGCCTCGACGTTCGCCATGCTTCAGCATAGCAGTGCAGGTAGAAATGCCTGTCGGAAAAGACCGCCCTACGCCGGTACAAAACCTATTATACCGATACATATGCGCTTGTCCGAGAACATGATATCCTACGCGCTTATCCACAGCAAACCCCAACATGCCAGCTCCCAGCCGCTCCACCACTACTGCCGGGAAGAGAAGGTAACTCTCTCCCGGGTGCTCCACTGCCGGCATCATAAGCCGGTTGTGGGCGGACACTGCCCGCAGTGCGCTGCCTGCGGAAGGTGCATGCAGCCCTGCTGCTGAACCTCCTGGCATGATAAACCCCTTCCATAATTCTTCTTCGCAGCAGATTTCTTCCCATGGCAAGGTTACTTGAACCTGCGGCGCCCAACACCATGCCATCGGGGTTCTACACATGGGCGTGCGCTATTCAGTCTTCAATCACACCAAGAAGGAGTTCGTCCGGCCGGAGCCGATCCCGGTCGATGCGGCGGATGCCACCACCTATCCCTACGCCGCCTTCATCGCCAACCTACTGGTCTACAGTTGGCGCCACGATCATGTGGTGGTCCTGGACGACTCGGGGGATTTCTCCTGCGAAACGATGTACCGTGATTACCTGGATCGTTCCGTCGAGCTATGGAACGAGTTCGTGGAGATGTACACGGGCCTGCTTCCCGACATCAAACGCATCTGATCGCTTTTTCCTCGATGAAGGGATTCCCCCGCTGTCGACTGGCGAAAAAGAAGAAAAGAGAAAAGGAGGGCGCCGTGCGCCCATTTGTATTGCTGGAGGAGATTACTTCTTCCTCCTCATCAGCACCACCACGATGGCGATGACCGCGATGACGGCGATCGCAATGCCCACGTAGAGCATGGTGTTGTCCGTGGAGCTGGCTGCCTGCGGCGCGGCGCTGACCTGCGCCGAGTTCGCTCCGGCTCCAACCCCGTTCACCGCGACCACGTAATAGTTGTAGGTGGTGCCCGAGGTGCCAGCGCTGTCGACGTAGCTAAGGGTCGAGCCGCTGACATTGGCTATGTTGACCGCTCCACCGGCGAGGGCTAGGTAGACCTTGTAGCCGGTGATGGCGCTGCCGCCACTGCTGCTGGGCGCGGCCCAGGTGATGGTCACCTTGCCGGGACCGGGGGTAGCCGCCACGTTCTGCGGCGCGCCGGGCACGGTCGCCGTCGGGGTACCATGCGCCTCCTCCGAGGCTGGACCGGTGCCGACCGAGTTGGTGGCCTTCACCTTGTAGTAATAGGTGGTGCCACCGGTGACCGTATTGTCGGTGTAGGCCAGCACCGTGCCGGCCACACTGGCTATGGGGGTCGTTCCGATGCTCCCCTCGCTCGTTCCGCGGAAGATGTCATAGCGGACGATGGCGGTCGAGCTGGTGGCGGCGCTCCAGGTCAGATTGACCTTGGCCACTCCAGCTGCGGCAACCAGGTTGCCTGGCGCGCCCGGCACGGCCGGTCCGGCCGGTGTGGCCTGGGCCGTGTTGGAGGGGCCGCTCGGTCCGACCGTGTTGGCCGCTTTGACCACATAGTAGTAGGTGGCGCCGTTGACGACGGTGGTGTCGTTATAGGTCAGAATCGGGACATTCACCGTACCGATCTGCGTGCTGATGTCGCCGGCGGAGGTTCCGCGCAGGATCACATAGCGCACGATCGGAGACGTTCCGGGGCTGGTGGGAATCTCCCACTCCAGCTTCACGAAGCCATTCCCGCTTTCGGCATTGAGGTTGCGCGGCTGGCTAGGGGGCTGGGGGTCGTTGGTATTGCCCACGGCCACATTCGATAATGGTCCCGGACCGATAGCGCTGACCGCCCTCAGCTTGTAGTAGTAGTCGAAGTGGCTGAGAACCGTGTTGTCGGTATAGGTCAGGTTGCCCGCGGCCGCCTCGCCGATGAGGCTCAGGCTGCCCTCGCTCATGCCACGGTATATCTCGTACCTGAGGATGGGAGATGTCCCCTGGCTCTCGGGCGCGGTCCAATTCAGGATTACACGGGTCAAGTTGCCCGAAGCGGTGAGATCCCTGGGTGCGCTCGGAGGCGATGGGCCGACGGGGTTGGCGGTGACTACGGTTGACAATGCTCCACCCACGTCAGAATTCATGGCCTTGACCTGGTAATAGTAGGTCACACCATTGCTCACATCCGTGTCGTTGTAGGACCGAACTGCTGCTCCCGTGGTATCGACCAGGTAGCTAATGCTGCCCAGCGACGTGCCGCGGAAGACCGCATAGCCGGTGATGGCGGATGTGCCGGAACTCGTCGGCACATCCCAACTCAGCTGGACGTAGGCGTTGCCGGATATGCCCAAGAAATTGCGCGGGGCGCTCGGGCCAGTGGGCGCAATGGGGGTCGCCTGGACGCTGTTGGAGTTCGGACTGCTGCCCTCGGCGTTGACGGCGACTACCTCGTAATGGTAGGTCGTGCCATTGGTGCCGGTGGTATCATTGTAGGTCAGCACGCCCACGGCGGTGTTGCCGATGAGCAGGGAGACGCCGACAGTGATGCCGCGGTAGACGTCATAGCGAATGACGCTCGAGGAACCGGAACTGGAAGGCTCTTCCCAGTTGAGGACCACATAGCCGACGCCGCTCGTGGCGACGAGGTTCCGAGGTGCCGATGGTGCCTGCGGGGGGATGAAGGTCCCGATGACCTCATTGGACGCCGGGCTGCTGCCTACGCTGTTCACGGCCTTGACTACATAATAGTACGACTCTCCCGGAGTGCCAGTGGTGTCCCTGTAGGTACGGGTCGCCGCGGCCACATTGCCGATGGGGGTGCTGCCCTCGCCGCCCGGGGCTGTTCCCCTGAATATGTCATAGCGGGTAAGGGGGGACGTACCTTCGTTGCTAGGTGCTTCCCAGCTTAGGTCCACGGAACCGATGTTGCTCCTGCGCTGCAGGTTCTGAGGCGCCGTGGGGGCGGCCGGGGCCCAGGAATGTGCAACGATCTCGTTGGACGCGGGGCTCGACCCTACGGAATTGACTGCCTTGACGAAGTAGTAGTAGTTCGTCTCGGGAGCGGCGCTGGTATCCTCATAGTAATGGGCGCCGATACCGGATGTGCTAGCTATGGGC
>CAZCNG010000226.1:0-3414 GCA_964500045.1 uncultured Methanomassiliicoccaceae archaeon
GTCGAGCACCGGTCTGTATTCGGGCAGTACGAAGGCTTGCGCTGATTCCAACTCCATCTGCCACGCCTCAGTACCGTACAAGGCGCAGGCGCCCTCGGAGGCCAGCATCTGCCGCTCCACCAATACCATTTCCCAATGACCCAGGCGCGCGACGCTCTCCGCCCTGCGCAGTCGTGACTCGCTCTCCAGGAGGGACTCCTCGGCCCGGCGACGCTCGACCGCCTGCTTCACCCGGTGCAGCAGCAGAGCGAATTGGGGCATTGGGTCCCCGCCTTTCTGCAGGTGGGAATCCACACCCCCGTCCAAGGCCTGGATAACCACTTCCTCCCGTCCCTTGCCCGTGAAGAGAATGAAGGGTATGCGGCCATAGCATCGGCGCACCTCGTGCAACAGTTGGATGCCGTCCATCTTCGGCATCTGGTAATCGGAGACGATGGCGTCGAATGGCTTCGCCTCCAGCGTCTCCAGGGCCTGTGCGCCGCTCTCGACGCCCACGACGGTCACCTCACCAGTCATCTCCAGAAAGTCGCGGCAGACGTCCAGTAGGTAGGGCTCATCATCGACCAGAAGGACGCGGACAGTGCGTTGCTCGTTGCGGATCGGCATGGGATATGCGACGCCATTTGTGTGGTCCACTTATATAGAACAACAAGGCGATGCTTCAGAAATAGAAAAAGAGAGGAGACCAGCTCCTGCTTCCGACAGCTTGACCTTCAGGTATTGCCGGCTCAGCGGGACTTGGGCCCCTTCTTCTTGGAGCGCTCCTCCGCCTCCATGCTGGGATGCCAGGCGAGCACCCGCATCGCGATGCCGAGCACCAGCAGTCCCGCCCCGGACCACAGGAAGCTCATCATGGGCACGACCTCCATCTGCACCAGCGCGGCTGTGCTGTTGTTCCAGTCGAAGGACAGGTATAGGTCGTTATTGAGGGTGTGCTGCACCGAAACTCCCGCCTCCTGCTTGATGGGCGCCGGGATGCCAGATGAGTATAGGTTGGTGATGCTGAGGTCCGCCATCCACAATCCAGCCTTGTTGTATACGTCGAACACCGCGGTACGTTCCAGGTCGACCCTTAGATCTTGCGCATAGGTGATGTTCCTCTCGGTCATCTGCTTCAGAACGATGCGGTACTCGCCCGCGCTGAGGCTACCGCCCATATCCAGAGGAGACACCTGGCCCGACGCCGGCACCGCCTTCATGGTCGTGGAGGCCGCATAGGAGATCAGCAACAGGCAGATGCCTAGATGGATTATCTGTGGCGCTGCCACCATCACCTTGCGACGGAAGCCCTTCGCCTTGCCCGCCAAGATGGCGCGGTTGGCCGAGGCCCAGATGCCTATTATGGAGGCCGGCAGGGCCAGAGCCACTTGCCAGGAAAGGCCGATGACGGGAAGGATGAGGGCACAAACCACGGAGACCAGTGCCAGCGCACCGATGGCGGGCAGCGCCTTCTTGCCGCCGAACCACTTCCACATCAAACAGATGGCGAGCGCGATGATGATGGCCACGAAGAACACCGCCATCTTCTGGTCGAACTCGTTGAAGTTCTGCGCCAGGCCCAGGTCCACGTTCTTCACCAGGAGGAGGAGCATGACCACGGCCGCGGCCGCCATCAACGCCAGCGAGAGCAGGTTCATGCCGTTGGTGTCCAGACCCTCCTTGAGAGGGCGGGATTCCTCCTCGCCGCCCGATGCCTTGTATGCGAAGAAGGAGGCGACCACGGCCGAGGCGATCATCATAAGGAAGAAGCCCAGCGCTTGCGGGTCCGAACTGAGCACGCTCATCAAGCGCTGGTCCGCGCCTCCGGTCGCCTGACCGAAGGTGTGCACGGAGGAGGCCCACACGCCGCCGGCTCGAGTGACGAAGGCCACGAGCATGGAGGCGGAGAAGGCCAGCATCCCCATCAGGGGCGCCAGCGCCGGCATCTTGCCGCCGCGGGCGTTCTGCAGCAGAGAATGCACCAGGGCGGTGAGCACGAACCAGGCGATGAGCGACGCGGTCTCCACCGGATCCCAGCCCCAGTAGCCGCCCCATCCGATGACGTAGTAGGCCCACACTGCACCGAGCACTATGCCAGCGGTCATCAGCAACCAGGCCATGCGCCCATAGAGAAGGGCCGGCTTGTTCCAATTCTTGTCCTTGGTGAGGAAGAAGGAGAAGGCGGCGCACAACACCATGGCGGTGCAGGCGTAGGCGGCGAAGACCAGGGGGGGATGCAACGCCATCTCTGGTGTCTGCAGCTCGAGGCTCATGCCATAGCCGTTCGGGTATAGCTCGAGGCGCCATCCATCGCCGCTGCTGCCCACGGTCGGGGCGAAGACACCGGTGGCCAGCGTCATCAGCAGCAGGCAGAGCAGCAGGACCGCGCCCGCCGCCATGAAGACCTTGGCGAACTTGGTCCATCCCCTCTTGCCGAAGGAATAGACCTGGATGAAGAGCAAGAGGGAAACTAGCCAGGTGAAGAGCAGCATGGTGCCCTGTTCCCCGGTCCAGATACCGGTGATCTTGTAGAGAGTATCGACGCCTCGGTAGGTGTTCGACCACACGTAGAGGATGGAAACGTCGGAGGATAGGAAGAGATAGAGCAGGTAGAGGAGCGTGAACGATAGCAGTGCAAAGACCGCCAGCACCGCCTTCTCCAGGCGCCGCGCCCCCGGATCCTTGCCCCGGGCAAGCCAGATGGCGTTATAGGCGCAGTATATCGAGAATACGAAGGCCAGGTATAGGAAAAGGTCGCCGGCGCTCATCTACCTTCAATGCATAGAAGGGGTATCAATACTTGCTGGAACAGCCCACGGTGATGCCCTGCGCCTGCATGGTGAGGGGTACATCCGCGTTCACCACTCCCTTGAGCACCACAGCCTTGCCGTTGGTGAACCCCTGGGGTATGCTGGCGGACGAATTGATGAAGAGGTCCGAGGTCGGATCGTTCATGTCCTGCAGGACGAAGGTCGTGCCTCCGGACCAGGCGGAGACGACGCCCTGCACTTCGATCACCTTGCCGCTCAATGGCGAGGTGCCATTCTCCAGGGCGGCGCGCTGCTCGGTCAACTGCTTCACCTGCATGTAGGAGGTGCCTGTGGCGCTCCAGCCCCACAGAACGATGGCCGCGGCCACGAGGACGACCATTAAGATCACGAGGTTCCGCCGGCGCCGGCGCTTGCGGCGCAACTCGACCATCCCGTCAGCCATTGCGGCCCTCGTGGAGCAGGGCGACCTCGGCCGCCAGCTTTCTTCCCTTCCGGTGTAGGAGAACGAGGTAGCCGACCACGCCGACCCAGGCGATGGAATACGCAATGTATAGGGGTGTGAAGGCGTCGCTCATCGTCCATCCCGTGCCATCTTCAACGATGCCATTTCCATCTCAATCTCGCCTATTTCTACCCTATGGAGCAAGAGGGCAACAAAGAGGCA
>CAZCNG010000227.1:0-3413 GCA_964500045.1 uncultured Methanomassiliicoccaceae archaeon
ACCTCAAGCATACTCGAGCGCATCACACGGGCAATGATTGCCAGGGTTGCTATGGAGAGCGTCAGTGCAGGTAGAACCAGATGCCAAAGGACGTCGCCAAAGAAATTCAGGTTCCCTGACATAAGTGATGGAATGATCAGGAATCCATTTCCAGTAGTCATATGATTGACCACATAGATGTTGCTGACCCTTCCCCCGATTGGAAACCAATGTAGCCCTTGGTAGAACACAACGATCAAGATTATGGCTAACATGAAGACTGGCAGGGAAACGCCTGCAAGCGAAATCAACCGCGCTGCGTGATCAGCAGGCTTATCTTTCTTTACAGCAGAAACTGTGCCCAATTTGATCCCGACGAACACCGCCATAATCATGCTCACGGTTGCCAATTCAATAGTTGCAGGAAAGAACGTAGTTATTGCGGTTGAAACTGGCTGACGCCCTCCTGGCGTGCCGGGAGCTGTATATCCGAAATCACCTTGGATCACTAGAGAGATCCAATTGAAGTACTGCTGTACATAATCAGCAAGTGTCGGATTGGGCACCAAATGCAGTCGATCGTAGACTTGCTGGATCTGCTCTGGTTTCATCTTTTCGGTGATGTACGGGGAGGCCGGATCGCCTGCCATCCTGGTCAGGGAGAATACGATTATCGAGACCCCAATTAGGACAGGGATCAGTAGCAACAGTCTCTTGATGATAAATGTCCGCATCTTCATGGGATGCCCTGTGTCGTAACCTGCACGTTGCTATAAAAACATTCTTTCTGCTGGCTCCTGCTGCCAGTGTCTGGATATGGACACGGGGCAGGAACACTTTGTGCGTGGAACAACCTAGACAGCAGAAGATAGAAAGAGAATGGGAAAAGGATTTGGAAAGGGGTCGGTTTTATCCGACTCGTTCAAGCATTGTGTCCACTTCACTAAGGCTTCTTCTCAGGGACCTTCGGTCCCTTCTTGCCCTTCATGACGAACCAGACAATGGCCACGACGATGATCAGGGCGGCGATGACGCCGATGACGATCAGCATGGTGTTGTCCGTCGCTTCAGAGAAAGCAATGTTGATGGACGCCTTCTGGCTCTCACCCGCGGCGTTGGTGGCCGAGACCGAGTAGTAGTAGGTGGTTCCATCCGAGAGGCCCGAGTTAACGAACTTCAATGTCGCTCCCGGAGCAACGGTGACGTTGCCGATCTCCACGAGGAGTCCAGTCGAGCTGGTGGTGCGGTAGATCGTGTACTTGGTGATCGTTGCACCGCCAGTATTGACGGGGGCTCCCCAGGTCAGGGTGACATTCTTGTCGCCCTTCGCTGCGGCGAGGTTGGTCGGGACGCCAGACGGAACGATGGTTCCGTTGACAATGCTGGACAGGGCAGATCCGCCCACCGCGTTGAAGGCCTGGACCTTGTAGTAGTACAAGGTGTTGACGCTCACTGCGGCATCGTTGTAGGTCAGCACTGTGACGTTACCAACCTGGGTCGGGCTCGAGAAGCTGGACGAGGTCGAGCGCCAGACCAGATAGTACTGCAGCGGGTATCCACCGTCATAGGCCGGGGCGACCCAATTGACGCTAATGACCGAGGCGGCCACAGATGTGCTGGGGGTCCTCGGGGCGTCGGGCGCGGCGAAGGCGGCGGAAACTGTGACTACAGGCACGCTAGGCCCGATGGCGTTGACAGCGCTGACCCTGTAGTAATAGGTCGTTCCGATGCTGACATTGGCGTCAGAATAGGTTCCCACTACGCCTGAGGTGTTGACCAGTTCCGACCCGGCGAAATCAGCCCGCAGGCTGCGGTACACGTTATAGGCGGTGACGGAATAGCCACCGTTATCAATTGGTGCGACCCAGCTGACGTCGATGTGCTGGTTCTTTGCCAAGGCCGAATAGGTCGGATTGCCTGGCACGGAGAACATCGAGCTGATCTCCGGTGAATAGATGCTTTCTCCAGCAGAATTTCTGGCGGTCACGTAGTAGTAGTACGGCTGGCTTGGGTCAACGGCGATATCCGTGTAACTGAACGTCACATTGGACACGCTGCCGTAGTGGACCTTGCCTGTCGGACCGGGGGTCATGCCGCGGTAGATTTCATAGCCTAGGATGTCCGAGCCACCATTGTTGACCGGGGCTACCCAGTTCAGCCCGATGTCACCGGTGTTGAGCAAACGGGTTGCAGTCGCATTCCTGACCGGGTCAGGGGCGGTGGTGACGTAGTTTACCTTGCCCATCGGGTAGTAGTACAGGTTGGAGTACATGGGGTTAAACTGATATCCAGTGACCCATCTCTGCTCCACATGGAAATTCGTCGCCTGTGAGGTCCAGACAAAGTAGTCCTGGTCAATGGCGTAGAACGACATGTCCTTGTACAGTTGAGCCCGAACTTCGGGATTGATCTCCGTAGCTGCCGCATCAATCATCGCGGCCAAAAGCGGATCCCTAATGCCGCAGGTCGTACCGTAGGTACCAGTATAGAACGGTGCAACATAGTCCTGTGGGTCCGCATAATCAGGCGCCCATCCTAGGAAGAAGGCCGGGAGCGTCCGTGCCCTCTGTTGGGCCAGAAGCGTGGGCCAATCCAGTGCCAGAATGTTCAAAGTGACCGTTCCGTTGATAAGGCCCTGGCTCTTCATCTCGTTGAAGCCGTTCTGAAGCAGGAAACTCGCAGTCTGTCTGGGAACGTTTCCAGTATTGTACGCTATTGTCAGAACGAAGCCCGTGTCCGCGAAAGACTGTCCGGGCGAGTTCGGGTTTGGTACCTGCTTCAGATAGTTCGCCGCTTTGGTTAGATTGTATTGATAGCTCGGAACCGACGCATCATAGCCATACATCCCCATCGGGATTGCACCATTTGGCGTGATGGATGTTCCCAGCATCGTTACCGCATTGTATTTTGCGTTGTCGAAAGCATAGGAGAATGCCATCCTAGCATTCTTGTTCGCGAAGAAGTTCGACGGAATGGTATCCGAGGATCCCGCCGCCCTCGTAATATTCTGGTTCAGTCCGATGAAGTCAAGGCTGAATGTCGGGTATCCCATGACCACACGGTACTGCGGCATCTGATTGGTAGGTGTCGAAATGAAATCGTATATGCTTGCGCGTGGAACGTATATCCAGTCGGCATCTCCGGTCTGGAATGATGCCTTTCTGGCGCTGTAGGCGCTCTGATACTGCAGGAATATGTGATCGAAATAGGCCGGGGTGCGCCAGTAATTGGGGTTCTTGTCCAAAATTACCTGGGTGCCTGCGGACCACACATTCAACATGAACGGTCCAGTCCCACAGGTGTGGGTGACCATCCAGGTGTTCGCGGTGCCGTTAACTACCCCACCATGGGTCGGTGCCATTACATATGCCTTGGACACGACACTCGCCTCTGTGAATGCCATGCAGTAAAGGAAGTACGGCGCCGGGAGTGCC
>CAZCNG010000228.1:0-3399 GCA_964500045.1 uncultured Methanomassiliicoccaceae archaeon
CCATTATATGTCACGGTGACAGTCACGTTGCTTGGGGTGGTGTTAACCGTCACCGGCTTAGCAGTGCCGTCGTACGTTTGATACAATCCGCTCAAAGTAACCAGCGCAGTGGCCTTCCCAATGACTAGCGTGTTGGTCGCGCTGCCTTGATAGTTCACATTGTTTATGGTTCCCACAGCCGTATAATTGCCTGCGTTGATTGGGACTCTGACTGAACCATCATAAATCACGCTCACCCATAAGTTGCTCGGGGTGGTGTCAACCATTACCGGCTTGGCTGTGCCGTCGTACGATTGAGACAGGCCGCTCAAAGTAACCAGCGCAGTGGCTTTCCCAATGACGAGCGTATTCGTCGTGCTACCTCGGTAAACGGGGTCACTGACCGTGGCTATCACCGTATAAATGCCAGCATTGGTTGGCGGGCTGGACGAACCGTTATAGCTCAGATTGAGTGCCAGTGCAGGGGGTGTGGTTGTTGCTATCACCGCCCTGGCTGTCCCGTCATAGGTCTGGTTCAAGCTGCTGAGATCTACCCTAGCGGGAGCGACGAAATGGGCTTGTACCTCCGCATTCCCCGACAGCTTTAGCAGCAGAGGGTTGACAGGGCTGTTGGTAACTCCACTCCATCCAGTAAAAGCAAATCCATTGGAAGCAACGGCGGTCACGGTTATTAAGGCCCCATCCAAATAGTTTATCTGCTGCGGCGTCCAGGAAACTGTTCCACCAATTCCAGCCGTAGCATTGAACTGCCACAGTGGCTTGAAATTGGCCGTCAGGCTCTTGTTGCTGCCCGTGATCAAGAGAGTCGCTGGGTTAATTTCACCCGACAAATTCCCACTCCAGCCTACAAAGGCCCATCCATCTGCTGGAACTGCGGTAACGGTTACGGAGGTTCCATCGAGATAGGACGCCTGCTCTGGGTTGACACTCACAGATCCTTGCCCGTTAATGTGCGCATTTACCGTATAAGCATACAGTGAAAGGACTGCATTCGAGCTGGTGACCGCACCATAGGCGTTCGTCAGCAGGACGGCGTATGTTCCTAATCTCTCGGGCGTTATGCCTGTAATTGTGAAACGGCTGTTGGTTGCCCCCGAAATATTCGTTCCGTTAAAGGTCCACTGGTAGCTGATGGGGAAGGGGCTGCTGGCCGACACCGTGACAGTTACCGTCGCTCCTCGGTTCGTTGTGACACCCAAAGGCTGTTGGGTTATGGCTGGCAAGGGAATCCACAATTGCGTGGGACGACCATCGAATGTCGTCGCACCCCAACCGGTGGTCCCAGGTATATAATAGACCGTTGCATGGTCATCACCCGAAAAGGTTGTATGGTCCCAAGTGATGGTTGGAGCATTCCCCATGAAAAATACACTGATGAGGCTAGAGCAGTCAGCGAAATTGGCCATCCCCATTGTTAGCGTGCTGCTCCAAATGGTGATGTTGGTGAGGCCAGAGCAGCCTGAAAAACCATACTCCACGATGTTGGTGACGTTTATGGGAATGGTTATACTTGCCAGCCTCTGGCACGAGTAAAACGAAGAGTGGCCAATGCTGGTGAGGCTTTCGGGAAGCACCACGGTGGTCAAACTGGAGCAAAACGCAAAGGCGTTGTTGCCAATGTCGACGACTCCCTCGGGGATTGTGATGGTAGTCAGCCCAGTGAAGCTGTGGAACACATCGGCACCGATGCGTGTGACGGGGAGACCATTGATGGTACTGGGAACATTCAATGCCCCGCCAAGTCCTAAGTAACCTACGATTGTGACTGCGTTTCCGTTGGTCGTGTAAACCCAATCACCAGAAAATTGGGCTATTGCTGCCTTTGTGAAGAACAGAATGAAGCTTAGCAGGACGAGAAAAGTTGTTTTCATACTGCTCAGTAAATAGACATGCCAACCGGCCTCGCATTAACACTGACCAGCGTGAATTGGGCGTGTGTGGTCGCTGCTCCAGCCATTAGCAGGTCGCCAATTACCAAAAAACATTTGAAGTGCTTCATGCTTGTTTCTGCTTGCTCTTTAAGACTATTTATAAACATTACCTGCTCCTAGCAGAAGGCTCCTGACCAGGAGCCTCGAACTCATTGATACTCCTTTGTCTGTGGGCTGCAAGAACTATTTTCGATTAAATTGCATTTCTTCCGCCGATGCCTCCCCCCGACTCAGGCAACTTCATCATTGGAAGAATGTTACATCGGCAGTGTCACAATGTGAGACGAAGCTGTCCTGTTCCTGGGCATAACAACCTTGATAAGTATCAAACTACAGCAACGAATACGCTTACCACTAAGTGAATTCTGGATTGAACAGAGCTTTCACACTCGGACGATTAAGTACCAGAATCGTGAACACTTCCAGCACGGTCCCAAAGGGCATAGCCAAATGTGCATGTGAATGATTGGAAAGCAGGCACAGAAACTGGCTAATCCACTCAGGACGTAATGACAAATGGAAATCAGTTGACGGTGTATTGGCCGTATTCTTCCGCTGACTTCGTTCGATCCTGCCTGTTGGACTGTTGGGATGGATTGATGGAGGGAACCCGGACAATGAATCCTGAGAGTCCTAGCTGAATTCTCGATTCTGAGCGCGTAATGTGTCTTCTAACTGCTGACGTATCCTCAATCACCAATCACTGCATAAGCGCCCGATAAAACCGCGATGGTTCTTCGTCACCGGAAGTGTCAAGAAACTGATACGGGCTGAACGGCAAATTGGTCAGCGAAAGCAGATTCATCCAGTTGGTTCCCGCCAAATTGGTACTGTATTCCACGACGAAATTGTTGCTCAACATACCACCAAGACTCAGGAGCGGATAACCTGCCCATAATTCCAATTCCAACGTCGGAGGGACCATCACCGTTAGCACCGCATCGGAACTCGAATCGCTGCCCAGCAAATTGGTCACGACTACTGAATACTGCCCGGTGTTGGTTGTGGTAACTGCTTGAATCGTGTAAACGGCATTCGTGCCGTACAGAATGTTGGCTCCGTTGAAGCGCCAACGATAACTAAATGGAGCCGTGCCGTCGAGGGATACATTGAATGACACACTGCCCCCCAAGAGCACTCGCTGACCCAACGGCTGCATCGTGATACTCGGCGGGGTTATCAGGGTCAGCGTCGCATTGGAACTCGTAACGCCACCCGCCAGATTCTTCACTCGGACCGAATATATCCCGGCGTCGCTACTTGAAATAGCCGTGATTATCAACGTGTTGGTGGTTGCGCCGGAAATCCTGCCGCCATCGGTTAGATTTAGGTCGTTCTTTTGCCACTGATAACTCATTGGTGACATGCTGGACGCGATGATTGAAACAGTTGCCGTGGTTCCCGCCTTGACCGCTTGGTTCGTCGGCTGCACGGTGATGGTTGGTGGCAACGACACGACTGTAAGCGT
>CAZCNG010000229.1:0-3389 GCA_964500045.1 uncultured Methanomassiliicoccaceae archaeon
CCGCGCCGATTCCCTGAAACGCTATGGCGCAGTACGAGGCGGTCGAGTCGGAACGAAAGTGGCAGAAGATGTGGAAGGAGTGGGGAATCTACCATTTCGACCAGCAGTCTGACGCCCCCGTATACAGCGTCGACAACCCGCCGCGCTACACGTCCGGTTCTCTGCACCTCGGGCACGCCACCGGCTATTCGCTCATCGACTTCGCCGCCAGGTACCATCGCCAGCGCGGCTACAACGTTCTCTTTCCGCTCTGCTTCGACGTGAACGGAACTCCGGTTGAAGTGAAGGTGGAGAAGAAGCACGGCATTTCCAAGCTGACCACGCCGCGCGCCGAGTACATCCGCCTCTGCTCGGAATTTGCCAATTCGTTCATCACGCAGATGACGGAGCAGTTCGAGATCCTCGGGGAAAGCATGGACCCGACCGTCTACTATCAGACGGACGCGCCCTACTACCGCCGCATCACGCAGATGACCTTCCTGCGCATGCTGGAGAAAGGCATCGCTTACAAGGGGAAGTACCCGGTCAACTGGTGTCCCCATTGCATCACCGCGCTGGCGGACGCGGAAGTGGAGTACGAAGCGAATACCACCAAGCTCAATTTCATCCGCTTCCCGTTGAAGGAGGGCGGCGAGATCGTCATCGCCACCACCAGGCCGGAGCTGATCTGCACCTGCCAGACCATCGCCGTGCATCCGAAGGACGAGAAGAACATCCATCTCGTCGGCAAGCACGCAGTGACGCCGCTCTTCCACAAGGAAGTGAAGATCATCTCCGACGAGAAGGTCGAGCCGGATTTCGGTTCGGGCGTCGTGATGATCTGCACCATCGGCGACAAGACCGATCTCGAGTGGATATTCAAGTACAACCTGCCGCTGGAAAAGGGCATCGACGAGCAGGGTCGCATGACCGAACTGGCCGGCCCGTACCAAGGAATGGAAGTGAAGGCCGCCCGGAAGAAAGTGATCGAGGACCTGCAGCATGCCGGCCTGGTCATCAAGCAGCTGCCGCAGGAGCAGAACGTCGGCGTGTGCTGGAGATGCCACTCCGTCATCGAATTCCTGCAGGTGGAGAATTGGTTCATCCGCATCCTCGATTTCAAGGAGCAGGTGCTGCGCAAAGCAGATGAGATCCGCTGGTTCCCGGAGTTCATGAAGGTGCGCCTCCGTGACTGGGTGGAATCCCTTTCTTGGGATTGGGTCATATCGAGGCAGCGGTACTTTGCCACGCCGATACCGGTGTGGGAGTGCAAGGAGTGCAAGCACGTCGTGCCCGCCAAGGAAGAAGATTGCTACGTCGATCCGACCACGCAAGCGCCTCCGGTCGCTGCGTGCCCGAAGTGCGGCGGTGAACTGGTCGGCTGTCCCGATGTCTTCGACACGTGGATGGATTCGTCGATATCTCCGCTGTACAACACCTTCTGGGGCCGCGATGAGGAGAAGTTCAAGCGGCTCTATCCTATGTCGATGAGGCCGCAGTCGCATGATATCATTCGGACCTGGGCCTTCTACACCATTCTCAGGGAGCTGCTGATCACGGACGAGAAGCCGTGGGACGACATCATGATCCACGGGTTCATCATGGCGCCGGACGGAACGCCGATGCATACGTCGTTAGGCAACGTCATCGATCCGATGCCGATCCTGGCGCAGTACGGCGCCGACGCCGTGCGCTACTACGCTTCCACCTGCGCGCTCGGAGAGGACGCCGCTTTCCGCGAGAAGGACGTCATCCACGGCAAGAAGCTGGCGACGAAGATATGGAATCTTGGCAAGTTGTTGGAGATGAACATCTCCAAGAAGCCGACTCAGACCGGATTGCGCACACCGGAGCTGTGGATCCTGTCGAAGTATTCGCGCCTGGTCCAAGAGGTCACAGGCTACTACGAAACGTACGCCTTCGACAAGGTGATGCGGGCCGTGGAGGAGTTCGCCTGGCACGAGTTCGCCGACCACTACGTGGAAATGGTGAAGCACCGCGCCCGTGAGGGCGACGAGGGCGTGCTGTACACGCTGTACACCGTGTACTTGGGCATTCTAAAGATGATGGCGCCGATCATGCCGCACATGACCGAAGATGCGTATCTGGCGTTCGCCGAGATGGACGGCAGCAGGAGCATCCACAAGTCCGCCTGGCCGGAACCGATACTGTTCAACGCGGAGGCGGAGGCGAAGGGCGAGCTGCTGAAGAACGTCGTTGCGGCGGTCCGAACGTGGAAGTCGGAGCGCAAGCTGCCGCTGAACTGTGAGTTGGAGCTGCTGGAGCTCGTAGGCGCACAGGCTTCGCTGCTCCGGGGCAGCGAGAACGACATCGCCGCCACGCTGAAGGCGAAGCATATCATCATGGAGGAGACGACGCACCTGGAAGAGAGGGTCGCCGCCATCCGTCCCGTGAAGGCGAAGATCGGACCGACCTTCAAGACCAGAGGGAAGGAAGTGATCGACGCGCTGAATGCGCTGACCGTAGAGGACGCTGGCAAGGCGCTGAGGCCGGACGGCGTGTACCTGAACGACGATCTGTTCGTGCCGATCGACCACGTCGAAGTGGTGAAGCAGTTGGTGCTCGCGGGCCGCGAGGTCGAGACGCTGCAGGTCGGAGAAGTTCTAGTCGTTATCCAGAAGTAAAACAGGCCGCTGCGGCGGCGATTTCTTTTTCTTTTTTCGTCTTAACAATAGACAAGGCTCATACACGTGTTAATGCATAGGTAGTTACAGAAGCGCATCGGAGGAAGGGTTCCTACCTTATCCCCCACCATCAGATCCCCCCACCAAAATCCCTTAGCCACCTCCGATGGCTGCTTCGATTTTTCTTCTCTTTTGTTCTCTCGCCGGCTCAGTAGCGGGCGATGATCAGAGCTATCTTCCAGACGACGATGGAAGCGACCGTGAAGAGAATTCCCCGGCTGTTGACCAGGAAGAATATGCCGCCTAAGTAGGCGAGGCACGCCCCGAAGATGCCTAGGATCCCACCGGCCTTGAACGCTTTGAATAGTGATAGGATGGGCGAAATGATGCTGTCCCAGATGAAGAAGAGGACGATGATGGCGGCGATAAGCGCGGCATACTGGATATAGGGCGTCAGCATCATGACGGCGGTGTCGAAGATGACCGATGACGGCGAGAGGCCGATAGCGGTGAAGATGCCCAAAAGGAATAAGGAGATGATCGGCGACCACCGCTTGCGATGCCGGTACCTCCTGCGCCCCATGCGACCTGATGGGAGGGCAAGGATTTTATGCTGCGCCCTGCTGGCACTGGCCCCGGCCTGAATAAGGTTTATATGGGACAAGATTATACCCAGAAAGGCTAACCTGCGGGCGTAGTGTAGCTGGTTATCACTTTAGCTTGCCAAGCTAGAGACTCGGGTTCGAATCCCGACGCCCGCACTCT
>CAZCNG010000230.1:0-3384 GCA_964500045.1 uncultured Methanomassiliicoccaceae archaeon
ACGCCCGCCTTCTCCAGCAGCGTGAAGTGACCGGCGCGCATGGCGCCGAAGGCCTTGGACGCCTCCAGGAAGTCATGCACGTCGATGTAGATGCCATCCTGCAGATGGATCTTACCGTCCACCGTGTCGATGCGCGGCGGCTTGATGATGCCCGTGTCCAATCCGACGGCGATGGCTGCTATGACACCTGTTCCCGTGATGCCGCGAGCCTTGCCGGCCATGGTTCCCTCTTCCACCGAGTTGCCGGAGTTGATCTCCACCAGGTCGCCCTGTCGGGTCATGAGCTGGTCGTCCAATATCTTGACGCGCCAATAGGAGTCGTAGTCGATGTCGCAGATGGCGCCGGGGGAGGCTAGCATGCCGCAGCGGATGGCCTGCCCTTCCATCGCCGGTCCGGCCGCGGCCGATCCGGTATAGATCTCATCGCCCACCTTCAGGGCCATCTCAGCGTTGGTGCCATAGTCGGTGACCAGGCAGACCTCCTTCCTTTCCAGCAGGCCGGTCTTGTGCATCATGGCCAAGGCGTCCGCTCCGATCTCGTGCTTGATCGATGGCGGAACATACACTTCCACGTTGTGGGGCAGGTCGATGCCCAGGTCCGCCGAGTTGAGCGTCTTGGCGTCGCGCTTCTGGTGTTCCACGCCGCGCACCCGCAAAGCGTTCTCTCCGGCGAAGGCGAGGTCCCTGATCTCCATGTTCTGGAACATGGACAGTTGAATGGGATTGCCGCAGACGGCGATGCGCTTCACCCTGCGCAGATCGACATCCAACAGCTTCATGAGCCTGTTGATGGTGTCTATCATCAGAGCGGCGGCCAGATCCTGGTCGACGTTGATGCAAAATGTCAGGTGGTCCATCACGTTGGCGCCTGGCACCGGGTGCCTGACCGTCATGGCGGTGGAGATGATCTCCCCGTTCGACAGGTCGACCGCATGCATCCTCGTTCCGCTGGTCCCGATATCTATGGAAATTCCAAGTTCTTCCATGGTCTAAACCCCCTAGTGCCCGTGCGCATGCTCTTCGATCTCCGCATGGAAACCCTCCGGCAGCGTCCTCAACGATGCCTTCAGCACGCGCGCCATGCGATCGTCATCTATCTTCAGTGCCACGGCCATGAGGTTCATCTCCGCATGGTCCGTCGACCCTGTTTGCATCTTGACCGTGGTCTCCGGACCCAGGTCCAGGTCCACGATGCTGCTCTTCACAAAGCCCAGGTCACAGGAGGCGATGGCCTTGATGTGGCCTATGACCCCGCGTCGGGCCACGACGCGCTTGCCGATGGCCAGCACGATCGCCTCCAACGTCTTCTGCAGCGAGGCGGCGTCGATTTGTCCTGTCAAGGTTACCTTCATACCGTGCGAGCCAGCGTGGGCCATGGCTTTGCTGTCCTCAGACATTGAGCCTAGCCTCCAACAGCTTCTCGAGTTCGTCGACTCCGGTGCCGTTGCGGGCGGACATGCGCACGATCTCCGCCTTCGGTTCCACGGTCTGCAGCAGAGCCTCCAGCTCCTGTAGCTGGGCTTCCGAAACCAGTTCGACCTTGTTGACCGCCAGCACATTGACCTCTTCCAACTGGCGGCGGAAGAAAAGTGTGGCTTCCTGCTCCAGCTTCAAACCCCGGTAGGCGTCGACCACGCCGATGCCGAAGATACCGTCGTGCTCGATCATCGAGGTGCGGATGATCCTCTCGATGCGGGTGGGCAACGCCAGCCCGGTCGGTTCTATCAGGATGACGTCGGGCTTGTATTCCGTGGTGATGGAGCGCAGAGTGTTCTGCAGACTGCCCGACAGGGAACAGCAGATGCAGCCCTCGGTCAGTTCGACGCTCTTGAGCCCGGACGCGTTGATGAAGGCGCCGTCCACTCCGACCTCGCCCACCTCATTGACGATGATGGCCGCCCTTCTGCCGGACGCTCCCAAGCGTTTCCCGAGCTCGATCATGAGGGTGGTCTTGCCACTGCCCAGGAATCCTGAGATAAGACAGATTATCATCCCCTTCGCATCACTGCTGGATGGATTTAACCTTTGGCCATCATTTCCCTTATCCAGATTGCTCGTCGTAATCATTCGTGAAAAGCTGCCCCGGAGGGACGGAATTGCAGGCCCTACCGACCTATTCTAAGAACAGGATGAAAAAGAAAAAATACCACTGCCCCAAGCATCAGCTCGTTTCGTTGCCTTGCTGCACCCGTATCGCTTTTCCGATGCGGACGACCATCAGGTCCTCGGCCGCCACAGTCTTGATCCCAGTCTCTCGCTCGATGTACTCCGCCTCCGCCTTGGCGCCCTGCCGGATGATCTTGGCGCCGAAATGTGTGAGGAGGACGAGTTCCGGGGAAACGCTCTTGGCGAAATCAACCGCGTCTTCGGAGGAGATGTGGTTAGGCACTCTGGCTCCCCGCGGCCGCGTGAGGGGCAGGATGAGCACGCGCGCACCCTTGTGCGCCGCGACGACCTTATTGTCCAACTCGGTATCGCTGACGTAGGAGATGTCGCCACCCTCGGCGCTGATCGCGAAGCCCACGCCGCTCGGATCGCTGTGCTTGCTGGGCGTGGCCCGTATGGAGATGGTGCCGACCTGCACCGTCTGGTCTGGCTGGATCGCTTTGACCTCCGGCACCAGGGAACGGTGGTAGGCGGAAACGGCTGGTCCCATGCCCTCAAGGCCATGGATGGCGGAGTTGCTGCCGATGAGCGTGCCTCGTCTCTTCAGCCCGCCCCTGGTCATGCCCTCTAGGAGTACCTCCGCGTCCGAGTAATGGTCCGGATGGCAGTGGGATATCAGCACAGCATCTGTCTTGGCGGGATCCAGGCCGACCTTGCCCATCATCCACAACGCCGACGGCCCTGGATCTATGTGCAACCGCGTCTCATCTTGAAGGTAGAGACCTCCGGTGGAGCGGACCTGGTAGATGGTGGCGAAGCGCCCGCCGCCGGTTCCGAGGAAGGTGAGGGTGGTCATGACGATGACCGCCCAGCCCCGTTTCTCGTTGATATTCTTTTTGGTGTCTCTAGCGGAGAAACATTAATACCATGCCAGGGATTCTTTGTCGATAGCATGAGGACGCTCATCAAAGGAGCCTGGGTGGTCACGCAGGACGTGAACCGCAGCATCGTCAAGGCGGACGTACTGGTCGACAAGGGCAGGATCGCCGCGGTGGGCGACGTGCGCGAGGAAGCGGACGAGATCGTCGAGGCCGCAGGCGACATCCTCATGCCCGGGCTCATCAACACGCATGGCCACGTGGCCATGTCGATCATGAAGGGAGTGGCCGACGATGTGCCGTTCCCGGTCTTCCTGGACAAGGTCTTCGCCCTAGACTCTGGCCGGCAGAGGGGCGACATGCTCACCGGCGCTTCTCTAGGCTGTTTGGAGATGATCCG
>CAZCNG010000231.1:0-3350 GCA_964500045.1 uncultured Methanomassiliicoccaceae archaeon
CGGCGCCTGGCGGCCGAGATGGCCTGATCACTTCTTCGAGACCATCTCATACCTGCGGTCGACTTCCTGCCAGTTGACATTGTTCCAGAAGGCCTCGATGTACTTGGGGCGGAGGTTCTTGTAATCCAGGTAATAGGCGTGCTCCCAGACGTCCAGCGCCATCAGGGTCTTGAAGTTGAGGACCGCGTTGACGTTGTGCTTCTCGATCTGCCAAATGACCAATCTCTCGGTACCGCGGCAATAGGAAAGCACGGCCCAACCCGAGCCCTCTGCACTGGCCGCCGTCTGCGTGAATTCCTTCTTGAAGCGCTCGAAGGAGCCGAACTCCCTGTTGATGGCGTCGGCGATCTTTCCGCCGGGCGAGCCGCCGCCCTGTCCGGTGGGTGCGAGGTTCTCCCAGAACTTGCTGTGCAGCGTGAAGCCGCCCACGTTGAAGGCCAGTTCCTTGGAAGCGGCCTTGAGATCGATGTCGCTGCTGTCCTTGCGGGCCTTCTCCAGCTTCTCCATGACCGCGTTGGCACCATTGGCGTAGGCGGCGTGGTGTTTGGTATGATGGATGGTGAGCTGCTCCTCGGAAAGGAACGGCATCAGGTCCTTGTATCCAAACTTCAGGGCGGGGAGCTGGTAATACTTCTTTTCTGGTTCCATCTTATTCCTCGAATGGTACTGGTAGATTGACCAGACCGCCTTCTATATACTATTTTGGTGCGGCTCACGATGAGAAAGTTATGGTTCTCTCGCGAACCGCGTGGGTAGACGAGTGCCTGTTTCAACCGTGCTTTGGTCCGTTATCGGCGATCATGCGGAACTATCTTCACAATAGACAACTGCGAAAAGAGGTTTGTTGAGGATATCCAGATGCCATGGGTACGGGCTCCCTAAGAGATCGATTAGCGAATCTCAATCCCCACCATAGGAGCCGACCCATCACGATATGTTGGTCGTCATCATCATTAATGGTCCGTAGTTCACCCACTCGAAATGAGAGAACCGTATATTTTCATGAGGGACACACTGCTCGATATCGACTGAAGGCGCACACTATTCTACCAGGAAGAATATTCACGGGCGTTCCCATGTCAAGCAAGCGTGAGCAGCTCGCCGAGACCTACTTCAAATGCAGCGAGCAGGAACGTGCCGTCTTCGAGGCGGGCATCAAGCTCGGGACCGTCTACCACCAATTCGTCGGAACGCCATTGGATTCGAGCAACGTCGGAAGCCTCGAGAAAGCGATCGAGGACGGAGTGCGCGTGCAGCCGTTCGTCGAGGACATCAAGGTGCGCATCGATCGCGAAGTCCTTCGCAACAAGAAGGACGAATACGACTATCAGACGTTGACGGGGCCGATGCTCGATGTCGTTTTGCGCATCCGGATCGGCAATGTGGTCGTGCAAGCGGAGATGCGCTACATCGAGGAGCTTCATTACCCTCTGATGTTCGTCACAGAGATTTTAGCGCTATAATCTGAGGCGCGAAGCATAATAAGGATGGAATACATTACCCCCAGTATGGTTTCCAGAAGGTTCGTTCCGCCCGGGAAGCCATGGTGGATTTAATGAATAATATAAAGATCGGCATCACTGGACTGCCATGCTCGGGCAAGACGCAGACCCTAATAAAGGTCATCGAGATGCTCGAGGAAAGCGGGATGAAGGTTGGTGGCATGATCACCGAACCGGTCATCGAGAAGGACCGCCGCACCGGATTCTACGTGCTCGACTGGAGGACGAAGAAGCGGGGCGTGCTCGCTTCCGCAGACATCCAGTCGAAGTTCATGTTCGGTAAGTTCGGCATCGACCTGGAGGTCTTGGAGAGCATCGGCGTCAACGCGCTCGTGGAGGCATGTCGGGAAAGCGACGTCATCGTCATCGACGAGGTCGGCAAGATCGAGGTCGAGAGCGACAAGTTCGTCAAGGCCGTCAAGGACGCCCTCGAAGTGGAGAAGCCGATTCTGCTCACGCTCCACAAGAAGTCGCGCAACCCGTTGTTGCAGGACATCCGGCGCCGCGACGACGTGCGTATCCTCGAAGTAACGCCCGTTAACCGGAACCTTCTTCCCTACAAGATCATGAAGCTCATGAAGGGAGAGCTTCTTTGAGTCAGGACCTGATGGAGATAGTCGAGGGTCAGACCACGCTTCTCGCGCCGCTGGTGCACTCGAGTCAAGGACCTGGCACCAAACAGGGTCTTAACGTCTTCTTCAACAAGGTGATGGCGTTCAACCGGGACGTATCCGTCATGGCCTTTGCCGGCGGCTACGTCAAGGGCAAGAATGCCCTGGACGCCATGGCCGGCACTGGAGCGCGGGGTGTCCGCATAGTGAAGGAAGCGGCGCCTGTGCTGGAGTTCCACATCAACGACTACGCCGAGGAAGCGTTCGCTGTCATTCAGAAGAACATCGAGCACAGCGGGATCAACGCGGTGGCACGCCATGCGGACCTGCGCTGCCTGCTGTCCCAGGAATCCTTTGACTACGTGGACCTGGACCCGTTCGGTACGCTCGTACCTTACCTGCACTCCGCTATCCAGGGCACGCGCAAGAGAGGCATTCTAGCGCTCACGGCGACGGACGTGGCGCCGCTGACGGGAACGCACAAGCACAAGTGCATCCGCCGCTACCATGCCATACCGCAGCGTTCTTCCTACAGCCATGAAACGGCGCTGCGCATTCTGGTCGCCTACATCGTCAAGCAGGCGGCCACCTTCGATCGCGGCCTGAAGCCGCTGCTCTGCTATTATGCTGACCATTATCTGCGCATGTACTTCGCCATCCAGGATGGGACGGAAGCGGCGGACGCGAGTTTAGATCAGTTGGGATTCCTCTCGCTGGACCGCGAAACTGGCCGCAGGGGGGTGCACAGGGAGTGGGCCAAGGGCCGCGCTGGGCCGGTATATGTTGGTCCGCTCAAGGATGCGGAATTCCTCTCGACGCTGGAAGCGAAGCCGGGACTGGCCGAGCTGAAACGCTGTCAGAAATATCTTCCTCTGTGGAAGGAGGAGCTTGATCTGCCCTACTTCTATGAGAACGACGAAGTGGCATCGCTGCTGAAAACATCTCCCGTGCCCAGACAACGTCTGTTCGACGAACTGGCGAAGATGGGGCCAGTATCGCGGACGCACTATTCGCCCACCTCCTTCAAGACACCGCTGGACATCGACGATGTGAAGGCCTGCTACATGCGTGCCAGTGATTCTCCCAATGTTTAATATGGGACTCGGTATTGACCACTTGGTGATAGGCTGCCTACCATCGCGATAGTCGGAACACAATGGGGCGACGAGGGGAAGGGCAAGATCACGGACTACGTCGCCGAGGGCGCTGACATGGTCGTGAGGTACCAGGGCGGCAA
>CAZCNG010000232.1:0-3347 GCA_964500045.1 uncultured Methanomassiliicoccaceae archaeon
ACATCTCAAAGTCTCGCCAGGGGATGGATCGTTCCAGGAGAGGTTGGATGTGATCGATCCCGAGGTGGGACCTGAAGTTGGCGAGCCCGTCGGAAATGACCCCTCGTCCTATCTTGCCTATTATCGGGAGAGGGGCCGCCTCAGCTCCGACGATATCGACCGACGCCTGCAGAAGGTCGGGGCCAATGCCATGTTCGTCGCCGTGCTGGATGACGTCATCGTGGCCACGGCCCCCGGCCGCAAGGAACTGGACCGCCGCGTGGCCCAGGCCCTGCCCGAGGCGAAGCGGAACCTGGTCCACATCTTCAAGCATGAAGGCGATGGGCGCTCTGCTAAAAAGTGAGAAGAACAATGGAGAGCGCTGCATCATCAAGGTGTGGCTGTTCTTCACATGATCCCTGGATGATGGGGAAACGGTCCACGTTCTCCTAGGCATCAATCTTGAGGCCGCTGAACCTTGCACCATCGGTAAATGCCATGAAGTTGTCAAAGGAAGACGCTGACCAGGTGCACCGGTTGATCTCCCTGCTGCTGCATGAGGCCAACCGCCAAAGCAAGCTCATCGCGCATCTTGACACCAGGAACATCGAGCGGGTCCAGCTCGATAATGCCCTGAAGCTGCAAGAAATGATCTTCCAGGGCGGGGACTTCATCGACTCCTTCGTGAAACGGAATGGGGCCACGCTCAAGCCCGAGGACCTCGAGGTCCTCAATGGATGGAGCCAGCATATCAACGGCCACTTCCTCCTGATGCAGCATGGCAAGGAGGGCAGCAAGTTCCTTCATCTCGAAAGGAACGGCAAGGAGACCGCAGAAATAGTGCCTCGGGAAGAGCGGGACCGCGTCTTCGTCTTCAGATTCAAGGGCGTACGCTCGGGGGATAAAGAAGAGGCGGCATGATTGGGCCGACTTTTTTTACTGAACTACGCGCGGGAGATATTTGGAGCGGAGGTATGCGCCGCTCCGCCGACCTCAAGGGGTGGGGGTGGTTATTCTTCGATTGGCCCTTTTGGTGAAGATTTAGTTGGCAGTTACATCTGGACCGGCCTCGTGATGCATAACGCCGGTGTGAGGATGAGGATCGAGGACGCCCTCATCGATCAGAGATTCCGCCCCGTCCAAGTCGATGTGGTGTCGCGCTGATCCTCAATATATCCGATTGAGTGCAATGGGATCGCCGCCCCGCTTCTATTCATTTGGTCCTCTCCTTCCCCCCTATTTCTTGCCTTTCGAGGCATTTTTCGCAAGTCTCCACTGGCCGTTGGTACATCTTCTTGAGGCCGTTCCATGAGGTAGTTTGCATGCGGTAAGCTCCATCTTGAGCATCCGACCCCTCTACTCAGGCATGCGGCCTGAGCCGGATGATGAATGCCATCCAGATGAGGAATGGATTCCCAATCTCATCGTCGACTACCGCACAGCTCGATTGCTAGCCTACATCAGACGGAGAGGAGGCCGTTTGCTGCTCAGGCAATGCTGCATCATGGGACTGAAGGCGGGGGAGGTCGAGGATCGATTAGCTCCGCTGGTCCCTCGACGCGTTCTGGCCATCCGCGATCACGGGGAGAAGGCTTTCATTATTGTAGATAATGCATGGGTTGATGAGATCATCGAACTGCACGGCATTCAGAATCCCCATCACTCCTCCAGATTCCCATTGAGGTGAATGAGCTCTGAACATATGCTTCCAAAATGGATAATATAAAATAATTAGTTGAACAGTATACGACAAGAACGGTGAGAATAATGCGGAAGAAGTTGGAATACGTCGAAGGATACAACATCCCTGGATACTCTTTCATGCCATTTGGGGGGCTGCTCAAGGATACGATCTACAATCGAGTACTGGCTGAGATCGTGGCCGACCCCTATCGCACCTACACTCCAGGCGAGATGCAGGAGATACTGAAGCTGGACCGGTCCAAGGTGGGCAAGGCACTGAGCGACCTGGAGCAGCTCGGGCTGCTGTGCAATATATCTCATCAAAGGAGAAGGCCCCTCTATGAACCGTGTCTTGCATCGAATCGACTCCAGGCCTTGACATTCCTTGCCTACGCGGTAGTGGATGACCGGGATGGAGAGCAGAGCCTGGTGAGGTCCATCTCGTCCTACTATCGCAATGTAATCGCCTTACGTGAGCAAAGCTCCGAGGGAGCGGGGCGTGAAGCGGAACTCGAGCACAAAGCGTCTGAATCGATGCTAAAAGGCGTCAGGTCGACCTGAGCTCACTTCTTCTTCAGCTGCGCGCCCACCGTTTTATCCAAGGCCGCCAGGAACGCGTCTTCCTGGCCCTGGGCGATCTTGCCGCCGGAAGCGATGTCATGCCCGCCGCCGTTGCCGCCCACGCTGCCCGCGGCTTCCCGCATGGCCGCGCCTAGGTCCAACCCTCTATGCACCAGCTTCTTAGTGCCGCGCGCGGAGATGCGGATCTCTCCTCCTTTCTGCGCCAGCGCGAACGTTGGTCGGGACCGGTCCGCCATCCATTGCATGGCCAGTCCGCACAGGTCGCTGGACAGGTCCGGTGACGGCGAGACGAAGTACTGGATGTTCTCTCCGGTGACGAACCCCTTCTTCTCCAGGAGCGCCGCGGACTGCAATACTGCGTCCACGTGCGCTTCGCGCAGCTTGACCGCATCTTCGATCGCCCTGGCGTTGCCCAGGCATACCTGGATACCCAGCGCGGGCACATCGCCGCGCCCGCAGGCGTTGGCCATCGTCATCAGGTCGAAGGCATAGCTGTCCGAGGCCGCGAAGTAATAGCGTGGAGCTATGCTCTCCTCCAGTGCGTCATAGTCGCGCCCCTGCTTCAGCAGTCGGAGCACGATGAGGGAGTTCAATTTGCGCAGCGTCGCCTCATCCATGGTCTCCATATCGCTGTTGTCCAGTAGCCCCGCTTCCTGCATGAGCGTGGACGTCCCTTCGACGTTGCCGCTGACTCCAGCGATGTACGGGTCGATGGAACGGAGGATGGACTCTTTCACCAGGCCCTCCTTGAGGAGCATGCCTGGGCGCTCCTCAATGAGGTTGCGCGCCCTCCCCCCCTGGTACAGGTACAGGTTCACGCCGCCCAGGCCGCGGATGTTCTGCCTATCGCCTATGAGTCCGGCAAAGGCGATCTCCAGCAGATCCCAGTTCTTCTCGTGACAGATGGAAGAGAAGAGCATGGCGAGGCTCGAAGCGCAAGCGTTCGTCGCTCCGTCGATGCCGAACATGTGCGGGTTGAGGTGATGCAGTTTCTCTGAGTCTCGTTCCGGTTTGTGGTGGTCGAGGACGATGACCTTGCACTTCATGCCCTCCAGGAAAGTGATCGATGAGGAGCCCATGTCGCTGACGATGAGGAGGTCGCA
>CAZCNG010000233.1:0-1541 GCA_964500045.1 uncultured Methanomassiliicoccaceae archaeon
GTCGCCCCGCTCGCGTGAGCGGGGCGCGGATTGAAACGAAAACATTATCGCCACCGCCCCCGAAACCAGCAAGTCGCCCCGCTCGCGTGAGCGGGGCGCGGATTGAAACTCCGTGAAGCTTACCCCAAACGCAACCTTTTCCGGTCGCCCCGCTCGCGTGAGCGGGGCGCGGATTGAAACAAGTGTCTTGTTCGGCAGCTAGTTACTAGCGCAAGTCGCCCCGCTCGCGTGAGCGGGGCGCGGATTGAAACGGTGTCCGGCCACACTTCCAGGCACACTATGCCAAGTCGCCCCGCTCGCGTGAGCGGGGCGCGGATTGAAACAATGCGGAATTGCCCAGAGGTATCGACAAGACCGAGTCGCCCCGCTCGCGTGAGCGGGGCGCGGATTGAAACGGGTCTCATCCAAGGTATCGAGACCCTCCGACAAGGTCGCCCCGCTCGCGTGAGCGGGGCGCGGATTGAAACGGACAACCGCTTTCGCAATTGCGATTCGGATTCGGTCGCCCCGCTCGCGTGAGCGGGGCGCGGATTGAAACAGTTGCAACATTTATTTCACTTTCCACCACCTAATGTCGCCCCGCTCGCGTGAGCGGGGCGCGGATTGAAACCGATCTGGACAGCCTGCCGTGAGTGGGTACAGCTAGTCGCCCCGCTCGCGTGAGCGGGGCGCGGATTGAAACTCAGCGTGCTCCAGTAGCCAGTCGGCCAGTTCCGGTCGCCCCGCTCGCGTGAGCGGGGCGCGGATTGAAACACGTCCTGGTACGTTTACCGTAGAAACCTCAAAGGGTCGCCCCGCTCGCGTGAGCGGGGCGCGGATTGAAACCGGTAGTCGCAAGCCAGCGCCCGACGCGCAAAGCCGGTCGCCCCGCTCGCGTGAGCGGGGCGCGGATTGAAACAACGGCACCACGGCGGAAAGTTCAGGGATGGGTTGTCGCCCCGCTCGCGTGAGCGGGGCGCGGATTGAAACCTGGCACAAAAAGCATGCTTGCCCCCCCCCCCGTCGCCCCGCTTGCGTGAGCGGGGCGCGGATTGAAACCCGATCAACCTGATCTCGATGACGCCCGGCGAGATGTCGCCCCGCTCGCGTGAGCGGGGCGCGGATTGAAACCCCTTTCGATCAATGGAAAACTCACGATCATCCCGTCGCCCCGCTCGCGTGAGCGGGGCGCGGATTGAAACTAGTTTCGTGCCAACCAATATTTAATGGGTGAATGGGTCGCCCCGCTCGCGTGAGCGGGGCGCGGATTGAAACAGTATCATATAGCGGGTTACAATGTTTACAGTCAAGTCGCCCCGCTCGCGTGAGCGGGGCGCGGATTGAAACGAGGTGGAAGCGCGACGTGAGGCGGACAACGTTGTGTCGCCCCGCTCGCGTGAGCGGGGCGCGGATTGAAACCTTTGACTATCCACACAGTAACACGCTATTCGTTGTCGCCCCGCTCGCGTGAGCGGGGCGCGGATTGAAACGTCACGCTCTACCAGTATGGCCTCATCGTCATAGTGTCGCCCCGCTCGCGTGAGCGGGGCGCGGATTGAAAC
>CAZCNG010000233.1:1641-3258 GCA_964500045.1 uncultured Methanomassiliicoccaceae archaeon
GTCGCCCCGCTCGCGTGAGCGGGGCGCGGATTGAAACACTCAGCTGGCTGCATTCTAATCCATACGCTCTGAGTCGCCCCGCTCGCGTGAGCGGGGCGCGGATTGAAACAGTTGCGCTGTGCTGCGCGGCGAAATCGTCATGAGGTCGCCCCGCTCGCGTGAGCGGGGCGCGGATTGAAACCGGCTGTTATATTGCGTGTGTTTTTTAGAGTTAAGTCGCCCCGCTCGCGTGAGCGGGGCGCGGATTGAAACTCGATCGTTTCGATGAGAGCCGGGGCGGCGTTGGGTCGCCCCGCTCGCGTGAGCGGGGCGCGGATTGAAACGCGTTGCTACCCGCGTCGCGCAGCGTCTGCCCGGGTCGCCCCGCTCGCGTGAGCGGGGCGCGGATTGAAACAGGGCAGGGAGCCGCGGGCGGCCAGGTCGGCGGTGGTCGCCCCGCTCGCGTGAGCGGGGCGCGGATTGAAACCGGGCTGCACGGAGCGGCTGCCCAAATCTGCGTGTGTCGCCCCGCTCGCGTGAGCGGGGCGCGGATTGAAACACCGTCAATCCAATCTGCATCGACCAGCGCGTGCGTCGCCCCGCTCGCGTGAGCGGGGCGCGGATTGAAACAGAAGTGGAGTGCCGGTCGGTCGAAACACGCGAAGTCGCCCCGCTCGCGTGAGCGGGGCGCGGATTGAAACACGAGCGGAACACGCGCCGCCGCACTTGATCGCCTGGTCGCCCCGCTCGCGTGAGCGGGGCGCGGATTGAAACATCGAATATGCCCGCTTCCTCGCCGGTGCTTCCGTGTCGCCCCGCTCGCGTGAGCGGGGCGCGGATTGAAACTCCGATGTAACCTGGCGCTTCATCCGCTCCAAACTGTCGCCCCGCTCGCGTGAGCGGGGCGCGGATTGAAACCCAGATGAGCGAAATAAAGACAGAAAGAAATGTTGTCGCCCCGCTCGCGTGAGCGGGGCGCGGATTGAAACATACTCGGAAAAGCTGGAGCCGAAGCCCGTTGGCGTCGCCCCGCTCGCGTGAGCGGGGCGCGGATTGAAACCGCTTGAGGCACCACCGACATGATGCACACCTCTCCAGTCGCCCCGCTCGCGTGAGCGGGGCGCGGATTGAAACCAGCGCGCCATCAAACTCACCGCAGACACATTCTGGTCGCCCCGCTCGCGTGAGCGGGGCGCGGATTGAAACTTGCTGTCGGCAGTCACCACGTGGTATTCGCCGCGTCGCCCCGCTCGCGTGAGCGGGGCGCGGATTGAAACGTTGTAAGTGTGTGCTAGCGCTTGCGCGGCCTTGTGTCGCCCCGCTCGCGTGAGCGGGGCGCGGATTGAAACGGCGAACCGTTCAAGCCCTCGCCGCGGTTGTGGCTGTCGCCCCGCTCGCGTGAGCGGGGCGCGGATTGAAACTCCGCCCGTTTGGACAAGGAGTTCGCGCAACTCCGAGTCGCCCCGCTCGCGTGAGCGGGGCGCGGATTGAAACTGGCGCCGCACCCCACCACCCTTACCCATCGCTCGCCGCCCCGCTCGCGTGAGCGGGGCGCGGGTTGAAACCGTCTCTCCGTTTCCTCTGTTTCCTCTGTTTCCTCTGTTTCCTCCTGTTCAGCCACCCCACTCGCGTGAGCGG
>CAZCNG010000234.1:0-3212 GCA_964500045.1 uncultured Methanomassiliicoccaceae archaeon
TTCACATGCATGGCCGGCAATATTCCCATCCCCTTATAGGATTTCGCCTGGTGCGCCTTGTCGAGCGGAAGATTTGGGAGCTCATCGGAACAAAGGTATGGATGACCACGGTTCAACCGCAGAGCAGGGCCCGACCCTTGCCGCCCATCAGGAAGGATACGATGCGGTCGTAGATATCTGGATAGTAGGAATCCTCGCCACTTTCGAGCGAAGGACGGTCGTTCACCTCGATGACAAAGACCCCCTCCGCCGTTTCCTTGAGATCTACACCGTACAGGCCATTGCCGATCGCCTGGGCGGCCTTGAACGCCTCCCTGAGCACCGGGGCGGGTATGTCGTCTGCCTCTACCCCCTCCGTGCGGCAGTAGATCCGGTGGCCATCCACCTCGTCCTGGATCTTGGAAGTGCCCAAGGGAATGTGGTATTTGCAGGCGTAGAGCAATTCCCCGCCAAGCACGCCGATCCTCCAATCGAAGCGGCTACGGATGAACTCCTGGACCACGAGGCGGTCGGAGAAGCGCAGGAAGCGACGTGCGACGCCATTGAACTCGTCCACCGTGGCGACCTTGGCCACGCGAGCGGAAAAGGAGGTGGATGGTTCCTTGAGAATGAGCGGAGCGCCCCACTCCTCAAAAATGTGGGATGGCACACACCCGTCCAGCTCGCGCCGGCGCAGGAACGCCGTGCGCGGTATGCGGACATCATGATTGAGCAGATGATAGTTCATGTTGACCTGGTCGGCGCAGACCTGGATGGAGCCAGGATCATCGATGACGGGTATGTTGTGCAAACTGGCGAGCTTCGACGCGATGAAGGCCATGTTGAGCGGGTCCGTATTCATGCGGATGAAGAGGCCGCCCTGGTGCGGGAGGCAAGCCCTGCGGCGGCTCATTCAATCCTATTCCCGGACAGGTTCTTCTTGCCCCCGGAATCCGCCGCCCGATGGCGCATCTATTGCTACTATCCCCATCCTCAGAATCTGATGCCGAGCCTTCCATCCGAACGCACTCTGCAAGCATGCATTAATGGGGGCACGATAAGATGGTTTCCCGAAATGCGTTCGCGCTGCAACTTCATCCACCCAAGGCGATGATGATGGAGAGCAGCACGAGGCCGAGCAGTGCCATGGACACTCCGGCCCAAAGGTGCCGCCGCCCGATGCCGCGGTCCTGGTAGTAGCCGATGAGGAAGAGCATGACCAGACCGATGATGTTGGCGAGGAGGGTGCAGGCATTGATGCCGATCACGCTGTCCAAGAGGTAGGCGCCGATTATCGGTAATCCAGCCGCTACATTCATGAAGATCGTCACACCGGAAATGGTGAGGATGGCGCGGCGCATCTCCGGCTTGCGCGGCTCCTTGGCGCGGGCGCAGCGGGCGATCTCTCGGGCCATGACCTCCTTGCCCTGGGCATCCAGGATATCAGACTCCACATCGGTCATCGCTTCTTCGAGTGCCTTGCACGCTTCCTTGGCCGCCTCCTCATCACAGTTGGCCCCGCGCAACTTGAGGGCGAAGACATAGCGCCTGGTCTCGTCGTAGTAGTAGGACAGGGAATTGACCAGAGCATCGGCCATGCCCCAGGCCAGATTGCAGCCGAAGATGGCCACGGAGAGGGCGAAGATGATGGCCTTCTCGTCCTGTCCGAACAGCGCCAGACGCATGAAGTTGCTGACGTCCAGCGCCATGATGACGCCGAAGAAGCCTTCGATAATGGCATCCTGGGGGGACATGAATCCCCCCAGGATGCGGTCGGTCAGGCGCATGTTATCCCGGCCTAGGCCTTGCACTCTGCGGAGGACGCCTCGCACTCTTTCACTTCGTTCTTCTTCGCATCATGCGCCATGAACGCCAGGATGGCGGCGATGATGCAGATCACGAATCCCGCAAGGAAGGCCGCGTCGAAGGCCCGCACCATATCTCCCACTGGAGTGTGGTGGCTGATGTTCGGCACGACGATGGCGGCGACCGCCTCCATGACCGTCAGACCGATCACATAGCCCAAGTTCCTGAAGGTGTTGATCAGGCCGGTGGACGTGCCCTGGCAGTCCCGTGGCGACTGGCGCAGGATCAGGTTGCTGGCCGCGGGCATGTACATACCAAAGCCCATGCCCATCAGGAAGAGCGCGGCGAGGATGAAGATGTAGCTGGTGCCGGTACCGATGGTCGCCAACATCAGGCAGGATACGCCGACGATCAGGCAGGCGGCGACGCAGATCATGCGGGAACCCTTCTTGTCGGACAGCTTGCCGGCGATGAGGCCGAAGATCATGATGGCGATGGACGAGATGAACATCAGGAAACCGGTGTCACTGACGCTGTTGCCCTTGACGATCTCGAAATAGAAGGGCATGAGCAGGAAGATGCCGCCGCCTGCACCTTGGATCGCCAGGCCGGCAAAGTTCTGCGACATGATGTTCTTGTTCTTGGTGATGGCCTTGTTGAGCATGGGCGCGATGACCTTGCGCTCGTTGAGCAGGAAGACCGCGAAGAGGATGATGGCCACTATGAACAGGCCGATGATCAGCGGCGAGCCCCAGCCGAGGGTGCTGCCGTTGTTTATGGCGAGAAGGAAGGCGAAGATCATGCCGAAGAAGAGGCCCGCGCCAGTGACGTCGAACTTCTCCTTCTTCATGGCGGACTTGTCGTCAGCGGGAATGTGCTTCAGGCCGATGACGAGGGCGATTATGCAAACCGGCACGTTGACGAAGAAGATCCATCTCCAGGATAGGTATTGGGTCAGCACGCCGCCGATGACCGGCCCCATGCCTATGCCCAAAGCGAGGAAGGTGGACACTATGCCCAGCCCTTTCCCTTTGGATTCCTGGGGCAGGTACATGGACACCATGGCCAGAGTGAGCGCGCAGACCATGGAGGCGCCGATGCCTTGGATGGCGCGGAAGATGATGAGCGAATAGATATCGCCGGCCAGACCGCACAGCACCGAACCGATGGTGAAGACGACCAGGCCGATCATGAACAGCCTCTTGTAACCGATGGTATCGGCCAGTTTGCCGAAGGTCAGCAGCAGGCTGCTCAGCATGAGGCCGTAGAGGATGATGATCCAGGAGACCAGCGCAGTGGTGCTGTCGAAATCCTTGGTGATCGTGGGCATGGCGATGGACACTATGCCCGCATCCAGGGTGGTCATGAACGTGGCCAGGGAAATGGCTATGACCATGGAAAGCTGGCTCTTGCTCCACTTGCTCTTC
>CAZCNG010000235.1:0-3205 GCA_964500045.1 uncultured Methanomassiliicoccaceae archaeon
TGCTCCTGACCGATATCGATCTTTCCGATCTCCCACAGCCGGCCTACTTCGTACTGGGTCTTCTGGAATACGTCGATGAAGATCGAGCTCACATCGGGCTCCGTCCTCCACCATTCATCGATCAGGTCCTCCGCTCCCTGTTTATCGCCCCGCAGCAGCATCTCCAGATATCTGGAGGCTACCCTGTCCGAGGGGGAATCGCTGCCGATGAATGACCGGACCTCTGCTGGCTTCATGGACAATTGTGCTATTCCCCGTTCGATGTACTCCGCCACGATCTCCCGGTCCGCTTGAGGTAGGTATTCACCCATCGCCGCGGCGGCCAGCTCGAAACCGCGCTTGTAATCGCCCATCGGGGTCTGCAGATAGGTCATATGGCTGCTGAACCAGATCACGTTGGCAATGTAGAGTTCGGGGGAGGCCAGGGCTATGCACTCGCACAGGTATTTGATATGGAACTTGATTCCCAGGGTGTACATCTGCGAGCCCTGGGGGCCAAGTTTGGAAAACAGTTCCGGTTCCCTCTTTAGATTCTCGGTCAGAACCGACTGGGAAATGGCATCCAAATGCGGCAGTATCTGATTCTTGATATGGGCATCATATCCGGTCATGGGGTCTATTTGAAAGACCGCGAGGTGGGGTATATGAAACCTCTCACTCTCGTCCCTCGGGATCGCCCCAGATAGCGCCGCCTAGGTACGAAAGAAATCCATTCGCAAATAAAAAGATGAGATTCAATAAAAATGGGGTCCTCTTTGAAAATAGTTTGACCAGGGCCGGGGCCCAGGTTAAGAATGAACTTACAGCGTGATAGCGCTGTTCGGGCACTCGTCGATGCACTTGCCACAGTCCTTGCACTTCTTGGCATCGACCACGGCGACATCGTCGACCTTGATCGCGCCCTCAGCGCAGGCATCCTCGCACAGTCCGCATCCGACACAGTCCTCGGCCTTTACCTTGGCAACCATCTAATTGCACCTTGCGCCAGGGAACTATAGGCACCCAATAAAAAGGTTTGGGGGACATTCGCAGCAAGTGGCGATGGGACCGCCGCTCCCTCCATCAGGTATTGCACCACCTTTCTCTTCGGGTGAGGGACCCGCATAGAGGTTCGAGATGGTCGAGGATCTCCTCAGGGCGTTCGCATGGCCATGGGCGGAAGCTGACAACAGGTCAAGACGAACCATTAAGGTGTCAGTCAGCCTGTTGAAAGATAGTTCATTCCGATGGGAAATGAGCTGGCCATTTGGGAGGATGATTCAATGCAAGAAAGGAGGACAACATCTGCAAGGGCGACGATCTTGGTGCTGCTACTGCTAATGGGCGCATTCTTCGTGGTCATGGACACGGGCACGGTGTCCGCGGCCGTGGATGGGGATTATACCTATACCGTGAGCGGCAGCAATGCTACCATAACGGCCTACGCCGGTCCCGGGGGAGCGGTCAACATCCCTTCCACCTTGGGCAGTTCTCCGGCCTATACGACCAAGATCATAGGTCCGGAGGTGTTCGAATCCAAGACCTCGATAACGTCCGTGGTCATCCCTAGTAGGGTCACCAGCATTGGTAATTCAGCGTTCGCCTCCTGCACCTCCATGACCTCTGTGACCATCGGCGTCAGTGTCGCGTCCATCGGAAACCTTGCGTTCTACGGGTGCTCCGCGTTGACCTCCGTGACCATACCCAGCAGCGTCACCACCATTGGTGATTTTGCGTTCCAACTATGCACTAACATGACCTCTATCAGCATCCCCAGCAGCGTTACTTCCATTGGAACTGGTGCGCTATCCTGGTGTGGGTCACTGACCACCGTGACCATACCCAGCAGCGTCACCTCCATCAGAGCTGGCACGTTCTTCTCCTGTACCGCCCTGACCTCCATGACCATACCCAGCAGCGTCACCAGCATCGGAGATTATGCGTTCCGACTATGCACTAACATGACCTCTGTCAGCATCCCCAGCAGCGTCACCTCCATCGGGACCTTTGCGTTCTACGGGTGCTCCGCATTGACCACCGTGACCATACCCAGCAGCGTCACCAGCATCGGTAATTCAACGTTCGCCTCCTGCACCGCCCTGACCTCCGTCATCATCCCCAGCAGCGTCACCTCCATCGGGAGCAATGCCTTCGCCTCCTGTACCGCCCTGACCTCCGTCATCATCCCTAGCGGCGTCACCTCCATCGGGACCTTTGCGTTCTACGGGTGCTCCGCATTGACCACCGTGACCATACCCAGCAGCGTCACCAGCATCGGTAATTCAACGTTCGCCTCCTGCACCGCCCTGACCTCCGTCGGCATCCCCAGTGGCGTCACCTCCATCGGGAGCAATGCCTTCGCCTCCTGCACCGCCTTGACCTCCGTCATCATCCCCAGCGGCGTCACCTCCATCGGTGACGGAACGTTCAGCGATTGCGCCGCCCTGACCTCCATCACCTTCAATGGATTGGTGGCGCCCTCGGTCGGTTCGAATTGGATCTCGAGTACGTCCGTCTCTATTAGGGGCCATGCCCTCAAGGCCTCCAACTTCCCCGCCCCGCCAGGCGTTTGGAACGGTCTGACGATGGGCGAGCTCCCGGGCGTCCCTACTGGTATCTCTGCCACGCCGGGCAACGCTCAGGTCACCGTCACCTGGGGAGCCCCGGCCTACAACGGCGGCAGCGTCATCACCAATTACAAAGTGTACCGTTCCTCCTCCTCGGGAGGGGCCTATTCGTTACTGGCATCTCCGACGGCATTGAACTACATCGATACTGCCCTTACCAACGGCCAGACCTATTGGTACAAGGTCAGTGCCGTGAACACGGTGGGGGAGGGAAGCAATTCCACCCAGGCCAGTGCCTCACTGGCAGCAGGCGGCGCTGACAACTCGTCCATCTATTTGGGCGTCATCATCGCCCTCATCGCGGTCATCGTTGTCCTGGTCGTGCTATTGATGAGGACTAAGAAGTAGGAACAGGAGGTCGTCCCGACTCGATATTCATTCAGCGCAAAGCGAGTCGGACGGCAATATCTCGAGGTATGGGGGCTGGCAGGGCGGTGAGATTCAGCTGACGAGACGGTCTGAGGTGGGACGAGCCCCCATCAGTCGCGTCAAGGAAGCCATCGGCCGGCCTAGCTTGAAATAGGCAAATGTGAAATGCCGATGCATGCAGTGCGTGGACGGGAAGGTGCTGACCGCGGAGGGCTTCATCGACGGCCACG
>CAZCNG010000236.1:0-3166 GCA_964500045.1 uncultured Methanomassiliicoccaceae archaeon
TACTGGCTCTCATCCAGTCGCGCACCAGAACATAAATGTTTTGGTACATATATATGACAAAGTTGAGTCACACGGCCGTTGCTATTATAATCTTTCGGTCCGATATATTGAAAAGGAGAAGTGCGTATGGGCGCTTGCAACGGGCCTGTCGGGAGGGCCTCAGCCATCATGGGCGGAACGGTGTTCCGGCCAGTCCTGGGATGTTCGCATCCAGTAGGAAAACTGAGGCTTAGCGGACAGTAATACTTTAAATATGAATTGAGTATTAGACCCCTTTGCTTCCAAGGGTGAAACCAATGAAGATGCCCAGGACTATCAAGACTTATTGCCCCAAGTGCAAGATCCACACACCTCATGAGGTCGAGAGGGTCAAGAAGAAGAAGGCCAGTGAGCTGAAGTGGGGCCAAAGACGGTTCAGGCGCGCCACGGCAGGCTACGGAGGTTTCCCCAGACCGAAACCTGAGGGCCGCGAGAAGCCGACCAAGCGCATCCCGCTTCGCTACCGCTGCAAGAAGTGCAAAAAAGCCCACCAGAAGCGCTGCTTCAGGGCTAAGAAGTTCGAGCTCTCGGAGTGATGTAGATGACTCACACTAACAACTTCGTAAAAGTGAAGTGCAACGACTGTCAGAACGAGCAGGTGGTCTTCCTAAGGGCCGCCATGAACGTTACCTGCCACGTCTGCGGCTCAACCCTCGTTAAGCCCACCGGCGGGAAGGGGCTCATCAAGGGCGAGCTGATCGAGGTGGTCGATTAATGCCAAAATTCAGCGAGTTCCCTGAAGAGAGCGAACTCGTTGTATGTACTGTACAAAGTGTAAAGAGTTTCGGCGCCTTTTGCACCCTGGATGAGTACGGCAACAAGGAGGGCTTCATCCACGTCAGGGATGTCGCCACCGGATGGGTAAAGTACATCCGAGACTACGTACGCGAGGGGCAGAAGGTCGTCTGCAAGGTACTGGGCGTTGATTCCTCCAAGGGGCACATTGACCTTTCTCTTAAGTCGGTCAATGAGCACCAGAAGAGGGACAAGGTCCAGGAGTGGAAGAACGAGAACAAGGCCGAGAAGCTCATGGAGATCGTCGCCGAGAGGCTGGGCCTCACGGCGGAACAGTGCTATGAGCAGTTCGGCTACCGCATCATCGAGGAGTTCGGCACCCTCTACGGCGCCTTCGAAGCGACGGCCGCCAACAAGGATGCCCTCATCGAGGTCGGCCTGGAAGGAGATTGGAACACCATCTTCGCCGAGGTCGCCGCTGAGAACGTCACCCCACCCTACGTGCAGGTCACGGGGAACCTCGAGCTGAAGTGCGCCTCCTGGGATGGAGTGGACCGCATCAAGTCCGCCATCCAGGTCGGTCTGGAGCCGAGGCAGGAGACCATGAAGGTCCAGTACATCGGTGCGCCGAGGTACCGGGTCGTCGTGACTGCTCCGGAGTACAAGATCGCGGAAGAGGAGATCCGCGAGGCCACCAACGACATCATTGCCAACATCAAGGAGTGCGGGGGCGAGGGTTCGTTCACTCGCGACGCCCGTTGATTACGGTGCGTAAACTTATTGCACTCGACCATTATTGTAGGAACGGTGCTGATTCGCAATGAAGACCACTCTCCGCAGATGTTCCGCGTGTTCCAGATATTCACTCCAGGACATCTGCCCCGCCTGCGGCGCTAAAGCGCTGACGCCGCTTCCGGCGCGTTACTCGCCCGACGACCGTTATGGCGATTATCGGCGCAGGGCAAGAAAGGAGGCTTCAGATGGACAACATAGTGACGATATTCAAGGAAAAGCCTGAACTGGAAGCACCCATCCTGATCGAAGGGCTTCCCGGTGTGGGCAACGTCGGCAAGCTGGCTGCGGAACACCTCGTCGAGCAGCTGAAGGCCACCAAGTTCGCCGACATCTACTCCAAGTTCTTCCCGCCGCAGGTGCTCCTCGACGACCACGGCATCGTCAGGCTCGTCAGCAACGAGCTGTACTACTGCAAGGGCGTCGAAGGCCGCCCCGACCTCATGATCCTCATCGGCGACTACCAGGGGATGACCCCGGACGGGCAGTACGAACTGTCCGACCACATACTCAATGTCGCCGAGCAGTTCCACGTCAGCCGCGTTTACACCTTGGGCGGTTACGGCGTGGGCAAGATGGTGGAGAAGCCGCGCGTGCTAGGCGCGGCCACGGACATGGAACTGGTGCAGGAGATGACGGAGAAGGGCGTCGTCTTTTCCAAGGGCGAACCGGGCAGCGGCATCGTCGGTGCCAGCGGACTCCTCCTCGGCCTCGGTAAGGTGCGCGGCATGAAGGCCGTGTGCCTGATGGGCGAGACTTCCGGATACTTCGTGGACCCGAAGGGCGCGGAAGCAGTGCTGCGCATCTTGGCGGGACTCGTGGGCGCCGAGGTCGACTACAAGGCTCTAGAAGAGAAGGCGGAGCAGTTCGACATCATCACGTCCAAGCTCAAGGAGAGCAGCGACCAGGCCATGCCAGAACCGAGGCGTGAAGATCTCGGCTACATAGGCTGAAAGAAAAATAAAAGGGGGGAGGGGCTAGCGATCCCCCCGGCTTGTTGAATGTGCATCCCATCCCATTCGGCAGGCCGAAACTACTTCCTCAAGTACCTTTGTTCGAAGCTCTCCATCGACGCCAGTGTCTTCTCAGCTTCTTCCATCTTCTTTATCCTGTCCTGGACAAGCTCCACTCTGGCATAGATGAAATCCCGTATGGCAGCCCGCATCGCCTCTGACCTGGAAGGAAAATCATCGGCCTCGACCAGAAAGTCCAGGGCTCTGATGTACCTTTCAGGAAGACGCACGGTTACCTTCTCGAGATCCGAGTCTTCCATTGCTGCACCTGATAGGCATAAGAGGTCTATCCGACCCCTTTTGTCGGACAATAGATGTCCAGGTCGCTATTTATAGATTATTGCAAGCGGCTGGTGAGCATCCCCAATAGGGCGAGAAAGCGACCAAAAAGCAGTCTGGCCAGACTGGGCGGACGATCCTCCAAGGCCGCAAAACGCTAAATACCGTATCTGTAATATGCAGCGCGGAGCCCGACTTAGCTCAGACTGGCTGGAGCGGCTGACTGTAGTGAGATAACCGGCAAGACCGGTATTAGCCGCCGATATCAGCAGGCCCCCGGTTCAAATCCGGGAGTCGGGACCATCATA
>CAZCNG010000237.1:0-3158 GCA_964500045.1 uncultured Methanomassiliicoccaceae archaeon
CAAAGGAGTAGGGATTAAGTAGGGATTACCTAATCTCGACAAACACCCAAGGTGACGCCATGCCTTTGAAACTGGCCATACCCAACAAGGGTCGACTCAACGAGCGCGCTCTGCACATCCTTCGCCAGGCCGGGCTCGAACTGGACGACATTGACGACCGCAAGCTCTTCGTACACCTGAAACACAGGGACCTGACCATCATGTTCCTGCGCGCTTCCGACATCTCCAGGTTCGTGCATAAGGGAGCGGTCGACGTTGGCATCACCGGAAGGGACATCGTCGTGGAATCCGGCGTAGACGTAACCACCCTCTACGACATGAACTTCGGCCACTGCCGCCTGGCGGTCGCCGTGCCGGACGAGTCCGGCATCGATTCTGTGGCGGATATCGTCGACGGCTCGGTCGTGGCGACGTCCTTCCCCAACATGACGCAGCAGTACTTCGCCCGCCTGGGCAAGAAGGTGGAGATCGCCCGCATCAGCGGAGCGGCCGAGGTCACCCCGCACCTGGGCGTGGCCGACTTCATCGTGGACCTGGTCAGCAGCGGCTCCACTCTGAAGATGAACCACCTCAAGGAGATCGCCACCATCATGGAGTCCCAGGCCGTGGTCATCGCCAACAAGGCATCCTACGGCGGACAGAACAAGGAGGCCATCGACGAGCTCGTGGCTGCCATGCGCTCAGTGGCGGATGCGGAGAACAAGAAGTACCTGATGGCCGACGTGCCGACGACCTCACTGGAGGAAGTGAGGAGATATCTGCCGGGCATCGCCGGACCGACGGTCATGTCCATCATGGGACGGGACGACGTGGTGGCGGTCCATGTGGTCATCGATAAGGACCGCGTGTACGACGCCATCAACCGCCTCAAGAAGCTGGGGGCGACCGGCATCCTCATCACGCCGATCGACCGCATGGTGCCGTGAGCCCATGTCCCGCTATGCCCGCCCTTACATCGAGGGACTATCCCTCTACTACGATCCGAAGCCAGGCAATGCCCTGAGGATGGATACGAACACCAATCCATTGGGTGAGAACCCGGCCTGTCAACAGGCGCTGAAGGATTGCGCGAGCATGGAGCTGGGACAATACCCTTCGACCTATGGCGGCGATCTGCGTCAGGCATTGGCCCAGCTGTACTCCCTGGACCGGGAGAACTTCGTCGTGGGCAACGGCTCCGATGAGATCCTGGACATCATCTGCAAGACCTATATGCAGTCTTCCGGGCGACTGGTCATAGCCTACCCGGCCTACTCGCTGCACGGCTGGTTCGCCACCGTCAACGGCGGCACCAGCGTCGAGGTCGATCTCGACGGGGATTTCCAGCTGCGCGTGGACGCCATGGTCAAGGCGCCGGGCGACCTGGTGGTCATCTGCACGCCCAATAACCCGACCTCCAACCTCTTCCGCGCCGACGACGTGAAGGCGCTGCTGGAACGGTCGAAGCGCATCGTCGTCATCGACGAGGCATATGGCGAGTTCGCCGGCGAATCGTGCATCCCGCTGGTGAAGAGATATGACAACCTGATCGTGACGCGCACCTTCTCCAAGGCCTACGCGCTGGCAGGATTGAGGATCGGCTACTCCGTGGCCAACCCCGACCTTACGTTGGAGATGCAGAAGATAAGGGTGCCGTACTCGCTGGACAAGGTCAGCGAGCATGCGGCCGTGCTGGCGCTGCAGCAGCAGGATTTCGTCAGCCGGGCGGTGGACATAGTTCGTCGCGAGCGCCCCCATCTGCACCGGGGGCTGGCGGAGCTGGGCCTGAAGCCATACCCGTCCGATGCCAACTTCATCCTCTTCCGCTGTCCGTTCGAGTCGGCCGAATTCGTCCGAAGGTTGGCCGCGAAGAACGTCATGGTGCGCGACTTCGGCAAGAAGCGCCTGCTGCAGGATTGTGCCCGCACCACCATCGGCACCAGGGAGCAGAACGACATCACGCTCAAGGCGATGGCCGAGGTGGTGCGCGAATGCCGCTGAAGATCACCATGGCCGACTATGGCGTCGGCAATCTGCACTCCATCCGCAAGGCGTTGGAGAACTGCGGTGCTGAAGTCAACGTGGTCAAGGACATGTCCGAACTGCTGGGCGCCGAGTGCATCGTGCTGCCGGGCGTGGGTGCCTTCACCAAGTCCATGGAACGCCTGCTGCCGCACCGCGAAGGGATTCTCGACGAACTGCTCTCGGGAACGCCGTGCCTGGGCATCTGCATCGGCGCGCAGCTGCTGTTCGAATCCTCCGAAGAAGGAGAGGGCCCCGGCCTTGGACTGATCAAAGGTAAGGTCATCCGCCTTCGCGCGGAGAGGATCCCGCACATGGGCTGGAATCAGGTCGTGACCGAGGACCGCATCCTTGAAGGCTGCGAACCGGGATACTTCTACTTCGCCCACTCCTTCCACGGGAGTCCGCTGGAAGAAGCGGTCATCGGCACCACCGACTACTATGGCACCGTGCCGACACTGTTCCGCAAGGGGAACACCTACGGGACGCAGTTCCACCCGGAGAAGAGCTCCGGTTCCGGCATGAGGATGCTGCGCAACTTCGTGCGCTTCGCGGAGGGACAACTATGATCATCTACCCGGCCATCGATATCCTGGGCGGCAAGGTCGTCCAGCTCGTGGGCGGCGTGGAGGGCACCGAGCAGGTCACCCTGCCAGACCCGCTGCAGGTCGCCCTGCACTGGAGGTCGCAGGGCGCCAGATACCTGCACCTCATCGATCTGGACGCCGCCTTCGGAAGGGCGCCGAACTTGGAGGTCGAGGCCATCATCCAGAATTGCGGCATGGACGTGCAGGTGGGCGGCGGCGTCCGCTCCGAGGAGATGGCCGACCACCTGCTGGGATTGGGCGCCAAGCGCGTCATCGCCGGAACGAGGGCGGTCAAGGAACCGCAGTGGCTTCGGCAACTGGCCGAGGGTAGACCGAAGCAGGTCGTTCTGGCCCTCGACACCAAGGGCGGGAGGATCCAGGTCAAGGGCTGGCAGGAATCGGCCCAGATCACTCTGGACGAAATGTTCCAGATCATCAAAGATATGCCGCTGGCGGCGGTACTGCACACCGATGTCGGCGTCGAGGGGCGGGGCGGTGGGATCGATGCGCACGTAGCAGAGGATTTCATTACCCGCTGCCCTCATGCAGTAATAGCGTCGGGCGGCATCA
>CAZCNG010000238.1:0-3146 GCA_964500045.1 uncultured Methanomassiliicoccaceae archaeon
TCCCGCCCACGGAGGGCATCATCCGCATCATGCGCGACTGGATCGAGGACTGCCTGTCGCAGAACTGCTCGGTGGCGCTGTTCGCCTATCCACTGGGCAAGTCGCAGAGCTTGATCCACATCCTTGAGGATTTCGAACCTTACCTTCATTCGACGGTCATGGAGAGCACGGAGGCCGTCTGCAGCTGTGGTCAAGTGCACCTGCGCTACCGAGACTATGTGCAAGCAGCCGACGAACCCTCGGTCTTCATCTGCCCGAGCGGCTCCCGCTACGCGGTCCAGGTGGACCAGATGCGGAAGCGCCGTCTGCGCACAGCCGCCGTGTCGGGATGGGCGCTCAATCCCTCCTACCGCAGGATGATGGGGGTGGACGAGGCCTTCGCGCTGTCGGACCACGCGGACTACCACGACATCATGCGCTTCGTGAAGGCCTGCTCGCCACAGGTCGTCTATACCACCCATGGGGGCGGAGACGCTCAGGACAAGGATTTCGATGAGGTGCTAGCTATGCACATCAAGAGAGATCTCGGCATTGACGCCCGGCCGCTCAAGAAGCTGCCCAAAGGACAGACCACCCTTTCCTGATGCATAGCGATCATCCTCTTGTAACGGGGTTGTTCCGGCATAGCGCTGGCGCACGAAACAATTAGAAATACTTCGAGCTGCCCTTGGAGTTAGGAAACGGAGCGGCGAAGAACATGCCATTGGACCGCTATATCTGCCCCAGCCCCAATTGTGGATACATCTACGACCCCGAAGTAGGCGACCCAGAGCATGGAGTTCCGGCCGGCACGCCCTTCGAGGACCTGCCGGACGACTGGTGCTGCCCCATCTGCGGAATGAGCAAATTCTCCTTCGACAACGTCGATTACTGGGTGCGCGTGGCCCAGGACGCGTGGAAGAGGGACGAGTGATTCAACCCTCTTTCTTGGTCCAGTGCTTCTTGTAGCGGCCTGGTTCCATAAGGATGCGCTCTAGGCGCGCGACCATGCCCGCATCGGCCTTCATCAGGTCCGCGGCTGGCATCACCGGGTGCGCCAGACCGACCACCTCACCAGCATTGGTCATCAGGGCCACGAGATCCCCTTTCTTGATCGAATCATCCAGTGCGCCCATGCCTGGCGCCATGAGATCGGCGCCGTGACAGAGGGCGTCCACCGCCGTGTCCTTGACGATGATCTGCGGAATGGCGTCGAAAAGTGTCTCCATGGGGTGTACCATTGAGTCCAGCCAGGCTCCGTCGCCTTCCTTCCAGGCCACGGCCGCGTCCTTGAGTTCCAGGAGCGTGACGGCGTCAGTCTCCCGGAGAAGGCCAGAGCGGGTGCGGCGCAGGGCGGTCATGCTGCCGCCGGCCCCCAGCGCCTCGCCCATGTCCACGCACAGGGTGCGTATGTAGGTGCCTGCGTCGCAGTCGACACGGAAAAGGACGTTGCGACCGGAAACCTCCAAAATGTCCATCTCGCGGATGCGCCTAGTGCGCAATTGTCTCTTGACCGCAGAGCGCACGGGAGGCACCTGGTAGATCTCACCGGTGAAAGAGGAGACGACCTCGCGGACCCGCGCTTCAGGCTTGTCGCGATGGAGCTGCATGTGGCATACATACTCCTTGTCGGAGCGGAGGACCAGATCGGTGGCGCGGACCGCTACGCCTAGAGTGATGGGGAGAACGCCACTGACGTTCGGATCGAGAGTACCGCCGTGACCGATCTTCTTGGTGCCGAGGATGTCGCGGACCCAGGCGGTGACCTGGTGCGAGGTCGGTCCCTGCGGTTTGTCGAGTATGATGACCCCGGCGCGGAGCTTGCTCTGCAACGTATGCGCGCTCACCGGGGCCTTGCCAGGCTTGGCATCCTTGATCAGCATGGGCATGGCTTTCCTTCCTTGAGCTCGGTGACGATCAGGTCTACGATCTGCTCCGGTGTCAGGTCGGAGGTGTCGACGACCATGTCATAAACAGAGTCATCACTGATATCGATGTCGTAATACTTCTTGTATCGCAGGGCCTCAGATTTCTGCCGTTCCAGCATCTCTGCGGCGGCCTGCTTGAGGTCTTCAGCCTCGCGCTCCGCGACCCGGGCCGCGCGAACCTCGAGGTCAGCGTCGAGCAGCACCTTGAATGCCTCCACGCCGGCACGATCGAGATTATAGGCCGCCAGACGACCTTCGATGATGATGTCGTCCTCGGCGCGGGCCAGGTCGACCATCCTCTGGTCCAGCTCCCGGTCGATGGAGGGGGTATTCTCAGCGAGGGCACCGAATTGGGCCAATGTGAGAGCACGCTCCTTTGCCATCTGCCTAAAAATATGGCCTGAGACCACCATCTTCCATCCCAACCTTTCGGACAGGAGTTGGCAGACGGTGGTCTTGCCGGAGCCTATGGGCCCAGATATGCTCAGTCTCATTTCCCAGCCGCCGCCAGGGCGTCCAGCCGCTTCTTGAAGGAGAAGTAGCGGAGGCCCCGCGCCACTACCTGCCCTGCCGGTATGCTGATGAGCGAGTACAGCAGCACCCAAGTCGGGAAGAGGTAAGAGGCGTTGAGATCTGCATTGAAGGCCCACGGCACCGCGAAGAGCGTCGACGGGGAGGCGTTGATGAACACCGATATCCAAGCGAAGATGGGGATGATGATGATCATCGTCACGGGCATCAGCTTCAGCTGGGTGGTCGACTGCGCCATCGACTTCTGCAGGATCTTGGGCTGCATCTCGAGGAGCTTCTTGAGCTTGAAGGTGTTGTTATCCTTCCTCGCCTGGCGCAATTCCTTGTTGAAGGCGCCGACGATCTTCTGCGACTCGGCCTGTGCGACATAGTCGGTGAAGAAGTGCCGCACCACGATGGTCAGCACCGCCATGAAGACACCGGTGATGACCAGCGTCAGCACCGGATACGCGCCGTTGAAGCCGACCAGTGGGTTGAGCCCATAGCCGACGATCTTGCCCAACGCATCGCGCAGGGTCGGATCGAAGAGGACGAATATCGCCAGGACGAAGATGAAGATGGTTATCAGGCGGGAGGTGCCGCCTGATTTGGCCGCAGGGGCCCCGCCTAGCGGCGATGGCGCCGGAGCGGGGGCTGCCAGTTTCTCAGCCATTTATCACTCGCCTCCGAAGAAGCCTCTGAGCACCGGATGCATCTCCATCATCTGTT
>CAZCNG010000239.1:0-3102 GCA_964500045.1 uncultured Methanomassiliicoccaceae archaeon
GATCAAATCCTGCTGGGCCTCCTACTGGAACGAGCGGGCCATGGCCTATCGCAACGACAATGGCTTCGGTCAAGGGGGTGGCATCGCCGTGCTGGTGCAGAAGATGGTGGACGCGCGCTGCGCCGGCATCATGTTCACCAAGGACCCCGTGACCGGCAGCGATAAGGTCATCGTCGAATCGTCCTGGGGATTGGGTGAATCGATCGCCTCCGGCATCGTAACGCCGGACCGCTTCGTCCTGAGCAAGGGCGGCCGCGTAGAACATCGTGCCATCAACCGCAAGAGCAAGGGCGTCTTCCTCGTGGGCGGCACCGAGGTCACCAGGGACGTGGAGGGGGAGAAGCAGACGGTCGCGTCGCTCACCGACCGTGAGGCGGAGGAACTGGCCCACCTCGGCAGGAAGATGGAGGAGCATTTCGGTCGGCCGCAGGACATCGAATGGGCCATTGAGGGCAAGGACATTCACGTACTGCAGTCGCGGCCGATCACGACCCTCAGCAAGGATGAGACCCTGTGGACGCGCGCCTACGGCGACGAGTACTGGGCGGACGTCACCTCGCCCCTCTTCTTCTCCGTGTTGGGCGAATACCTGACCAAGATCGTCAACCATGAAGGGTCGGCCATCATGGGCTACAAGGAGCTTACCGACAAGGTGCTGCTCCGCTTGCACAAGGGACACATCTACTTCAACTCTGAAGTGCTGGAATCCGTGTTCACGTACAATCCCAAGTTCTCGCGCACCAAGGAATTGCTCAATTACTTCCCTGAGAAGGACCAGAAGCGCATCGCCGACGCTCCCACGAAGATCTTCAAGCGACTGTGGGCGGAGGTGAGGATAGGCTTCCTGGACCCGGACGGGATGATCTTCCGCACCAACAAGGCGTATCTGCGCTGGGCGGACGCCTATCTCAAGGCGATGCAGCCCTACGACGCCCTGGACCTGACCACGCTCAAGGATGCGGAACTGGAAGGGCAGTATCGCTACATGGAGAAGAACTACCTCAAGCACTACCGCCTCATCCGCTACGGAATGGTGACGCACTCCATCGGCACCAACCTCATGGTCAAGCGCTGGCTGAGCGATTGGCTGGACGATCGTTCCGGAGTGCTGTACTCCAAGGTCATCAGCGGCCTCAAGGGCAACAAGACCATCGAGACTAACATCGCCTTGGCGAAGCTGGCCAACATAGCCCGGGCCGACCCGGAGGTCATGCTCCAGCTCAATTCCCTATCCTCCGCCGAGTTCTACCATCACTGTTTCGCGGACCCGCAGCTGGCCCAATTCAATGCAGCGACGCAGGCATTCATGAAGAACTACGGCCAGAGGTCGCACACCCGCGAGCTGTACTTTCCCCGTTGGGCGGACGACCCCGCCCTGGTGGTCGATATCGTTCGTTCCCTGGCAGCATCCAACGAGGTGGACCTGGAAGCGAAGGAAAGGCAAAAGGCGGGGGAGAGGGCGGCGGCGGAGGAGGACATAGGCCAGCGCATCGGTAAACTGCGCTACGGCTTCTTCAAGAAGCGCATCTTCTTCCTGGTGCTGGGTTACGCCCAGACGTATCTCATCTTCCGCGAGAACCAGAGGTTCTACCTGGACCACATCCTGTACCGCCAGAGGCGCCTGTTCATGGAATACGGACGCCGCTGGACGGCCGCCGGATATCTGGACGTCCCGGAGGACATCTTCTTCCTCAGCAAGGAGGAGATCTTCGAAATGGGTGCCACCGGTGCCAAGGACGTGCGCCGCACCGTCGAAGGAAGGAGGAAGGAGTTCGAGAAGTGGAAGGACCGCCTGCCCGCCAAGTTCCTCAAGGGGAAGATAGAGTTCGATGATACCGTAGAGAGGATGGAGGGTGTGCTGCGCATCACCGGCACCAGCGCCTCGCCCGGCGTCGTGTCGGGGATTGTGCGCGTGGTGGACAACATCACGCACCTGGGCGAGGTGAAGGACGGAGAGATCTTGGTCACTTCGAACACCGATCCCGGTTGGACGGCGGTCTTCAGCAAGATCGGCGGTCTCATCACGGAAACGGGAGGGATCCTCTCGCACGGGGCCGTTGTATCCCGGGAATACGGCATCCCGGCCGTCACCGCGGTCAAGGGTGCAACAAGAATCTTCAAATCAGGGCAGAGAATAACCTTAGACGGCAACCAAGGCCTGATTTACATTTCGGAAGGATGATGGCATTGACGAGCGACGTGTTTCATGAGATCGGCGAGAACAAGGAATGGAACGAGAGCTTCTACTTCAGCTTCTACGACCGCGGCAACGACCTGTGCGGATTCATGAGGATCGGCGTTAAGCCGAACAAGAAGGAGAAGTCTGTTTTCTGCTTCCTCATGATGCCTGATGGCTCCCTTATCGGGAACAAAGAGCATGTAGAGATGGAAGAAATGACCACCTCCGCTGGGGGGCTCACCTTCGAGAAGATCGAGGATGAGAAGAAGTGGACCGTCAAGTTCGACGGCGAACTGCCCCGCATGGAGAAGGACGTCAAGGTCATGGTGAAGGTCAAGATGGACCTCGTGTTCGATGGTCTGAACCCGATGTTCGACTACCGCGCCTGTGTCAGCGGCGAGAAGGAGAAGGCTGCGGCCGCCACCCTCGCCAGCGAGCACATCGAGCAGATGGTCAAGGCGACTGGCACCATCACCGTCAGCGAGAAGGAGATGGTCATCAACGCCCTCGGCGAGAGGGACCACTCCTGGGGCATCAGAGACTGGCACGCCCCGCGCGCCTGGGTCTGGCTCACCTGTCAGTTCAGCGAGGGTTATGGCTTCAACATCACCAAGGTCTGGATGGACAAGATGGAGATCGACGCCGGCTTCCTGTACATGGACGGCGAGAACATCCCGATCGTCAAGGTCGACACCGCCATCGAGTGGGATGCGGACGGCTCTCCGAGCACCCTCTACATGGCGATGTATGACAGCGAGGGCGACGTGTTCGGCGTGAAGGGCATCATCAGGCGCAAGGCCAAGATGCACTTCCACTCCGAGGACAAGAAGAACCCCGTGGTCATGTGGGAGACGCTGACGCGCTTCAAGATGGACAACGAGACGGGCAACGGCATCGCTGAGTTCCTCGGCCGCCGCTGAAAC
>CAZCNG010000240.1:0-3067 GCA_964500045.1 uncultured Methanomassiliicoccaceae archaeon
GCGGGCAGCCATGGTCCCGGCAGGCCGCCCTGATCACGCGGAGCGCATCCCCCTCCGCTTCCCCGGTGATGACCGGGACCCCTTCCTTGATGATGCCCGCCTTTTCGAAGGCGATGCCCGCCTCACTGTTGCCCAGATATCGAGTATGCTCCTGGTCGATGCGGGTGATGATCGTCACCGTGGGATTGATGACGTTGGTCGCATCGAGCGCCCCGCCCAGGCCGACCTCGACCACCGCCACCTGGACACCATTCAGGCGGAAATGCTGCAGCGCCATGGCGGTGCTGATCTCGAAGAAGGTCATCTGCTCCAGCAGGCCCGCCTCCGCGGCGGCCTTCCGGGTGCTCTGCGCCAGTGCTACGACCTCCGGTTCCGTGATCTCGACCCCATTCACACGGATGCGCTCGCGGAAGTCCACCAGGTGCGGTGAAGTATAGAGACCGGTCTTTAGACCGGAACTGCGCAGGATGGATTCCAGCATGGCGCAGGTCGAGCCTTTGCCCTTGCTGCCGGCCACATGCACGGTGACAAGACCGGCCTGGGGATCGCCCATCTGAGAGAGCAGACGCCGGGTCCTGCCGACACCCAGCTTGATGCCCATGTTCTCCAGGCCGAAGAGCCAATCCAGGGTCGAGGCGTAATCCGCCCTTATCCCTCCCGCAGGGTCTCCATATACTTGCCCAAGGGCATGCGCGCCTCCCGGGCCATCTTCTTCATCTCGGCCATGATGCCGGACCCGTACTGCGCAGCCTTCTTCTTCTTGTTGGCGGCGCTCAGACCCAGCGCGGAAGCGACCTGGCGCAGGGCGACCTTCCTTTCCCCGTCATGGATGATGAGGTCATCGGACAACTCGGACGCCAGGTGCTGGACGCGGGCGTCCAGGTAAGGATAGGCTATCCTCTTGCCGAACTCCGCGGCGATGCGGCCTTCTCCGCCGATGCCTTCGTTGAGCAGCCGCGCCGTATCCGCCTGCATGACCGCCCTTCTCTCGGCGGGTGCCATGTCCACATAGCGGGCATAGCCGCCAAAGAGTTCATCGGCCCCTTGGCCGCAGAGGAGCACTTCCTCTTCGGCGCCTCGGCAGGCAAAGAACAGAGGCAACTCGTAGGAGAGCTTCACCGGGTCGGTGGTGTCTAGCAGACGGCTCAGCTCGCTGATGCCGAGGCGCACGTCCTCGCGGGTGATCATGATGCCGCCCCAGGGGAGGCCGATCTCGTTGGCGCAGGCCATCCCCGCGTCCATGTCATGGGAACGGCCCAGGCCCACCGTGTAAGCTCGGATGTCCCCTTCGCCCTTGGCCAACATGGCGACTATGGCGCTGTCTAGCCCGCCGGAGAGTAGGACCGCATCCTGGCCGGGGACGCGCCGCGAAACCACTGCCTCGCGCAAGGTGTCCAATAGCAGTTCTGTCCTGTTCACGCAGGGGTAACGCCGCAGCCGGGTATTTAGGATTCCGGCGAGGCAAAGGGTTTTCAGGCTCGTAGCACTATACGACCATGGAAGTGTTACTGTGGACAATGTCACCAGGATCGGGGTCTCCCTCGAGCCGGAACTGCTCGACCGGTTCGATGAGCTGATCGCCCTCAAGCGCTACGCCACCAGGTCAGAGGCCATCCGTGACCTGATCCGTGAGACGCTCAACCGCAGCCATATAGCGGACGAGGAGTCGTTGGCCTTCGGCTCCATCACCTTGGTCTATGAACATCATCACAGTGGGGTCAAGGAGAGATTGATGGAGATCCAGCATGGACACTATGCGCACATCTCCTCCTCCATGCACGTGCACATGGACCTGGAGCGTTGCCTGGAAGTACTGGTGGTCTCCGGCACGGTACGTGAGATAAAGGCCTTGGCGGATGAGCTGGCCAGTGTCAAGGGCGTCCTGCTCGGGGTACCGATCCTGATGTCTGGGTCCCTTCCCGGCGTGGTACCACAGGGACACGACCACCCCCATGTCCATTGACGATTACGGACAAAGGATTTATAAAGCCCTCATCGTCCTGCGCCATCGATATGCGTACTCTTGTCATCTCGGAGAAGTCTGACGCTGCCGCCAGATTATCGGCCATCCTCTCAAGGGGAGAGATGAAGCGCCGCAAGGTAGGCGGGGTGCAGGTCTTCGAGTTCGAAATGGACCGGGTCCACTTCGATGTCGTTGGACTGCGTGGCCACGTCATCGAGCTCGACTACCCTGCGGAGTTCAACGACTGGAACGCGGTCGACCCGCAGCAGCTCGTGTACGCCAAGCCGAAGAAGACAGTTACGGCGCAAGCGATCATCAACGCCTTGCAGGAGCTGAGCCGCGAGGCGGATGAGATCATCATCGCCACCGACTTTGACCGGGAAGGGGAGCTCATCGGGCTCGAGACGGTCAAGATGCTCAGCACGGAGGGCAAGGTCCTGCGCCGCGCCCGCTTCAGCGCCTTCACCCGCACCGAGATAGACGGTGCTTTCAACAACCTCGTCGACCCGGACTACAATCTCGCTGATTCGGCCGAGTGCCGTCAGGTGATAGACCTGGCCTGGGGAGCCTCGCTCACTAGATTCATCTCACTGGCCTCGGGACAGGTAGGCTCTAACTTCCTCAGCGTGGGAAGGGTGCAGAGCCCGACATTGGCGTTGGTCGTCGACCGCCACAAGGAGATCGAGGGCTTCGTTCCCACTCCCTACTGGACGCTGTCCGCGCGCATCGCCAAGGAGGCGGAGTTCACCGCCGAGCACGAGGCCAACCCCTTCCAGGAGGAGACCGCCGCACTGACCGCCGAGGCCAACGTGCGCACCGCCGTCAAGGCCAAGGTCTTGGACTACGAATCCAAGGAGAAGGACGAATACGGGCCGCCCCCCTTCAACACCACTTCCTTCTTGGCAGAGGCGAACCGGCTCGGCTTCTCGCCGGCCAACGCGATGAAGATCGCGGAGGACCTTTACACCTCTGGTTACATCTCCTATCCGAGGACGGACAACACCGTCTATCCTCGTTCTCTCAGTCTGCGCAACGTCCTCGAAAAGCTGAAGGAATCGGACTTCGCCAAGGAGGCGGAGGAGATCCTCAAGCAGGAGACGATCC
>CAZCNG010000241.1:0-3051 GCA_964500045.1 uncultured Methanomassiliicoccaceae archaeon
CCGACCTTCATGAAGTAGCTCTCGCGCTTCTCGTCGAGGGTCGTGATGCCGTGGTTAAGAATGCCTTTTATCGCTCCCATGGCCGCGAAGACAAGGTTCAATCTTTCCCCGATGTCGACATTCTTCTCGTCTGTGGCGGTGGAGATCATGCCCGGTTCGAACGCGGAGCGGTAGTATTTCTCCACCAGGTTGCCGACCAGTTCGGTGCGCGTGGGAATGATGAGGTCGGCCTCGAGGAGCTTCTTGACGTGATACTGGGTATTCTGAATGCTCATCTCCAGCAATGTCGAGACCTGGCTGGTGGTCATTTCTCTCATCGAAAGGAGGGAGAGGATGGCCAGCCGGTTCGGCTCGGAGAGTACCTTGATCTGCTCGACACCGATCTCTTTCATAGGTTCACTCAAACTGACTTTGAACGGTCTAATGTGCGGGAAGAATTATATATTTGCGGTAGGTTTATTCAAATCAGATAGTAGCGGTAAAGCTATATTGTATGGTTAAAAAGTGATATTGAAGAGGAAACAATAGGAGCAGACGCCTCTGGCCTCGCGGATGCCCAGCGGCGTCAATTCGCACAATCGGTCCGTTGATCATCCAATGCTCCTTATGCTTCTGGAGTCGTGGATCTTGTTCCCTCGGTCCTTGAGATACGATCAAAGGGTCCCAATGATCCATTCATCCGGGTTTGGAAAGTGCTCTTGTTTCATTGCACGACGCCAAACTGGTAGTCGACCGGCCCTTCATTGGGGCTGATGAGGATGTATGCTTCCGTGTATCCTGCGAACCAGGCCAGATACCTCATTCCCGTCTCAGAGGCATGGTAGATCGGCACGTCGGTTATCCTCGCAGTCAACCTCGAGGTAGCCGGGAAGTACATCGTGACCGAGAAGTCCACGTTGCCGTCTGATGTGGGAACTGACTGGTCCGCCTCGTTCGCTCCCTCGAAGACAACTCTGTGGTCTATCTTGGAAAGGCTGCCAAATGCGTCCACGCTATAGTAGTCGACGCTGTAGGCGGCAACGGTATCGACACCGGTGTCGTATCCTTCCAACGAATACGTTGGTCCTAGGAACGCGCTGCGGGAGACCATTCCACTCTTTGGAGCGTACCTGTTGATGGTCAAGGGCTGGATGTCATCGAGATCTATGGAGATGTAATTGTAGAGCCCACTGCCCGGCGTTTCCGCTCGGATCAGATTGGTCAGTCGCCATGCCTTGAATACCATGGGAAATGTCCACTGCCAATGGCCCAATTCCGCCAGGGCTGCGGTGATGCCCGCCTCCCCGGTTATCTGGTTGCGTAAAAGGTGGGAGATGAGGGCGGCCCCGCCGAAATGGTCTGCCATGTAGATCATGAACAGGGCCGCTGCGCCGTAATCGGCCGCTATGTTGATGTCTCCCTGGTCCCCCCACACCGTTAGGGAATTGGATGGGGAGCAGAGGTAGTGGGCGAGATCGCTCTTGGGGACGCCATATCCGCACATCATGATCGCGTAATGGGAACATCCCTCGTTGATCCAGTCCGGGTCACCCGGTTTCAGGTAGTTGTGCAGCAGATGTTGCTATTCATGGGCGATACCCATCTCATACAGGTAGGGAGAGGAAGTGGCCACCCCCGCCGTCTGAGGTCCCGTTCGATTGGCCCAGTCCCAGACGTCGATGTGAATGACGTTCCTGGCATAACCGGATTCGATGAGCGGAGAGAAGTATCCTATCGTGGAATACGGATAACTGGGCTCCCAGTAGTTCTCGTCCACGATGTTGAAGACCATGATCATGGTCTTGCCTTCCGTCTGAGCGCGAAAAAGTTGGCTCTCTGGACATCCCATCTGCTCGAACAATCCGCCGCTCCCGTTCAACGGTGGTGGCGCGGAGAAATACTCCTTTTCGCGGATGTAGATGTTGCTGTCGAACTGTTCGACCATGTAGTTGACCTGCTCGTCGGTGATGGTCAATCTGGAGGTGAACTCGTTCCTCGGGTCGCCGTCAGAGAAGAGCATGTCGTTGGCGGTCCATAGCTCGCAATATTCTCCAGAGGCGCGCAGGGTGAAAGGCATCCACGCGCTCTTGCCGCACATGCTGGTCAAGTAAAGCGCCACGTCCCCCTCGATCCAATGGTCGTTGGGTGCAGGACCGCTCTCCGTTCGATCGTTCAGGATGAGCGAGAGGTCGATCGTTTGTTGTCGTATCTTGTATCCTAGATCGAGCGGTTCTGGATCGGCTATGGTGGGTGCGGTCTTCGCTGCCGCGGTCGGAGCCAGCATGAGGAATGATCCGGAGAGCAGCATCGCCGCGATGATGATACTGAACAGGCCGTCCATTCGCATCGATTTGATCATCATCCTTGGCCGCGAGCTCCTTGCAGCGAAGCTTTCAGTGCCTATTGATATGGTGGTCACGAGATGAAACTATGGTGTGTTTCTCGCCCACAATTTCCATCTTCTGCGGCCTGGCATCCAGAGCCATTACTTGCTAGACAGTATTGACGTTATGAAGATCGAAATAGGTTCGCTAGAAGCATCAGATGGAAAATGAGAATACCCCTGCCCGCTGCAGGCATGGGGTGGTGTTTGCCGCACCTGTGTGCGGCTTGCTGCGTCCTTCAGGTTCTGAAGGACACGGAGAACTCCACGTTCTTGGCCCCGAAATACTTCTTGCAGTAGTTCGCGACCTCGCTGGGTGGGTACTCCTTGCAGCTGAAAACATCGATGAAAGCCCTGTTGGTGTCCTCGGCAAAATGGCCAGAGATGAGAGATGTCTCGATCAGCTGGGCGAGGGAGTAGCCCTGTACGCGGGGGTCCGCGCCGAATCGCACTACGATCGGGCTGCCGAACCTCTTCATGTCGATGTGGTCGCACAGGTCAATGGAGAATTGGGTGATAACTTCCTTGCTGGCGATCTTCTGCGGGTCGCAGTCGTGCAGATCCACTGAGGTCAGCAGGCCCCACTCCTTTCCCTTCTTAAAACGCTCAACGATCTCATCGTCGCTCATCATTTTTCCGGACTTCGGGCTTATGCTATACATTCTAAGTTATCACCATCTAGGGGGGTC
>CAZCNG010000242.1:0-3028 GCA_964500045.1 uncultured Methanomassiliicoccaceae archaeon
CCGGTTCCGTCACCGGGGTCGCCACGGTGGTGATGTGGGTGGAACCTTCTGGACCGAGAGCGAGCTGGGATTGATAATAGAAGTATATGGTCCCGTCCGCAGACCGCAGGTAGACGGAGACGGGAGTGCTGAAGGAGGGGCCGCTGCCGTTGTTGTAGACGGTGAAATCCACTGAGAGGATTTGACCATAGGCGGCCACCTGGGAAGCGGCTCCGCTGACCAGGACCCTCACGTCCTGCAGCCGCAGGTATGGACGGTCATCGATGACCATCAGCACACCAGCGATGACGTTATTGGCATAGGTCGTCTCGTTGATGGGGTGGTCGTAGGGATGACTGAAGGGGTTGACCTCGAGGGTGATGGTCCAGTTGCTGTACCGCTCCCCGGGATGCACAATGGCCGTCCAGTCCATGGAGGCCATCGTGGCCTGGTTGGAGGCCAGCGTCGGCACATAGAAATCACCGAGGATCACGCCGGTCTGGATCGTGCCCAGCCAGAAACGGATGTAGAAGTCGTTGGCGGCGCTCTCGCCCTGGTTGAAGACCACGGCCTCCACGACCACAATATCGCCTATGCGGGCCTGTGCCGTGGGCTGGAGGTTGACAAAGAAGGTCATCGATGCAGCCACCAGGTCACAGTAGTTCAGCACGGTGGTGCTGACCTTCTCCTCGCCGAGGTTCCGCACCGAGGCGGTCACGTCATAGGCGCCCAGCTGCGTGGGGGTCCAATCCACCACGGCGTAATAGATCTGCGTGCCGGAGGGCAGGGAGGGAACGGTGGTGTTGAGCCAGATGCGGCTGCCGTCCACGTATTGCACTAGGATCACCAAGGCCTTGGGCTGTGAGACCTGATCGCCATCCTTCTGGAACATGACGCTGATGGTGGACGTGATGTTGACGGTGGGGTTGGCCGGGTTGATCTGCAGGCCGTTCTGCACCAGCTGCAGCGTCGCCAGGCTGCCGACCCTCATGTCCAGCTTGAGGAAGCGCTCCGACGTGTCATTTAGCTCATGCACATCATTATAGGGATCGACCGCCACGGTTAGGATATGTGCCCCGGCGACCATGGGGGCGGTGTAGGTGCCCGAGACGGTGATGCTTTGGCCGGGGTCGAGGCGGGCCACGACCGGCGTGGCGAAGGTCACGTTGAACAGCTCATAGCGATCGGCCATGACCACCAGGATGTTGTAGGCGGCCGCGGTGCCGCGATTCTCCAGGCGAATGGACAACGTGGCACTCTGCCCCTCATAGATCGGATAGGGGGAGAATTCCAGGTTGGAGGCCATCAGCAACGCCTTGTCGGTGACGAAGTTGGCGATGGTGATGTTGAGCCTCGTGGTCATCTGCTCCGGTCTGAGATCGGGGAAGGGCGCGAAGCTGGCCACGGAGGTGGTCGAATAGTGCACCCCGGTATGATTGGTGATGTCGATCCGGAGCCGGTAGGCCGAAAGGGTGCGGGCATTGGGCGTGTTCGGCCCATTGATGATGTCGGTCAGCAGCGGTATCCTGACGCCGCCCAGATAGTCCGTGGTCTTGAAGTCGCTGGCCCCGCGGCCGAGGTAGTTGAGGACCGCCGCCGGAGGAGTGCTGGTGACGCCTTCAGGCGTGTAGTAGAGCATGCTCGGCGAGGACTGGAAGTCGTAGGACGAAACCGTGGCGCCCAGGACCGGGTCGCCCAGGGAATCGTACACGCTCATGTCGGCCATGCGGTACACATAGAAGCTGGGATCGTACTGGACCTCCAGTACCAAGCGGGAGAAGAACACGGACTGGGTGCCGCCGTTGACGAAGGCTATGGTCAGGTTGCGGGCCTCGTCGAAGGTGTCGACCCCGACCATGGTCAGGTCGAAGGTCGCCGTGGTGGCGACGGGCGAGTCGACCACCATTATGCCGGTATTGCGCACCTGGCCGCTGGGCAGCTTGTAGGTGATGTAGGAGGCGCCGACATAACCTGGTGTGGTGGTGTAGGTAACGCTGAGGTGGACCGAGGCGATCTGCCCGCCCCGGATCGCGGGCACGTCGAAGCGGTCCAGGCTCATGGTCAGGTCATGGAGCACGGTGTAGCTCGGGCCGGTCTGATAGATCAGATTGGCCAGGGGCTGCCCGGTGCTGTCGGCGCTGCTCTTGCGCAGCGGCTGCACGGTGCTGGGGGCATAGTTGTTGTTGGGGGTGTTGCCCGGCCAATAGGGTGAATTCCCGCCCGGGGCCGGCAGCTGCGGCAGCGAGATGTTGTACAGGTAGGCGTTGCTGGCCTGGGTCAACACCATCTTGCCGTAGGAGCTGCTGTCCATGTTGAGCGGCAGAGTGGAGTTGATGACGGTGATCTGGCTCCCACCGGTGGCATTCAGCTTGCCGTAGGAGGCGGCCTTGAGCTTCACCTCTACCCAGACCCGGTTGAAGAGGACCGGGTCGGACTTGGTGTTCTGGTAACCGATGCTCAGCTGGCGCAGCTCGGTGGAGGACATCGCCGGCAGAACTACCGATTTCTGCGCCTCATAGATGAGGCTGGTATCGTAAACGGGCGCCGTGCGCGTGATGGTGATATTGGTGTTCTGCGGCAGGGACGCGAGCCAGGGTGTGATCTGGATGCTGTCGGGGGTGCCCAGATCGTTGAAGAGCGCCTGGGTCTTGTACAGCACCTTGAGCGTGATGGATTCGACGGCATCGCGGTCGAAGGACAACGGCGCGACGTCGAAGAGCGCGGTGCGGAACTGCTGTCCGCCTGCGACGGTGTAATAGAGGGTGTCGTTGCGGACCAGGTTGCCGGCCGATTGTCCGGCCACGTTGACGAGCATGGTGCGGTTCAGGTCCCGCTCCAGCTTGTAGGTCACGAAGTTCCTCTCCTGGGTATCCTGCAGGAAGGGGTAGGCGTAGACATAGGTGCCCGTGGCGCCCGAAGAAGGCATGTTGAGGGTGAAGGTGAAGGGGGGCGTCAGCAGCGTCGTCTGGCGCACGCCGTCAACGATGAACTCCACGGTCCGGATGGGCGCGCCGGCCTCCACCACGTTGGTGTTGACGGTGGTCGGACC
>CAZCNG010000243.1:0-3006 GCA_964500045.1 uncultured Methanomassiliicoccaceae archaeon
TGGGCGCGGAAGGCATCGAATGGAGACTAGCGGTGGTGCACTGGGTCTGAGCTGCCCTCTTCAGTCTGTCGCATCTATGAACCAGAGGCAGGCATTGAATAGTTGTTAGGCCGGTTTCAGACATATGTCAAAGCATTCCTCTGCCCCCGCTCTAGAAGATGACGCCTCCGCGCCCATCCGCCTGAAAATGAGCAACCTCCTCTCCAGGGCGCAGATGGAAGCGCAGCTGCAGATCATGAAGGTCGATTCCCTGGTCAAAGACCTAAGCCTGCGTCTGGCAGGAAAGGGTCTCAGTAGCAGCGAGATGCACGCGGCCATGAGCGAAGCGCTGGCCCAGCATCCCTGTCTCGTCAGCATGATCACCTACGATGCGAAGGGTGTGGTGCAGGCGGCGGAACCTTCCCAATTTCATTTCATGGTCGGCCTCGACATTAGTCACTCGCCCAACGTCGCGGAGATGCTGGCGACCTGGATGCCGGTAATGAGCGACGTCTTCCAGCCGCAGCGCGGGCCTGCCGGCTCGACCATTTCCATGCCGGCCTTCGACCGCGAGGGCAAGTTCATCGGCGCGGTCAGCGCGCTCTTTTCCGTCCCCATCATGATGAAGGCCATCCTGCCACAACTGGTGGAAGGCACTGGATTCTCGTTCACCATCCTGCAAAGGGACGGCAAGATCATCTACGATACGGACGAGGCGCAGATCGGTATGATTACCACGCAGGGAGAGGATTTCGCCGGCTTCCCGCAGCTGCAGACCCTGGCGGCGCGCGTTTTGAAGAATCCCACGGGCTGGGGGACGCATTCCTATTATGTCGATCTCGCTCACAAGCAGGTCGTCAACAAGGAGACCTGCTGGACCACCATCGGCGGTCACGGCATCTTCTGGCGCTTGGCGCTGGAACGCCAGATCTAAGCTCAAGCTTGAATAATCCCTAGGCAGATGGAGGGGGGCCTATGCCTCCCCGAGCCAAATGGCCCCTGGCGCTCCTGACGGTCGCTCTCCTCATCTCGGTCACCGCCTCGGGCGTGCTCCTCTCCTCGAATGCGCAGCTGCAGTCCGAGAGGAACGCGGCCTCCACGCGGCTACAAATGACCACCGCGCTGGGGGAGGGGCAGATGGCGGTGCAGGACCAGATCTCTCGGCTCAACGAACTGGTGACCGGGCTGAGCGTCAATTGCACGCAGCTCGGCCTGAACGGGACGGCGCTGCGCGCCCAGATCAATGCCACCATGGCCGCGGACGGCTGCATCCTCAGCATGATCACCTTTGACGCGCGCGGTATCGTCATCGCCGCCGAGCCGGCCTCGAACCACTTCATGGAAGGCATCGATCTAAGCTACTCTGACAACATCGCACGCAGCCTGGCCACCAAGAGGCCGTTCATGAGCGACGTGCTGCAGCCATTGCACGGACCTCCAGGCGTCGCCTTGGACATACCGGTATTCGACACGGCCGGCGTCTTCCAGGGCGGTGTGAGCGCCTTCTATTCCATCTCCGCCTTGATGAACGGAACGTTGCCTACGCTGTCCGTAGGCATGCCGTTCACCTGGTGGTCGATGCAATTGAACGGCACGGAGATCTACGACACGGACCCGGCGCAGATAGGGCAGAACAATCTCGGCCCGGCCACGGATCCGTTCCCCCAGGCCAAGGCCCTGTCCTGGAGGGTGGTGAACGAGAGCTATGGCTACGGAAGCTACTCCTTCTTCGTGAACCTGGACGCCCAGCAGGTGGTGACGAAGGAATGCTACTGGAGCACCGTTGGCCTGCACGGCACGCAATGGCGTTTGACGATAGTGCACCGGCTTTGAGCGGAGGCGCAGCGCCCTTTCTAAGCCCCTTGGCCAGCAGTTAGTTTCAATAACCCCTTGTACCTTGGCGCTGCATGCAGATGCGCTTCAATTGGCTCACCGCGGTACTGGCGGTAGCCCTCCTGACCTCCGTCACCGCCTCCGGTTTGCTCCTCTCTTCCAATTCGCAGCTGAGCAGCGACAACTCCGCCTCGGCCACTAGATTGCAGATGAACTCCATTCTGAGCCAGGGACAGCTGGTGGCGCAGGCCGAGATCAAGAAGCTGGACGCCCTGGCGGCCAACCTGGGCATGGACCTGGGTCCGCACGGCCTCAATGGCACGGCGACGCGGGCGCTAATGAATGCCACCATGGCGGCGAATGCCAATATCATCAGCATCCTCACCTACAACACGAGCGGGATCGTCATCGCCGCCGAGCCGTACACCAATGTGGAAGGGAGGAACCTCAGTGGGGACGTGATCGTGCAGAAGCTGCTGATCACCAAGATGCCGGTCATGTCCAACGTCTTCAAGACCGTGGAAGGTCCCATGGGTGCGGTCCTGGCCGCCCCGGTCTTCGATACCACGGGCAGATTCATCGGTGGGGTCAGCATCGTCTTCAACCCCAACCGGATGATGGAGAGCAAGCTGCCGCAGCTGCTCAACGGGACCTCGCTCACCTTCTGGTCGATGCAGAACGATGGGTTGTTGCTCTATGATGAGGACCCCACCCAGGTGGGAAAGAACCTGCTCGGTCCGGACTACGCCGCTTTCCCCAGCCTGCAGGCGCTGGCCTGGAGAATGGTCAATGAATCCTCCGGATATGGGATCTACAATTTCGCCCCGACCGCACAGAACGTCGTGAACACGGAATGCTATTGGACCAACACCGGAGCCCACGGTGTCAGCTGGCGCCTGGTCATCGTGCATCGCCTGTGATCGCTGCGAAGGTCGAGGGTCCGACACAGGACAGGGTAATTTCTCTTGCTGCTTCAGAAGACTTCGCTTCTGGCGGCAGGAGATGGGTAGTCGGACAGGAAGTGCCCGCTCTCAGTGGCAGAGGCTACATGTAATCGGGGAATTCTTATTCACTAGGCGCCTTGGTGTACGCGGTGACAACGCCAATGGTCCTCCATGCAGGCAGTGATGCCATGTCCAAGCTCAATGAGATGAAGGATGATGAAGTGGCACTCGAAGATTTGGAAGTGATGGC
>CAZCNG010000244.1:0-2992 GCA_964500045.1 uncultured Methanomassiliicoccaceae archaeon
GAACCATGGCGATGAAGACAATCATCGTGCCGATGCCTATGTCGGCGCGCTTGTCCCTTCTCATTTGGGTCCATTTCTTTCTCATTTCACTTTCACCTTCTTGTTTTTCCGCGCCGTTTGCACCGGCCGGAGCGCTTTCTTCCTCTTAGAGGGGAGTTCGCCCTTCCTTTCGGAGGTTACAAAATAATCAGCTTTGTCGGTATATAATGCGGGAGATTCAATTGCTGTTACTGATTCTGAGAACTGATAATGATAACGACTCTCTTGGATGCTGGCGCAATCATGTTGCCATAAAATATAATAAATATAATATCTAAAATGTTTAACTTAGATGAGGGTGCGGACGCCATTCATCTGCACCTCGTAGGTGCCTGTGTCGGGTCGGAAGAAGATCGTGCGGCCTTTGATCCCGCCCATATCTTCACCTATCAAAGGAATGCCCTCTTTCTTGAGGGATTCCCGCGTTGCTTGCGCGTTCTTCAGCCCGATGTTGAGGGAGTCGTTGCTGATGAAGGAGAACATCTGTGCACCGCCCGCCGCCTTGGCGCGGAGGTTGCACTTGGTGGCACCCTTTTCGACGAGCTCGTCCACCATGAGGAATACGGCCGTGTCGGCGTACTTGAAGGCATTGCGCCGGTCCAACCCCTCGTCGTAGCGTGGCAGCATGGCGTGCGCCAAGCCGCCGATGCCCGCCCTAGGGTCGAAGATGGCGATGCCGATGCAGGACCCCAGGCCGATGCAGCTCAATGTCGAACCATCCAGGCGGACGTAATGCTCGGCAACGCCTACCACCGACCTCCTAACGCCTTCGGTGGACCCGATCATCTCATGCGCCAGACCCATCTCTAACGCCATGGCAGCACCATTCTCACTCTATTCCAAATCTGTCCATCAGCAAACTCTGGGAGTTCGGGTCGGGTATGTAGAGGATGAACCCGGGGAAGGAATGCGTCGCGTAGCGGAACGTGGTCTTGATCAATACCAGATACTCGTAGTTCTCCGCCGCCAAGGACGCTGGGAACTGCAGAATGGCGTGCAGCATGTCCACCGCCACGCCCGGTGGCGATGGCAGCAGCGGCACCCCGATAAAATTGGATATGGCACTCAGATAGGCAGAAGTGCAGATATTGCCGATCTCCGCCGCAGCTTCCTTGTCCATATCGTCGATCTCCCTGCCCTCAACCGGCTCGCGGCCGAGAAGCATGTCCGAAAGCTGCAACGTCATGTCCAAGGGCAGCACCATCAGGATGTGCCCCTTTTGAGCGCCGTTGGCCTCGAAGTAGATGGCGACCACCTCTTCCTCCAATCCATCTCCGAACGCCTGAGGTAGGTGTTCCGCGCGGACCACGAGGCAATCCGGAACATCGATCAGGATATCCTGATGGGTCAGGTTGCTAAGCGCGGTGGAAGCATGACTGGCTCCGATGTTGCCAATCTCCTTCAGGGCGTCGATCTTCATCTCATCATAGTAGTCGGCAGAGGACATTATTCCTGCTGCTTGAGTTTGCGGTGGGGCATCTCCGGATGGGCCAAAGCCTTCCGGGCCGTTCTGAGATTCATTGTAATTGGCCATCTGAGGCACCTTGATGATTAGCAATGCCATCGAACGATTATTAAGCCCCCAGAGCCGAATATCAGAGGTGATAACCTCACTGCTTTCCGCCCACGCCGAACTTGTCGAGCACAGCCTGCTGTGACGCGGCGTCTGGGAAATAGAGGAACAGCCCCACGAACTTCTTGCCCTGCACGTTGATGTCGGTGGTCAGCAGGATCACCGACTCGCTGGGGAAGACTATGCCGTGCTGGAAAAGTGCACTCACCTGGCCGATGCGGACCTCCGGGGGCGAGGGCAGCATGATGTTGTCGAGGAGCTTTGCCAAAGCATTCAGGTAGGCGGAGGCACAGATGTTGCCTGCTTCCGCGACCGCCTCACGGTCGTCCTCGTCGAAGGCGTAGAGAGATTCTCTCTTCTTTCCGGACAGCACACGTTCGCTGATGAGCATGGCCAGTTCGAAAGAGAAGAATATGAGCATCTCTCCCTTCTCGGCCCCGGACGCTTCCAGATGTACGGAGACCATGACCTCCTCGAGGTCGTCGAAAACATGCATCGCCTCATGCGGCGGGCAGATGCGGCAGTCGGTGACGCTGATCAGCACGTCCAGGCCGATGAAGCCGGTTAGCGCTGAAGAAGCATGCCCTGCGCCCATGTTGCCTGCTTCCGACATGGCATCGAGGAAGAGCTCTTCCGGGGTCGCACCCATGCCCTCCATTCACAGCACCTGGTCCATCTTGTCCGCCTCGGCCTTCTGCTCCTGCGGTCCGACCGTTTCGGGCTGGCTCAGGCGGGCAAAGGTCTCCGCCTGCGTTTCCGCGTCCACTCCGAACTTCCTGAAGGTGAGCGCGCGCGTCGCCTTGTCCGGGAAAAAGCTGAAGTCGAAGACGCTGGAGCCGTCCTGGCATTCGAACCTCGTTTCTACCCTTACGGGATAGCTGCTCATGGTCTCCACCACCCAGGCGGGGACCGGATGTCCCTCGGCGATGCGGTCGATGATGACCGATGGAGCATTGGGCATGATATCGATGCCTAGGAATTTGGTGATCGGAATGAGGTACTCGCGGATGCACATGTCGCCCATTTCGACCATTGCATCCAGGTCGTCCTGTTCCAAATCGCTCCGATCGCTGGTCTCCTTGCTGAACATGAGGTCGCTGACGTAGGCTCCGACCTTGCCTGGGAAGACCATCAGGATGCGGCTCAGCTCGGCTGAGTTGACGTCAATGCTGACGATCACTAGACTCTCGCCGCTCTTGCCCATGTCCACGGACAGGACGTTCGCCGGCTCCACGGCACATTGCGTGCTGCGGGCCACGGTCATCTTCTTGGTCAGCTTGGAGAGGGCGGCGCAGGTATAGGTGGCGCCGACCTTGCCCAATTCCTCCAAGGCGTACATCTGCAGGTCGTCGATGCTTTCGTCGGCGTTCACATGAATGC
>CAZCNG010000245.1:0-2988 GCA_964500045.1 uncultured Methanomassiliicoccaceae archaeon
TCCTGCGCGGGAAAGGAGGTGAGTGATTGAAGCGTGGACCGAAGCGATCTTTGGAGGAGCTCCAGGCGATGTATGTGGGCAAGGTCCTGACCAAGCGGGCGGAACTCGATATCGAGGACAACGGATTTGGTTTCACCGTGTATCTGGGAGGTCCTATAGCTCGCATTTATGAGCCTGCGAAAGCACCAAGACGCGAAAGAAGCGAGACATTGGAGAAATAATGTCGGTGATCTTCTTTGATACCTGCGTGCTTATCGACTGTCTTGGTAAGAAGGGGGAAGAGGCCGAGAGAGTGATATCGCATATGCACAATGCAGGGTATGGCCTTACGACCTCCATCTCGGTGGTCGGAGAGATGATCCAGATATCTATTCTGAAGGGTCTTGATTTTAATAGATTAATATCTATAATATCTCGTTATGAAATTGAGATAATATTCCCCCTCAACGAGTTCCGTTCATGGTTCGAAGAGGTGGAAACCTCCCTGGCGCGAAACGGCATCTATGGTTCTTCGAGTACGGATCGGTTGCACGTCGCGTTCGCCTTGATGATCAAGGCCGATGTCTTTGTCACATCTGCAGGTGAGGTGCGCTCCCTGCACCGTCCCCGCGGTGCCGCAACCTGGCCGAGGGTGATGGATTTGATCGGGCTGCGGGCCGATATAGGCTAGGGGCGCGATGCTAGAGCAGCCCCAGCTCCGTCAGCTTGTCCGGCATGTACTTGTCCGTGACATAGTCGAGGCCGTACTTGGCCAGCGCCTGCTGTTCCGCCTTCTTGTTCAGTTTGAGCATGGTCTCGATCTCGCCCCTCCAGTACTCGGTGTTGAAGCGCGGGTCCTTCAATTCCGCGTGCAGCGCCCTCACATCCATTTCGGTCAGCTTGTCCGTAGGGAGTTCGTAGTTCTCGATATCGGAGGCGGTGATGCCGATGTACTCCGCCGTGGGCGTGGCCAGATACTCGGAGATGTGCGCCGTCTTGATGGCCCCGTAGGCGATGGAGGCGTAGATGCGGAACGACCAGGGATCGCCGTCGGTGAAGACCACCACCGGGAGCTTCAGCTCCTCGTTGAGGCGCTTGACGAAGCGGCGCGTGGAGCGGGCCGGCTGTCCTTTCAGGTGGACCAACACAGCGCCGAAGTTCTCGTCGAAGCCATTCTCGGCCAGACGGTCGAACATACCGCCGGTTTCGATGGCACAGATGAACTTGGCCCCGGTCTCGTGCAGCTCGACCTTGTCCGCTTCCACGTTGAACGGTATCCCATAGCCGGAGACGCCGACGTCGTCGCGGCAGTTGATCCTCTTCTTGCGGCCCTTCCTGTCCGTCTCGGAGATGGTGAGGTCGCCGATGACGCGGGCGCCGTCCTCCTCGGGGCGGAGCTTAAAGTCCTCCCTCATGCAGGACGTGACTATTTCCAGATCCTCGGCCAAGAAGTTGCTCTCGTCCTGGGAATGGAACTTCGCTTTGTCCCACCCTTCGGAGATGTAGTACATCTCTCTCAGCGTGGAGGACTTGTTCTGCTTGATCATGTCCTCGATCAGTTCGAGCACGTACATGGTGCGCAGCAGCATCAGCGCGCCGTTCGCCTTCTTGGCCGTGCGAGCACCGGTCGCCTTGCCGTACTTCCACACGTTGTGCTTCGGGTCGAAGCGGATATTGCTCTTGGTGCGCAGCGGCAATACCATCTTAGGTATCTTGCCGCCGTCGATCTGGTCGTAGATCGACTGCGCGATGCCGTGCAGGGCCTCGACCGCCTTCGCGCTACCCCTGGCCTCACTCATCGTTCAGCGCCTCCTTCTGTTCATCGTAGTCGACCTCGTCTTCGTCTTCTTCGACCTTCTCCGCCGGACCTTGCTCCACTACCTTCAGGCCTTGCACGTCCCAATCGCCCGGGAGCGGTTCCGCCCCCACCACGAAGAGGGGGTCGATGCCGCTGTAGTAGACCTCGTTCTCATCGTACTCCTCCTTGTCGAGGCCGACGAGGACGAACATCAGGTCGAACTTGCCCGTCGATGGAATGGATTGCAGCTCCCAGCTGATCTTCCCATCATCCTTGCTGTCGCTGGGGAAGATACTGCTGCCCTCCGGGCTGAAGCTTCCCTTGGGCAACTGCATGTGCAGGCGCAACCTCTGCGACCTGGGGGTGTAGTTGTAGATGGTGATCCTCACGCGGTGCTTCTTCTTCTCGTACACCACGCTGTCCTCGATCCAGACCACGTTCATGATCTTGGTGATGGTGCCTTCCAGCTTCGGCACGGGCTTGCCGACGATGTGGGCGCTCTTCTGCGCTATGAGCGGGAGAATGATCTGCACGATGTCGAACTTGGCGCGGGTCTTGACCTTAGACTCCTTCTTGTTGAGGTGCGACTTCAGGTTGCGTCCGCAGATCTTCAACGCCAGTTCTATCTCCGCCTGGATCTCCGGCTTGGAGGCGATGGCCTCCTTCGCCTCCGACGTGAACGGCACCTTGGTCGAGGCCAGGTGGACGAGGATGATCGCTGGTCCGTAGGGGATACCTTCGCCGCCTCTCTGTTCCAAACCATACCGTCTCCAATCGGTGGCCTCGATCGACTTGGTGATGGCGCACGCGCCCTGTTGATAGAGGAGAGGAACGCGGTTGGCGAAACGTAGGATCTGCACCTGCCCGTCCTTGGGAAGGTCGCCCCCGTAGACGATGCCGACCTCCACGGAGAATGGATTGCCGGAATGGACCTTCGGCTCCCTTGTCACCGGGTGGGCGTAGAACTCTGGACGGATCTCGTCCAGCACGTTCTTCAGGCCCTTGCGGATGAGCCCTTCGCCGATGGGCGAGAGGCAATCGGTGGAGGGGGCCATTATCTTGACCGCAGCAATCGTGGTCAGCAGGCGCTTGCTTTCGTCCAGCGTCAGGTTGAGGGGATTCTTCTCGGGGTTGATGCCGGCCTTCTCGCATATCTCCTTGGCGAGGCGGTCGCTGATGCGCGAGAAGTCGTTCACCAGGAACTTGGCCAG
>CAZCNG010000246.1:0-2977 GCA_964500045.1 uncultured Methanomassiliicoccaceae archaeon
GCGCTGGACCAGTACATGCTGGACGACCTCAGCCGCTGGTATGTCCGCATGATCCGCGACCGCATGTGGATGGAAGAGGGCAGCATGGACAAGGTGTGCGCCTACCAGACGCTGCACCACTGCACCATGATCCTCATCCGGCTGCTGGCGCCGATCTGTCCGCACATCGCCGAGGAGATCTACACCCACATGGGCGGGGAGCTGCCCACGGTGCACATGAGCTCCTGGCCAGAAGCGGACATGACGCTCGTGGACGAGAAGCTGGAACGGTGCATGGAAGTAGTCAAGGAATTAACGGAGATCGCTACGCGCGAACGCCAGGTCAAGGGCGTCAAACTGCGCTGGCCGCTGCGCCGCATGATCCTCAAGGTCGAGGATGAGGATATGCGCTCGCAGATCGGAGAACTGAACGACATCCTGATCTCGCAGTGCAACACGAAGACCGTGGAGGTCGTGCCGCAGGGCAAGAACTGGGAGGAACTGGTGCTGACGCTCGAACCCAACGACAACGCCCTCTTCTCCACCTACCGGCAGATGGCCACCAAGATCGCCGAGGTCCTGCGCCTTCGCCCCGCCCAACATGTCATGGAGCACATCGAAAAGGATGGTTCCTATGAGATCTGGATCGAGGGCGAACAGGTGCTGGTGCAGAGGAACATGGTCACCATGATCTCCACCCTGCCGGCCGAGGTCGTGGAAGTGAAGTTCTCCCAGGGACTCGTCTACCTGGACTTCCTGCTGACCGAGGAGATCAAGGCCGAAGCCTACGCCCGCGAGCTCACCCGCCGCATCCAGCAGATGCGCAAGGACAGCAAGCTGGAGGTGGAGGACTACATCACCGCGCAGGTCTCGGCGCCGGAGGTGCTGGCCCAATACTTCAAGATCGGTCGGGGCTACATCGCCACGGAGACCAGGTCCAAGGAACTGACCTTCACCGACGCCCCGGAAGGCAAGTACTCGGTGACGTGGGAGATCGACGGGGAGAAGGTGTCCATCGCCATCACCCCCGCCGGCAAGAAGTGATCAGAGCAGGTCGCGTACGATCTGCGCCAGGCCGGGGACCCGGTCTGGCAATTCTTCCATTTCATCGGGCAGCATCCAGCGGTGCTCCGTGTGCTCCCAGTCGAGCGTCACCTTCTCATCCGGCGCGGAGAACAAGAAGGTGTAGATGTTCCACACCACGTCATCGCCACGGATGAGGTGCGGTCCACCTTCCTTGAGGAGGGTCGCATCATGCAGCCCGATCTCCTCGCCGACCTCGCGCCTTGCCGCGGATAGAGGCTCCTCATCCTTCTCGATGTAGCCGGAGACGGCCGCCCAGCGTCCTTTGTTGGTGGAGACCTTCTGGGAGCGTTTGAGCATCAGCACCCGGTCGCCGCAGCGGACCACGCTCGTGACGACGTGCTTCTCCTGCACCGCCGGCAGCTCGACCGTGCCTGCCAGTCCGTCCACTATCACCTGGTCACCGTCCTTCAACAGCGTCAGGTCGATGCGGTCCACCATGGGAACGCGCGCCATGACGGCGCCGGTGGCCACGATCGGCTCGGCCGTGGCGTTGATGATGGCGGCGGGCTGCTTCCCATTCCTCTTCAGGTCCAGGATAGTGTAAGAGCCAACGGTCGACCCCTTGCCGCGCGGGAAGGCGAAGACGCGGTCCTGGAGGTGGTCCCCTTCCCGGCCGCTGGCCACGGTCAGGCGGCCGCTGGAGGCGTCCACGCCCCCCAGGAAGGAGAAGGGCGCTGGCAGTAGCAAGAGCTCGCCCTCGGCCCGGCCTGGAGCTATACCCCGACCTTTGAGGATCACGATATCATCTCCATCAGCTCGACCTCGGAGCGGCACAGCACCTTCTGCGAGCAGAGCCCGGGCAGATAGGAGCACGCCTTGCAGGAATTGGTGGCGGTGCAGCGGTGGTTCTTTTCGATCGGCGCCACGATCATGCAGGTGTCGCACACCACCTTGCCGAACCGTTCCAGCACCATCCTTTCCTTGGGACAGCGCAGGTAGATGCTCCTCGAGGTGCAGAACCAGACCTCGGTATCTCCCTTCTTTCTCTTGCCGTCCAACATGATGGCCAGCCGCTTCAGCTCGCTCTCCGAGAGGTGCGGGCAGCCGAGCGCGATGAGGTCCGGCTCCTTGTCGGTGGTCAGGGTGTCGCGCGCCTTGAGCAGGTCCGACCTGCCGATCTGCACCTTCTCGACGCCCTTGAGGTCGCAGCCGGACGCTTCCGGCGTGACGCCCTCCACATGGAACATGGCCACGCTGCCTGCGGCCGCCATGGCGGCGGCCATGATCTTCAGCTCGTTGAATCCCGGACGGACGTTCTTGAAATAGGGCACCGCGGCGCCGAAGCGAGAACCTACGACTTGGCCTAGCAGAGAGAAGTCGAAGACCCCCCCGTCCAGGTCGGCCTCGACAATGACCGTGGGCCGCCTGTTCTCGTCCAGGTGGAGGCCGTACTGGGGTGTGCGGCCCAGGATGGCCGCGGCCAAGGCACCCGGTCCACCCTCGCGGTTGGTACGGGCGCCGAGGACCGAATTGGCAAAGGAGAGCGCAGAAGATTCGGCCCAGGCGATGGTCTCGCCCCTCTTGGGAGCATTGCCCAAGAGGTAGGGAGTGCAGGAGCAATTGGTCTCGACGCCGAGCTTGCCGTAGAGCTCCAGTATGCGCAGCTGCCGCTCCGCGAAGTGTTGCTCCACGCCCATTTCCCTCCACCGCTGCGAATCCATTCCAGCGGGGTTAAGGGTCGTCGGGACGCAGACGTTGGTGCACGACATCTCTTCCAGGAATTCGATGCCGCCTTCGCCAATGGTCTTGTAGGAAACGCCGGAAAGGTGCGCGGACGTGATCGGCACCAGCTCGGGCGCATCATAGATGCGGCCCAATGCCACCAGCAGTTCCATGGCCTTCTGTTTGCCCAGACCGGCCTCGCCGGCCAGCATGGCTTCCTCGACCTTGCTCAGGTGCATGTCTTGCCTCT
>CAZCNG010000247.1:0-2963 GCA_964500045.1 uncultured Methanomassiliicoccaceae archaeon
GTCCTGTGCCCACTTGTGCTCGCGTGTGTCCGGGTCAATAAGCGCGATCAGGACACCCGTGTCCACGAGTATGGTCATCGGCCGAAGCCTTCCAGGTACTTGGGATTTGTGGCCAGATCACGCCGCCCGCGTCCGCGACGCGCCCATGCCTTCTTAAGAATTGGCAGCGCCTTGTCGTAAAACGACTCGCCCGGAGGCAACTCGGGCAGATCCAACGGCGGAGGCTTGTCGGGCAGTTGTTGCTCCAGGCACTCCCGCACCAGCGAGGACTTCGTCGTGCGCCGCGCCCGGCTTTCACTCTCAAGCCTGGCCAGCAGGTTCTCGGCCAATTTGAGCGAAATCGTCGTCATGATCCCAGGGTAATACGCCGCTCCCCGCTGCGCAATACCCGCCTAAGTGGAACAACGAAGACGCGAAGGCGCGAACAATGCGCCAGGAAACGGCAAGTTCGGGGGGGTGGATTCACCTGGCAGGTGAAGGTTTCCGCCTTTGGTGAAATAGCAAGCATTGCCTGGCCCTGTTGCTCGGGGGTGCGGGGATTGCGGGGGCGCACATGCGCGCGAGCGACCTTGCCGTGACGGCTGTTGACATAGACGACGGAGCCCTTCCGGCCCGACTTGGGAATGGAGCTGAGCTTCATGTTGATTCAGGCGCCCGGTTTCTGAGGTGCTGGTTCATCCATCAAAGCCGGCTGGTTTGGTTTCGTCCGGCTTCATCCTACTTCAGGCCCAGGGCCTTGAGGACGGCGGTTTGGGGATCGGAGTAGAAGATCGGGTCCACCTTCTCCATGATGTCGCCGGAGACTTCGAGGAAGTTGCGCTTGTTCTCGACGGGGATCATCACTTTCCTGGCGCCGTTGTCCATCGCGACCTGGAGGGGCTCGACCAATGAACGGACGGGCTTGATGTTGCCCTGAATGCTGAGGTCGCCGAGAACAATCAGGCCAGCCTGGGCTGGCGCTTTGCGCAGGGCGGAGTAAATGGCAACAAGGAAGGCGACGCCGACTTCGGCTTCCACACGGTTGCCCAGGAGGTCAATGGACTCGACGTGGAAATCGGCGGTGTCAACTTCGCGGGCGACGCCGAGGGTGCTCTTGTTGGCCGCGAGGTAGGCGAAAGATCGTTGAATGGATTCTTTCATGGCGCCGCTGACCCCGCCCGCCAGCTTCAACTTGCCCGCGCCGTGGGAAAGGCTGACTTCCAGGCGGTAAAGGCCAACGGTGCCGTCGTGCGACACAGAAGAGGTATAGACAGTGCCGGGGGAAAGTGGCTCGGCGGAGATTAGATTACGGCCGCCTTGCTCGGGCACGCCGACGAAGCGCTCTTCACCGGTGGCGTTGTCAAGATAGCTGAAGGATGTGTGGTAGTACTCGAAGGCCCCCATCTTCTTGAGCTGTTCCTTGACGCGGCGGCGGCCTTCGATGGCGAGGCGGAGGATTTCCTCCATCTCAGGTTTTTCCAGGTGACTGGTGGCGTGGAGAACTTTCACCAGGCCGGAGACGACGCGGCGCACGGCTTTGCGGTCGCGGGCATTGAGCTGGGAGCCAAGGCCGAAGGACTGGTCGAGAAGTTCGGTATAGTTGTGCTTGCGCAGCTCTCTGAGGGCCTCGGCAAGGTAGTCCACGACGAAGCCGTAGTGGCTGGTGAAGTGGTCGTTCTGCATTTTGGGGACTTCCCAGCCGGGCAGATAGAAGTGGAGGCGGTCAATGAAGGCCATGTCGTCGCGGATGGTCTCGGGGAGCGGGGCGAAGAGGTGGCCGGTCTGAACCATGACTTCGACCGGCTGCTGCGTGTTGCCAAACATGGCGATGCTGGCGTAGCCGGATTTGGGCTCCTGCCCGCGCAAGAACTGGCCGGACTCGCAATAGGTCTTCAGAGTGGTGATGACCTCTTTGGGCATCTTCTCCAGGTCCGCGACTTCGTCAAAGGCGACGACGTCCCAGATTTCGAGCATGCCCTTCTGCTTGCCGTTCATGTGGCCAAAGAGGTTGGCGACAGTGGTGGGGCCGGTGAGCAGCGCAGCGTAAGGAGAGAGCTCCTGGACGGCGTAGGTTTTGCCGGTGCCGCGCGGGCCAAGTTCGATGAGGTTGAGGTTGACTTCGCAGAGGGGGATGAGCCGGGTGAGGAAGAGCAATTTGAGGCGGCGGTCCATCTGGCTGGGCTCGTATCCCATGCTGCGCAGGATCAGGTCCGCCCACTCGTCGGACGTGAACTGGCTGCGGCCTTCGCGGTACTCCTCCAAGTGGAATGTCGCCACCTGAATGGGGGTGAGTTTTTCGATGTAGAAGGGATACTTGCCGCCGGAGTCTTCGTCGTACTCGAAGCGCAGGTCCACTTGCGCCCAGATACCACCGGTGAGCAGGCGGTCGAAGTCCCGGACGTAGTGGTCGGGGACATGGACGAACTTATGACCAAAGTTTACCAACTCGGCCCAGTAGTCGGAATCCACCAGGCGGACCTTGACCTTGTCAATGAAGGTGTAGCGACCCTTCTCCTTGACCTTGCTTTGAGCCTTCATGGACTCGTCGGGGCGGATGTAGTTGTTGGCGAGCGTGTCCCGGACGACCTGCAAGCCCATTTGGATGGCGGTTTCGTCGGAAGAGGCGCAGTACTTGCCCAGGAGATATTCGAGAACGAAAACGGGTACGTTGGCGCCGACTTTGAGTTTGCGGACCAGGTCCTTCCGCACGACCTTGCCGGCGAAGACGCGGTTGACCTTGTCGTCGAGGGCGTCACGTGGCGGCACGGAGTTGCCGCGAGACTCAGGGGTGGGCTGGTCGCCGATGGGTTGGGCCGGGGTGTCCGGGGATGAAAGAGGTTCATTCATAAGGCGTGGAGATTAGATCGAGAGGTGGACTTCGAGGTCTTCGCTTTGCTGGAGCACGGCATCGGTGGCGGCGTCGAGGACGACGATTTTGGCCTTCTCGCATCCTTCCTTGGCGAGCATCAGGGCCACGGTGGCAG
>CAZCNG010000248.1:0-2944 GCA_964500045.1 uncultured Methanomassiliicoccaceae archaeon
CGACTCGGTGAGCAGCGCCTCCCGCGAGGGCAGGTCGACGATGACCTCGGACGGTTCCACGCCCGCCCTGAGCGCAATGTCCTCCTCCATCTCCTTGCGGCGGCGGTAGTCGGTGAGCTTGAGCAGCACCTGCGTCATCTCCGGCGTCAATTCCACCGTATTGAGGAAATAGGCGCGCTTGTACAGCATGCGGTAGCGGATCATGGCCATGATCCTGCCGGCCACGCCGCCGCTGCGCAGCAGCTGCTGTCCCAGGGCCGCGTCATCCTGGCGCCAGATGCCTTCGATGACGTCGGCCGGGGCCGCTTCCACGGCCTTGCAGAGCATCATCTCCGCGATGCGCACCGTCTTGTGGAAGTACACCGAGGTGTACATCAGGGAGCGGGCCACCATCAGCCCTTCAACCGCTACGATGCCGTTCTTGCGGATGACCAGATCGCCGTTGTGGATCTGCATCGTGTCCAGCAGCCGGTCCAGATCGATGGTACCATGGGCGACGCCGGTATAGTGCGCGTCGCGCAGCAAATAGTCCATCTGGTCCGCGTCCACCGGCCCATGGATGATCTGACGGAGGTACGGATGGCCGTTGAAGTGCGCCTGCCCGTCGTCGACCAGCAAACCTTGTCCGATGGGCATCTCCTCCCGAGGATACACCACGATGTCCGCCACCTCCGTCGGCGAGATGCCGTTGTACTCCAGGAGCGCTGGCAGCGTCTCGAACGGCCCCAGCTGCCTCTCCTCCGCGGCGGTGGTGACCTTCTTCCGTCCAGTGATGATGTCCCGCCCCATCTCCGTGTGATCGAGGTGCAAACGGTGCTCGATCACCTCTTCCAGCGTATGAGAATAGGGAGTATGGCCGATGTCGTGCAGGAGCGCCGCCGCCATCACGGTGCGCTTCTCCTGGCCATCGATCTGCAGCGCGTCGCACATGCGCGTGGTGATGTAGAAGCAGCCCAGGGAATGCTCCATCCTAGTGTGGTGGGCCCCGGGGAAGACGTGGTAGGCTAGTCCGAGCTGATGCACGCCATGCAGTCGCTGCATCTCCGGTCGTTGTAGAATATCGAGGAAGACGCCTTCGACCTTGACGCTGCCGTGCACGCTGTCGTGTATGACCTTGTGGTCGGCCACGCATGGTAATGAGTCTTCGATATAATAAAGAAGATAATATGGAAACGCCCCGACCAGGGCAAAGGGAGCTTAAGATATCGAGAAGACCACTTGCATCTGAACAATATTTGAGGCCGATCGTTGCAGGCCGCTCAATTTCAGATGATTTCGCCATATTATTATAAATAAATGCATATTAATAAAACATAATTGAATAAATTAGTTTTCGAGACCAGTCCTGACATCTGTCAATCCCGAAAAGCGTTGCAGGCTTCTGTGCCTCCCCGTTTATTGTTTCCGATAATGTCTCAGCAAAACATTATCATGTACATCCCCGTCTGCTTCATACAATGCCTGGAGCGAAATTGAAAGTAGCGGTGATTCCTGCCTTCAAGGAGGAATTGACCATTGCTTCAGTGGTGCTCTTGGCCAAGAAGTACGTCGACCAGGTCATCGTCGTCGATGACGGTTCACCCGATCGCACGAGCGAGATCGCCGACGCCGCCGGCGCCAAGGTAGTCCGCCTGGACAAGAACGTTGGCAAGGCCAAGGCGCTCTGCATCGGCCTGGCCGCGGCGCTCGTCCTCAAGCCGGACGTGACCGTCATGATCGACGCCGACGGGCAGATGGACCCAGATGAGATGCTGACGGTGATGGCACCGGTCCAGCAGGCCGTGGCCGACCTCGTCATCGGTTCCCGCTTCCTCGACAAAGAGTCGGCAGTTCCGAAGCACCGCCGCGTGGGGCAGGAGGTCCTGACCACTGCCACCAACTACGGCTCCGTGAATAAGATCACGGACAGCCAGTCCGGCTACCGCGCGCTGAGTCTACGCGCCCTGCAGAACATGGACTTCGAATCGAGCAACTACGCCATCGAATCGGAGATGATCGTGCACTTCGAGACGCGCAACCTCATCATCGTCGAGGTGCCGGTGGCCGTTCGCTACGACGTCCCGAAAGGTCACAAGAAATCCACCCTGACGCACGGCGTCTCGGTGCTGGAACAGATCATCTCCTTCATCGGATTCCGCCGCCCGCTGTTCTTCTTCGGCATACCCGCCGCTCTCCTCACGCTGCTGGGCTTGCTGCTGGGCGTGGCCACCTTTTTTGAGACGCGCATCATATTCCAGTGGGCACTGCCCTTGCAGGGCATGGCCGCCGTCATGCTCTTCGGCATCGGCCTCATCCTGGGCGTAGGCGCGCTCATCCTGAACGCGCTGTGCCGCATGATCGAGGAGACCGGCCACATGGGCGGGTTGAGCGGCAATGTGAAGACATCAGATTCCTACGCGTGGGGCATCAAGCGCATCATCGACCGGGCGGTCCGCTTCCTTTCGCTGCGCCATCCCCTGATCTTCTTCGGACTTCCCGGCGTTATCTTTGGCATCCTAGGACTGGGGATCGTGATCCTGGCGTTCGAGGGCACGACATTCCTGCTTAGCTGGTCCGTGCTGACCCAGGGCATCTTTGGCGTCTTCCTGCTGGGGGTGGGCACACTGCTCTTCAGCACTTCGGTGGTCATGAACTCCCTCAGCGGCCTGTACGCCGCATTGGACAAGGACAAAGTGTGATGCCGAAGAAGATAGAACGTTCAGGCGATGAACGCCTGAGATGAAAAGATGGAAAAGATTGGGGGCTTACTGGAAGCCGCCCTTCATCTTGGCGCGGTCGATGCGAACGCCGTTCGGTGCCACCACGATCATGTTGTTGCCGATGGCGGCCACGTCGCCGTTGGTGTCGCGGGCGACGTTCTTCAACTCGTTAGTTACCCGCTTCAACAGCGCCTGGTCGTTGGCGATCTGCGAGTAATCGATGAGCATGATGTTGCCATTGTAGA
>CAZCNG010000249.1:0-2934 GCA_964500045.1 uncultured Methanomassiliicoccaceae archaeon
TAGAAAAGAGGTCGGAAGGGTCGAGGTCGGCTATCTGGAGAAGAGACCAGAGTCCGACGAAGGGCCATTCCTGAAGGAGGAACGAGCGCTCCTCAAGGCCGTCGCCGAGCGGATGGGGCGCATCGTCGAACGCAAGCGGATGGAGGAGGTATTGCACGAGAGCGAGGGACAATATCGATTATTGTTTGAGAATATGATCAATGGGTTTGCATATTGTAAGATGCTTTTCGACGATCAAGAGAGGCCAGTGGATCTGATCTACCTCGCGGTCAACAATGCATTTGAAAAACTGACTGGATTCCGTGATGTGGTCGGCAAGAATATCACCGATGTCGTCCCGGGAATCAAAGAATCTTCACCGGAATTGCTTGAGATCTATGGTCGGGTCGCCTTGACCGGCACGACGGAGACGTTCGAGATCTACTTGAAGCCCCTGGACATGTGGCTCAATATCTCCGTGTACAGCCCTCAGAAAGAATACATCGTAGCGATCTTTGAGAACATCACCGAACGCAAGCGTGTGGAAAATGAGCTGCGGTCCTCGCAGAGATCCATGACAGATATCATCGAATTCCTTCCGGATGCCACCTTCGCCATCGATCTGGAGGGTAGAGTGATCGCCTGGAACCATGCTATCGAGAAGATGACTGGCGTCAAGAAAGAAGAAATGATGGGCCAGGCAGACCATGCTTTCTCCTTGCCATTCTATGGTGAAAGAAAAGGCATGCTGCTGGACCTCATAAACATGGATGATGGAACCATCTCCGAGAGATATTCCAATGTTACCAGAGATGGTGACACCATCCAGGCGAAAGCATTCTGTAGCGCCTTGAACGGGGGGAGGGGTGCTCATATCTGGGCCAAGGCTACCTATCTTTTTGATAGCAATGGAAGACGCATCGGGGCCATAGAGTCGATTAGGGACGTCACCAAGAACAGACAGGTGGAGGAAGCACTGTTCATAGCCTCTGATCGCCTCTCGCTAGCCACGCATGCCGGAGGCATAGGAGTATGGGACTTCGATGTCATCAACAACAAGCTGACCTGGGACGACCAGATGTTCAGATTATATGGAATCCAAAAGGACCAATTCGGGGGTGCCTATGAGGCCTGGAAGGCAGGTATTTTCCCAGAAGACATGCAGCGGGGTGATGAAGAGGTACAAATGGCACTGCGTGGAGAGAGGGATTTCGACACCGAATTCCGTGTGCTCTGGCCGGATGGGAATATCCACCACATTCGCGCCCTGGGATTGGTGCAGCGTGATGCATCTGGTAAGCCACTGCGCATGGTCGGCACGAACTGGGACATCACCGAGCGCAAACGCATCGAAGACGACTTGCGCAACCTGGCGCGTGCCGCCGAGAATTCTCCAGCATGCATTGTCATCACTGACACCAATGGCGATATTGAATGGATCAATCCGAAGTTCACATCGCTCACTGGATACACGCTGGAGGAAGCCAAGGGACAGAACCCCCGGATCTTGAAATCGGGAGAGACATCCAAAGAGGAGTATCAGAGAATGTACCGGATCATCTTGGGCGGAGGAACCTGGCATGGTGAGTTCCACAACAAGAAGAAGAATGGGGAGCTATATTGGGAGTCTGTTTCCATAGCTCCGATCTTCGATGCTACCGGGAAGATAGCCCGATTCATAGCCAGCAAAGAGGACGTCACAGAACGCAAACAGATTGAGAAGGCACTGCATGCGACCAGTTACAAGCTCAATCTCCTTTCAAGCATCACCCGACACGACATCAATAACCAGATGACCATTCTTCAAGGCAACCTGTCACTACTGAGGAAAAGGCAACCTCAACTTGTATCGGATGAACATCTTAGGAAGGCACTGCAAGCGATAGAGCAGATGTCTGCCACCATCCAATTCACCAAGAACTATGAGAACATCGGAGTCCAGACTCCTGCCTGGGCATCGCCCGGCCGTCAGTCTACGGAGGCCTTTGCCCTGCTGCATCCGGCGGGAGTGGAATTGGAGGACGATACCAATGGAATAGAGGTTCTAGCGGACCCGTTGGTCGAGAAGATACCCTATAATCTGATCGACAATTCGATGCGGCATGGGGGGCGGGTCACGCTCATCAAGATGAGCGCGGAACAAAGCGGTGACACCATGCTACTCGTCTACGAGGATGATGGCGTTGGCATCAGTGAAGAGGACAAGAAACGCCTCTTCGAAAAGGGCTTCGGCAAGAACACAGGATTCGGCCTCTTCCTTTGCCGGGAGATACTCGCGATCACCGGCATCACCATCACGGAGACCGGGAAGGCAGGAGAGGGCGTGCGCTTTGAGATGCTGGTGCCGGCGGGGGCGTGGCGGTTCCCCCCGATAGATCAGTAGCTCGTCAAGCTAGGTTGTCCTAGATCATATTCGGTTCTCTCGCGAACCGAGCGGGCGGACAAGTGCCTGTTTCGAACGTGCTTTGATCCGAGGTCGGATGTCATGCATATCCATCTTCATGATGGACGACTGCGAAAAGGGGTTTGTTGAGGATATCCAGATGCCATCGGTATGAGCCCCATAGGATATCGGACAATGCATCTCACTAGCTGTCACAGGAGCCGACCCATCACGATACGTCGATCGTCATCATCATTAATGGTCCGTAGTACACCCACTCGAAACGAGAGAGAACCTCCTATTCACAGGATCGCGGGATGTTCTGCCGACTTGTTGACCATGGGGCCATGGTGCAGTCCATATGATCTCCTGAGGAACGACTAAATAGGGAATATCTCGCATATTAATAGCATCACCATGTCGCCCGGTCGACCAATCCATATCCTGGTCGTCGATGACGAACCGTACCTTTGTGAGCTGTCCAAGGAATACTTGGAACAGTCCGAGGATATGAAAGTGGAGATCGTCAGCTCCGTATCGGATGCTAGGACTATCCTCGGCCAAAGGCATTT
>CAZCNG010000250.1:0-2900 GCA_964500045.1 uncultured Methanomassiliicoccaceae archaeon
CCGATAAGTATGGCGCCCACGACCTTCTTGGCGTAGAGGACGAGCGTCAGCAGTATGCCGAAGATGCACAGCTGCACCTCGATCGTCGCGAAATCGCCGATCTGCACCGGCGCTCCGGGGATGCCCGGTACAGCTATGCCGGCGTTGGCCAGACCGATGAACATGATGAACAGGCCGATGGCGATGGCCCACGACGCGGAAAGGAAGCGCGGAATGGCGTCGATGAGTGTGCGGCGCAATCCTGAGAAGGAGAGGATGACGAACATCATGCCCGCCAGGAAGACCGCGCCCAGCGCCGCGTTCCAGGTGACGCTCAGCGCGATCACCACGGAATAGGCGAAGAAGGCGTTCTCTCCCATGTACGGTGCCATGCAGAAGGGGCGGTTAGCGTAGAGTCCTGTGAGTATGGTCGCCACGGCCGCGACCATGATCGTGGCCACCATCACCGGTCCGAAGGGCATGCCGGCGGCGGTCAGGATGATCGGATTGATGATGATAATGTAGGCCATGGTGAGAAAGGTGGTCGTGCCGGCGATCACCTCGATGCGGCGTGCGGCGCGATCGAGCCCCGTCCATGGCCAACGCATGGACCCCATTCTCTTTTCAGATGAATAATAGCTGCGCTGCGGAACTCGTTCCAGGCATAACGCTTTAACCCTGTGGCATCTATTGCAGATTTAGGTTTTTCCTATGAAGTCCTGTGGCTGTGATAAGATGGGGGCCGACGAGGCCGTGGCCAAGCTGAAGAAAGAGATGGGCGGATTCGAGCCTGCTACCCTGAGCCATATCAAGAAGCACCACCCGCAGCTGGCGGTCATCATCCACGACATGGACCGCGTGATGGTGGAGGACGGCGCCCTGGACAGGAAGACCAAGCGCCTGATCGCCCTCGCCTGCGTGGCAGTGCGCATGTGCGACGGCTGCGTGTACCCGCAGGCCAAGGTCGCCAAGAACTACGGCGCCACCCGCGAGGAGATCCTCGAAGCGCTCAACATAGCTGTCCTCACTGGCGGCGTGCCGACCTGGTCCAACGCCAAGGCGGGCATCTCCGAATTGTTCGCGGAGTGGGACGCGGAGGACGAGGCCAAGGCCAAGGCGGCCGAGAAGCCCGTGCCCAAGAAGGCCGCGCCCAAAGCTAAGAAGGCAGGCTCCACGAAGTGAGCCACGCCCAACAATTATTTCATTTTTTATATCAAAGTTATGGGAGTCCTTAAGTATTCGATGAACATGATGTAGGTCATCTAGGAGGAAGGATTCCCCATTCGCAGCCAATTCAACGCTCAAAAGAGAGAGGACAACGCACGCCGGAGGTCAGCGCGCGATTCCCGAATGAACGCCATGCTCAACCAGAGACGGTTGGGAGAGTTCAAGTTCGACCTTAGAGAAGTTCTCCATAACGCCGGTACCGATCCGGACCAGGTTCCCACTTTCTTGGCCAGCATCATCGCCAAGGCCTCGCGCCAGTCCATCAAGGAAGCCAAGGCCTACGTGCGGCAGTATGAGGCAGATGGCAAGATCAACAAGCAGGTAAGCGACAACATCTGCTACCTTCTCGACCGGTATACCAAGTACCAGTCCCAGTGCGTTCCCGAGTGAGACATGATTATCTCCCCCCTCGGGAATGAGGGGGGCGATGACGGATCTAGAGCGTTATGGTCCGCTCTCGTGGGCTGGACCTTCTTGGTTGGCTGACCACCTCGACGAGGTGCGTCTCATCGACGCCCAGCCGCATCTGCACGATTACCTCAAGGGGCATGTGCCGGGCGCGGTCTTCTGCGAAGAGATACCGCTGCGCGTCACCGCTCATGGACTGCCTGGACAGATGATATCGGAGGCCATGGCCTCCCAGCTCTTCTCCCGGCTAGGCATAGATGCCCAGAGGCCGGTGGTGGTGTACGCGGGCAAGGGCAAGGTCAAGGGCTGGGGCGACGGGATATCGCAATTCCTATGGGCCTACGCGCTGCTGCGTTTTGGACATCGCAACGTCATCCTCCTCGACGGAGGTCTGGAGCGCTGGGAAGAGGAGGGCCACGCCCTCACCCAGGCGATCGATATAATTCAAGGAACGGCCTTCTCCGCCAGGAGCGTCCGGGGCACGACCGCCTCGCTGGAAGAGGTGAAGGCATCGCTGCGCGACCCGGAGACGATGGTCATCGACACGCGCGCTCCGCCCGTGTACGCAGGACAGGCAGCCTGGTCCGCCCCCGGTCACATGCCCGGCGCCGTCAACATCCCGTGGCGGTTGCTGATGCGCGAGGGGCAGCTCACCTGGATGCGGCCGAAGGCGGAGCTGGAGGAGATATTCGCTCTGCGCGGCGCGCTGGACCGCAGCCATTTGCTCGTTTCCTGCGGCACGGGGCGCGAGGCGGCCTGCGAGTACCTCATACTGAAATACATCCTGGGTCGCAGCGTTCGCCTGCACGAAGGCTCGTTCACCGAATGGGTGGCGGCGGGCCTGCCCACCGTGGCCGGCGAAGCTCCGGGCATCTACTGATAGGAGGCCCAGCGCTGCGGGAGGTCGGGGAGGTCGATGGTCTCCATGATGTATCCGGCGAACTGCGGGGCGGTGGCGCCGTCGGCGCGTCCGGTCATCTTCAGGTGCCGCTCGTACTGGCAACAGATGTCCAAGGCCATCTCCAACTTGTGCGCCTTTTCGATCATGCCCACGTGGTTGAGCAGCATGGCGGCGGCCTTGATCACGCTGGATGGGTCCGCATACTGCGCCCTGCCCTCTTCGACCATGCGCGGTGCGGAGCCGTGGATGGCCTCGAACATGGCGTGCCTCTTGCCGATGTTGGCGCTGCCGGCGGTACCGACGCCGCCCTGGATCTGGGCTGCCTCGTCGGTCAGGATGTCCCCGTACAGATTGGGGAGGATGATGACCTTGAACTCCCTGCGGC
>CAZCNG010000251.1:0-2873 GCA_964500045.1 uncultured Methanomassiliicoccaceae archaeon
CAATGAACTACCAGGTGAAGTGCTTCGTCTGCGGCAAGGAGGTCGCGGACCCCTACGCCGACCACTGTCCGCACTGCGAGGGCGGCCTATCGGTGGAGATGGACCTGGGCGCGGCCGCAGAGATCGGATTGGAAGGGATGCGCAAGCGTCCTCTCGGCGTCTGGCGCTACGCGGAACTGCTCCCCGTGCCGTCGTCGGCGAAGGTGTCGCTGCTCGAAGGAGGCACGCCGCTCTACGATTGCGAGGCGATGCGCTCGCTCGTGAACTGCGGTAAGTTCATGGTGAAATTCGAGGGAGCGAACCCCACCGGATCCTTCAAGGACCGCGGGATGACCGTGGGCGTGAGCCGGGCGAAGCAATTGGGCTGCAAGGTCGTCGGATGCGCGTCCACCGGCAACACCTCTGCTTCTTTGGCTGCGTATGCCGCCAAGGCGGGCATGGGGTCCGTGGTGCTGCTTCCGTCGGGAAAGGTGGCCATGGGCAAGCTGGCGCAGGCGATGTTCTACGGGGCCAAGGTCATCACCGTCGATGGCAGCTTCGACGACGCGCTGCGCGTCGTGCGCCAGCTGGCGGCCGAAGGTGAACTTTACTTGTTGAACTCGGTGAACCCATTCCGTCCGGAGGGGCAGAAGACCCTCGGCTTCGAAGTGATCGATCAGTTCGGCGTGCCGGACGTGATCGTCTTCCCCGTGGGGAACGCCGCCAACATCTGGGCCTCCTACAAGGGATTCCTGGAATATCGGCAGTTGGGCTGGATCAACCACGTGCCCCGCTTCGTCGGCGTGCAGGCGGAAGGCTCCGCCCCCCTCGTGAAGGCGTTCGCCGCCGGCACCAAGGATTTTGTCGCGGAGGACCACCCGGAAACGATCGCCACCGCCATCCGCATCGGCAACCCCGCGTCCGGCCGCAAGGCGCTGGAAGCCATGAGGACCTCGGGGGGCACCTGCCTCTCTGTGACCGACGAGGAGATCCTCGGGGCGCAGAAGCTGCTCGGCCGCCGGGAAGGCATCGGCGTGGAACCCGCGTCCGCCGCGTCCGTCGCCGGCATCATCAAGATGCGTCAGCTGAACCTGCTCGACCGGGACGAGATCGTGGTGTGCGTCTGCACCGGCCACGTTCTCAAGGACCCGGACACGGTGATCAAGAACGCCCCGCCGCTGATCTCCTGCAAGGCCGATGCCGCTTCGGTGCGCAAGGCCATAAACTCGTAGGTTCAGAAATCGAAGAGGTTGGTCTGGCCCCTCTTTTCGGCCTTCTCCTCTTTCTCCTTTTCCTTCATCTTGGAGCCAGGCAGCGGCGGAGCATCGCCGACCTGTTTCTTCAAGGACGTGGCCAGTGTTTCTCCGATGCCGATGACGCGGGCGATCTCCACCGTCTGCGCCCGCTTGAGGTGCTCGACGGAGACGAAGCCCTTGTTATGGAGGGAGCGGGCGCGCACCCTTCCTATGCCTTTCAGCTGCAATAGGGGCATCAGCTCCGCCCTGGCGCCATGCTTGACGCGGACGGTGATCTCCGTGAGGAGCGGGTAGGCGTCCTTGTTGAAGATGTTCGCCAGCTCGCGCATGGAGTACAGGAGCCATTGGGCCACGTCGACCTTGTTCCTCAGGTCGCCGGGTCCGATTCCGGTGCGCTTCAGGAGGCCTTCTTCATCCTCTTCGTCCATCCAGCCCTCCAGGATGGAGGCGGTCTTCAGCTCCGCCAGGAAGTATTCGTAATCGGCCTCGTCGGTGGGGATGTCCTTGAGCAGCTCCGCCCTCTTGTCGGCCAGCAGCTCCTCCATCACCTCGCGGTCGCCCCGCTTGAGGAAGACGGTCAGCATGTCCGGCGTGCCGCACACCGCCTGCAGGAAGCCGAATCCTCTCATGCCGGGCGTGAAGCGGCGCAGGGCATCGCGCATCATGACCGCCGACATCGGGTCGATGTACATGTCGGAGACCCTGCGGCCGAAGAAGGTGGCCGCATAGGCGCCCTCGTGCTCCTTGATCATTCCTTCCAGGAGGAGGAACTCTATGATCTTGGCGGCCATCGCCTCCAGCTGGTCCGTCTCGCTCTGAAAGGCGAAGAAGGTGGACGAGAGGAAATCCATAAGGCCGGCCATCGTCTCCCGTTCCACGGAGGCGATGGTGCTGAGGACGTGGGCGCGGAGCACGGCCTCGTTGCCGAGCTTAGAGCGGACGTCCTCCGGCAGGCCGAGCAGATACTCCTCCAGGATGAAATGCGCTTCCTCCTCTCCCTTGGCGAGGACGATCGCTTCCCCGTAGGGGTCGTAGCGTGGACGGCCCGCGCGGCCGCACATCTGCTTGATCTCCATGACCGGGATGGGCACGTTCATGCCATTGTCGTAGCGGAACACGTCGCGGATGATGACGCGGCGGGCCGGCAGGTTGATGCCCGCGGCGAGCGTCGGCGTGGCCACGATGACGCGGATCTTGCGCTGCTTGAAAGCGTTCTCCACGGCCTTGCGCTGCTCGTTGGTGAGTCCCGCATTGTGGAAGGCGACGCCTTTCTTCATGCAGAACTTGAGCGTCTTGGCGAGCGAGGTGCCCTCCGCCTCCTCGCCGATGTCGAAATCCTGCTCTTCGCCCTTCGGCATCAGCTTGGCGATCTTGGTGGCGATGCTCTCCGTCGACTTTCTCGTGTTGACGAAGATCAGGCACTGCCCCCCATCCGCCAGTCCGTCCTTCACCAGCGTCCAGATGGGATCTTCTTCTTGGTGCAGCTTCTTGACGGTGTTGTCGGTGAACTGCACTCGCTCGTCGTAGTAGACCCCCTCTTTGAGCTTCACCGGCCGCCAGGTGGAGGTAACGTGCTCCGCCTGCAGCCATTCCGCCACTTCGGCGCTGTTGCCGACCGTGGCGGATAAGGCTATGATC
>CAZCNG010000252.1:0-2860 GCA_964500045.1 uncultured Methanomassiliicoccaceae archaeon
CCAATATATTATATGCTGTTCCATATACAATATCCGGAGCCCCGCGGCTGTTGATGGCCGAGCCCGGCATCCTCCAAGTTACGCTGAGGTGGAGCGAGCCATTGGATGACGGCGCCACGCCGATAACGGGCTACAAGGTCTTCTTCGGAATGCTCTCGCCGGATCAGCAGTTCGGCGCCACCTTGGCAGCGCAAGCGCGCGGCATCAACGTCACCGCTCTCTCCGGTGGCGTGCAATATCTCTTCACTGTCAAGGCGGTCAACCTCGCTGGGGACAGCGTACCATCGAACGTCCTGGCCGCGATGCCGTTCACGCTGCCGTCCGCTCCTTCCGGGCTGCAGGCGGACGCCGGCAACGGCACCGCCTCGCTCAGCTGGCTGGCGCCGGCCTTCGAGGGCGGCAGCCCGGTGGATCACTATGTCATCTACCAGGATGGAGTGGCGTTGACGACGCTACCCCAAACCACGAACGCTGCGATCGGCGGCCTGCAGAACGGCAGGACCTATTCCTTCGCCGTGGCAGCGCACAACGCCGCCGGTCTCGGTCCGTTCTCCGCCAGCGCGACGGTTCTGCCCTACACCGCTCCGGACGCCCCGCGCGGCCTTACCGCTGTGGCAGGCGAGGCCATGGTTTCGCTCACCTGGATTGCTCCCGCGTTCGATGGCGGACGGACGGTCGATTACTATGTCGTCTACCAGGACGGCGTTGCCCTACCGTCTCACTTCACCACCACGTCGGCGAACATCTCCTTGCTCAGGAACGGGCAGACCTATGCCTTCGCCGTGGTGGCGCACAACGCGGCGGGAAATGGCACCCGCAGCGGATCCGTCTCCGCAACGCCAGTGGCGCCGCCGGGAGTGCCCAGCGGAGTGACGCTCGTGGTCGACGGAAACAAGATCGTCATCAATTGGACGGCGCCAGAGGATGGCGGCAGCCCGATACTCTACTACCGTGTCTTCCGCGGCGGCGCTGGCCATGACCCCGCTTTCATAGCCAATGCGACCGGCACCACCTACGTCGACAGCAATGTCTCGGCCGGCGGCTACGTCTATGCGGTCGGGGCTGTGACTGCCCTAGGGGAGGGTGTCTCCAGTGTCTGGGTGTATGCGAACATCACCTCGGGAACGGACAATACCGCGCTCTACCTGGGCGCGGCGATAGCCGCCTGCGCGGCCATCGGCCTCGCGGTCGTGGTGCTGAGGAGGAAGGGCTAGCGGTCCGAAGGGGAGGAGGAAACGGTTGCGTATCATTAACAGTCCCACTGTGCTCGCCAGCACCTGATGATGAATTTGTCTGTTGTGGATTCCAGGATATATTTGAGTTTAAATAGGCTACATCTATGCCGATTATTCAAATGCACCCGGGTTCATCTATTCAATGAGTACCATGAGCCACCACACCGAAACTGAGGTTTCCAGTCCGCTTCAAGAAGAGATAATCCCGGTCTCCACGCCTCGGCCTCAGAAGAAGAAACTGACCCGAGCTGATAGTCCTCCTCCAGATCCGGGCATCATTCGTGACCTCACACCGGCTGATGTATCTGGCAACGAATACATCGGGGCTGATGTCAATATTATGTTCTTCAGCGAAAATGCTGCTCAGAAGATCATGAATGGGGAGAATGTCATCATCATGCCTGTCCCCGGCAAGAAATGGGATCCGGAGGCGAGCCAAAGGAGGCTCCGCGCGAAATACCCCGAATTGAACAACATCACCAAGGCTTCCTTGAGACGGATGCGCAGGGAGTGGGGGCGCTGAGATGATGGCTGAAAGAATCGTGTATCTGGATGCTGGCCCGATAATATCCATCGTCTGCGAGGAGGATCTGTTCCATGAAGCTACCAAGGCAGCAATGGCCGCCATTTCTGGCAGGATGGTGACTTCTTATATCTCCATCCTGGAAGCACTGGTGGTCCTGCGCAGGCTCAGCAGCACGGATCAAGGAGGACCTCCCGGCGAGAGCATGACCGATCATCTGTGGAATGCGGTGTTGGATGCGGCTGCAGACGTTGAGATCGAGGTCAAATCAATCCGGGGCCTAGATCTGTTGGATAATGCCGCCGCCTCGGAAGTGCTCACCGTCCTAAGGGCCTCACCAACCCTGACGAAGTCAAAGCGCGGCAGACCCTGGATCCGAAGTGTGGGCGTATTGGATTGTTTCCATCTGAAGGCGGCCGAGTCGTTGGGAGCGACGCAATTTCTCACCACCGATCGATGTCTGTCAGCCATCGAGACCGATATGGAGATGACGCTAATCGGCTGCTACTCTGGCGCAGTGGATATCATCAGGCCCGCCTTGATGCAGAGACGACCGAACGCTCGATGTGGCGAGACAGGATTGAGGAACGAAGAGGGGCTCACCTGCTAGCGGGTATCATCACTATGTGTCATAACAGCGAAAGAGAGACATCCAATCCTCCTCAAAATGAGATACCACCGGCCTCCACATCTCTACCTCGGAAGAGGAAACTGACGCGGGCGGACAGTCCTCCTCCTGATCCGGGCATCATAAGGGACCTTACCCCGGCCGACGTATCTGGTAATGATTATATCGGTCCTGATGTCCACATCGCGTTCTTCAGCAAAGAAGCCATGCAGAAGTTCTACGCCGGCGAGGAGGTCATCTTCATGCCCGTTCCCGGCCAGAAATGGGATCCGGAGGAGAGTGCGAGATGGGCTCGGGAGAAGTGTCCCGAATTGAGCAACATTACCATCGTTGGCGCAAGGAAGCCCAGACGACCAGGGTCGGAAGCTGGAAACTTTGGTATTCCTCGAGGTCATGAAATCCAGAAGCTATGGTGATGACCTTGCCTATTGGAGGAACGCCAAGGGCCAGGAGGTGGACCTGTTGCTGCTATCG
>CAZCNG010000253.1:0-2845 GCA_964500045.1 uncultured Methanomassiliicoccaceae archaeon
CCCTTGTCTCACCGTTCTGACATGCTTTCTGAAGGGTCTCCATGCCTATTTCGAAGTCCTTCGCGAACCAAGATCTCTCATTCTCGGTGAGACTCATCCAAGTAGGGTATTCAGCGCGAACCAATTCTTCCAGGAGGGAACCACCACCAAGGGGTGGTTTCAAATCCGGCCCTCCGTTTCCATAGCTCGCTCCCGCGCCGAAGAGGATCAGAATCTTATCCATGATGGGGAGTTGGCCTATTGACAAATAATGATTCTCGTGCGAATTCCTGCCGTGTCACTCTTGATCCTATTCGAGATTCGAAGGCAGAATGGCCGACATCCATTGCTTGCTGACGCACCAGGCCGAATGAAAATGTTCAGCTTCTGGCACATTTATCTTTGAGATGATCCATGTCCATGCAGAAGAATTCATGTTTCTGTCGCAGTTCGGCGGAGTATCCGTGGAATATGAAAGCAGAAGCGACCTTCTTTCCTTTCGCTCTTATGATGTCCAGGGCTGGAATGAAGTCCGCATCTCCGGAGATGAGGATGCACATTTCGCATTCATTCTCCACCGCGCAAAGGTTCAACATGTCGATGGCGATCATAACGTCGATACCCTTTTCCTTCATGGAGAAATCGCCAACGCAACTCTTGCATTCCTCCTCGGCGAGATGAACGCAGTTCTTGCAATAACCCGTTTGATTGACCCTTCCCAGTTTCTCCGCAATCCTTCTTCCATTGGATTGCTTCTGTAGCTTCCGGGTCTTGACCTCGAAGTTCGGAAGTCGCTTGATATCCTCAATGAAATCCCTGTGTTTCAGATACTTTTCCTGCCCAAGTTCCATGCTTGGAACAGAATTGTAGTAGTGCGTCCTCTTCGCCACGGCGGAGAAGTGATCACAAGCATAGGACGACAGCTTGGCCAGGTCAATGTCGCTCGGGGTGACGCCACTAGCTTTGAGATTATGGTAGAGGTTGTTCCCGTCGATAAAAACAAGGGCAGAAACCAGATACCTCACCAACCGATAATATTGGGAGCCCAGCATTCCCCTGTCTTGCAACAGGAGCAATACTGGGGAGTTTATTGTCCCAATGAATGTTCAATCCGTTATATAACATTACTTTTTATATCTATATTGGAATGTTAAATGCCTTCCCTACGGGCATTCTTCATCCGATATAGATGGATAAAGATTCAGCCCTTCATGACGCCCAATGGCGTCAGCTTGGCGACCGGCTTGCTGAGGCCGGCGCCCACCACCACGGCGATGACGTCGTCGATGTGCTTGTAGGCGGCCGGTACCTCCTCTTGGATGCCGTCCTTGGTGGCGCCCTTGAGATAGATTCCTTTGTCGCTCATCTGCTTCTTCACGTCGTTGGCAGAGTACTGCCTCATGGCGGACTCGCGGCTCATGACGCGGCCGGCGCCGTGGCAGGTGCTGCCCCAGGACTCGGCCATGGTGCGTTCCGTGCCGACGAGGACGTAGGTGCCGGCGCCCATGTCGCCGGGGATGATGACCGGGTGTCCGACGGAACGGTACTTCTGCGGGACTTCGTCGTGATCCTTGGGAAAGGCGCGGGTGGCGCCCTTGCGGTGCACGTAGACGCGGTGCCGCTTGCCTTCGTGCTGGTGGTCCTCGAGCTTGGCGATGTTGTGGGCGACGTCGTACACCAGGTTCATCTCCATCTCTTCGGCCGAACGCTTGAGCACGGTCTCGAACGCCTGGCGGGTCTTGTGCATGATCATCTGCCTATTGGCCCAGGCGTAGTTGGCTCCGCAGGCCATGGCGTCGAAGTACGCCTGCCCTTCGGCGCTGTTGACGGGGGCGCAAGCAAGCTGCCTGTCTGGTAGTACCATCTGGTTGTCACGGACGTATTTCTCCATGGATTGGAGGTAGTCCGTGGCTATTTGGTGGCCGCAGCCCCTGCTGCCGCAGTGGATGGTAACGGTGATCTGACCTTCGAAGAGGCCGAACGCCTTTGCTGCCTCCTCGTCAAAGATCTTGTCAACGCGGTCGATCTCCAGGAAATGGTTGCCGCTGCCTAGGCTGCCAACTTGCGGAACGCCCCTCTCCTTCGCCTTCTTGGAAACTTTGGTGGGGTCGGCGTTCTTCATGCGGCCCCCCTCCTCGTGGCGGAGGAGGTCCTCCTCCCAGCCGAAGCCCTTGCGGACCGCCCACTCCGCTCCTTCCTGCAGGATGGTGTCGATTTGATTTGCCGCTACGTCAACGACGCCCTCGCTGCCGACGCCGGCTGGGACATTCTTAAAGCACGCGTCGATGAGGTACTTGATGTGCGGCTTCACTTGCCGCTCGGTGAGATTGGTGCGGATGAGCCGAACGCCGCAGTTGATGTCGAAGCCGATGCCGCCGGGCGAGATGACGCCTTCCTCCGAGTCCATGGCGGCCACGCCGCCTATCGGGAATCCGTAGCCCCAGTGGATGTCCGGCATGGCGAGGGACTTGCCTACGATGCCGGGTAGAGTGGTGACGTTGGCCGCCTGCTCCGGTGAGTTGTCGGTGAGCACCTGCTTGATCATTTTCTCATCGGAGAAGATGACGGCGCTGGTGCGCATGCCCTTCTTGTAGGACTGCGGTATCTCGTAGCGGAACTCGTCGAGCTTGGTGATGGGGCCGTTCCAGGACATCTCAACCTGCCGTTCGTTTCGAAGGTGGAGGCATTAGATAAAGGTTGGCTGGGATGTTTTGGCGTGGATGCTGCAGGTGAAGGAAGTGATGGCTGTGCCGCAGAAGAAGCCACAGAAGAGAGAAGAATGATAAGAGGGGCCCGGACCGCGATTTGAACGCGAGTCAAGGGATCCACAGTCCCCTAGGATAACCAGGCTACCCCACCCGGGCCA
>CAZCNG010000254.1:0-2834 GCA_964500045.1 uncultured Methanomassiliicoccaceae archaeon
CGAACGCCTTCGTCGAGCCTTCGGGCACGGGCTCGCCGGCCACGAAGAAGGAGATCGGACTGGAGATCGCGGACTCGTCGACCATGAGCCCACCCTTGCAGATGGCCTCTCCCTTCTCGCCGGTGCAGTAGCTGCCGCAGCCGTCGTCGCAGCGGTCGTCGTGCGGGCTCCTCTTCCGCTTGCGGGTGCAGCGCAGGGAGTAGATCCTCATCGGGACAGCCTCCCATCTTCTGGCCAGCCGTCCTCGAGGGAGGTCGTGCGGCAGGTGTGGATCCGTGCTTCCGCTCTCCTCGCCTCGATGTGCCCGGCCTCGGTGACCGTGATTGCCCGGACGGGCCGGGGACGGCGCCCTCCCGGCTCGGGGATGAGCGACCAGGGAGGAGACACTTCCTCATACCTCACTAGCCAACGTTGCTCGAGGCGGCGCAGGGCGCCCCTGACGCGGGCGTGGCTGATCCCGGAGTCGTTCACTATGCCATCCACCTGCCTGCACTCCACGGCAGCGCTGGGAGGCAATCGGGCCAGGTGGACGAGCACGAGATCGTCCGGCTCCGGGGCGGCGGTGATGCGCGGCTGCTCAACCGATGTCGAGATGTCCCTGCCGGTCCAGAGGACCGCCTGATGGCTGGCGGAGGAGGGCGTCATGCCCTGCGCTCCTGGCCCTGGCACCAGGCGACCGCTTCCTGGGCGGTGGCGAACCCGGCCTCCTTGACCATATGCGCATTCGCCGGGCCGTCCAGCCAGCCGGCGAGATACATCGGCCCCTTGAGCCGGTCGCGCGAGCAGTATTCGACGTAGCGGCGCAGGAGCGACCTCCTGGCGATGTCGGTGGAGTCGGTGTTGGTCTTGAACAAGTTCAGCTTGGCCTGCATCATGTCGCGCTGCGCCCTCAGCGTGTTGGCCGCGTCCTCGGTCTTGGCGAGGTCCTTGCTGATCTGCTCGATCTTGATGGCGATGATCTCAGGGGAATCGTCGCTCGTGGAGCGGATGAGGCCGTCGAGGAAGGCGGAGAGATTGGTCTGCATGCCGCGCTTGCGGATTATCTCGATCGATTGCGGCGAGAGATAGACGCAGTGCCTCTCGCCTGTGGCGTCCTTCTTGGGACGGACTATGGTCCCACCCCCAGATGCGAAGAATAACTCCCGATCCTTGCCTTGCCTGGTTTCTGTATTACTGTATGCTGTATTGTATTACTGTAATACGAAAACCCTTCACTACCCCTTTTCGTTCCAGTGGAAGCGGTGGAGACAGCAGCTACGCTAATCGAACTGCGCATTGCTTCTTTGGCCCGTTCCACTAGATCGTCAAGGGAGCGTGTCTGTCTCTCGATGAGGAGGGGCAGGGGGTCGATGCCCCTGCCTCCTCTGCCAGCGGGATATCGCGTGGCAAAAAGGTTTGGCGCGACTAGAAGGTGTTGACCAGGTCGTACTGCTCGATCATGGCGCGGGCTTCGGCCCAATCGACCATTTTGACCGCTTCGAGCGTTTCCACCTTGCCGACGCGGTCGTGCAGATCCTCCGAGACGCACAATATCGGCATGTCGAAGTCGGTCAGGTCATTGATCGCCTCCGCATTCGAGGGCATGCCCACCGCCAAGGGGTTCTGGTCCTTGACCGCGTTCAGGGTGCCGTCTCCGACGAGGAGCACGCCGCATTTCTCGATCTGCCCGCTGACCATCATACCTAGTGCCAGACGCAGACCAGCGAACGCTTCTTCGTATCCGTAGGGTGATTTGGTCACCATGACCAGGATGCTCTTGGCCACGCGATCACCTCCCTATGGTGACAAGGCGGTCGCTTTGGGCCACGAAGCGGGACATGTCATTGGTGATGCTGCCGATCTTCATCCCCGGGATCTCCTCGCCCCGGTGCATGCCACGCGCGGCACAGCAGGTCTCGCAGACCACCACCTCTCCGCCAGCCTCGACGAGCACCTTGGTCTCCTTGCCCACGTTAGGGAAGCGCTTCGGTTCCTGGCCCGCCTTGATGAGGAAGACCCCTTCCCCGTAGCCGAACACCTTCACGTCGTAACCCTTGTCGGTGGCCGCCTTCGCCAATTTGCTGGCGACGTTACTGTCCATGTTCATCATGGTGCCAGATCGCAGTTGGATGCACAGTGTCTTCATCGACTCACCTATAGAGTGATGGTCTGGTCGTACCGCTCCATGATCAGGTCGACCGCTTCCGAGTAGTCTATCTCTTTGAATCCGGGCAGCGCCTTGCCCGCGAAGCCGCGGGCGGCCAGGTCGTCCTTCATGACGTACGCCTGGTCGACCGTATCCAGCAATACCTTGGACCGCTTGGCGTCCACAGCAAAGAGGGCCGCATCCTCAAAGAGGAGCGCTGCACTCTTGCGCTTGCCGTGCACCTGGCTCAGTAGATGGGTGCCTTCCCCGAACTCATGCGGGGACTTCAGCAACAGGAATAGAACCGAAGACACGTTCATCACCTTCAACCAATGAAGAGCGATGTGTCAGCGTCCGTCGCAATACCGAGGAAGGCTGCGGCGCCCAATACCTTGACACCATCGAACATGTCTTCCTTCTTGATGCCCATCAGCTCCATGGTGGTGCTGCAAGCATAGAGATTGACGCCCAGTTCCTGGGCCATCTTGATCTGTGCCTGGTAGTCTTCCACCCCGACTTTCTTCATCTTCTTGATGAACATGCCAGTGAAGAGCCGCATCATTCCAGGCAGTCTCGGTCTAGCCGTCTTCTTGAGGAGGCTCAAACCGAAAAAGGTGTGGAAAATATGCACGTCCATTCCCATGCTGGCTGCGGTGTTGCCCATCATCATGGCCATCATCGCCTTGTCGAAGGTGCCTTCCGACACCAC
>CAZCNG010000255.1:0-2816 GCA_964500045.1 uncultured Methanomassiliicoccaceae archaeon
ATGGAACAGATGCCTGGGCGCTCCATGGAGGAGACCCTCGAAGTGCAGATCATGAAGGAGCTCGGCAACGCCCGTAACAAGGCGGGTGACATCGCAGGGGAGCAGCTCGGTATGGAGAACGCCGCGGTCATCATGGCCAAGTCCGGCGCCAGAGGAAGCATGCTTAACCTGTCGCAGATGGCCGGCGCCATCGGACAGCAGGCCGTTCGTGGTGAGCGCCTCAAGAGAGGCTACGCTGGGCGCACTTTGCCGCACTTCCAACAGGGAGACCTGGGTGCCAAGGCCAAGGGATTCGTCACCAACTGCTACAAGAGCGGACTCACGCCGACCGAGTTCTTCTTCCACTCCATGGGTGGCCGAGAAGGTCTCGTCGATACTGCCGTTCGTACCAGCAGATCTGGTTACATGCAGCGCAGGCTGATCAACGCGCTCGAGGATCTCAAGCTGAAGGATGATACCACCGTCAGGAACACGGCGGACAACATCATCCAGTTCAAATACGGCGAGGACGGCATCGACCCCACCCGCTCCGTGTCCGGTCAGGCAGTCGATCTGGACGAGATCATGGAAGAGGTGCTCGGAGAGAAGGAGGCTACGCTCATCGCCAAGACCGACGATAAAGCGGCCGGCAGCTATGCCACCGTCGAAAAGGACGAGATGGAGGCGACCGGGGAAGAGGACGAGGAGACGACCGAGGACGCCATCGAACCGGACTCCGGAGGTGAGGATTGATGGCAAACCCATCCACCTGCAACTCCCTTAGAAAGCTCGGTCTGGACGAGAATCAGATCGACAAGCTCACCAAGAAGTGGGCCACGAAGACCGAGATGGAGAAAGCGTCCGTCGAGGATCTCAAAGCCTGCGGCCTCAGCGAGGACGAGGCCGGCGCCGTCAAGGGACGGGCACCGAAGAAGCTCACCAAGAAGCAGATGGATCGACCGGAACGGAAGCCCATGGCCGCCGCCGATTTCCATCAGCCCAAGAAAGCGCCGGTGATGAACGAGTTCGAACTGAAGCTCCAGAAGATCTGCGATGACAACGGCTACAACAACATCTCCCAGAAGGTCGTCTGCGAGATCGCCCGCCGCATCCGTGAGATCGACGTGTCGGAGTCAAAGCAGAAGGAGATCCTCAAGCGCACGAACGAAAAGTTCCGCGAGCACATGATGGACCCGAACGAGAGCGCGGGCATCATCGCAGCGCAATCGATCGGCGAGCCAGGTACACAGATGACCATGCGTACCTTCCACTACGCAGGTGTGGCGGAAATCAACGTTACTTTGGGCTTGCCTCGTCTGATCGAGATCGTGGACGCCAGGAGACAGCCGTCGACCCCGGTCATGAGCGTCTTCCTAAAGGCCGAGTTCTCCAAGGAACAGGACAAGGTCAAGCGCCTGGCCGCGGAGATAGAAACGACGCAGATGAAGGACATCGCCAAGACCGAGACGGACACGGACGAGATGCACATCGTCTTCAAGCTGGACGACAAGAAGATGGACCAGCACGGGGTGCAGTGGTCCGCCGTGGTCGAGAAGATCCGCAAGCTCGGCTTCATCGATGTGGCTGACCTAAAGTCTGTGGGCAAGGACCACGCCAAGGTCATCGACAAGCTCGTGAAGTCCAAGTCCCGCGCCCTGGTGAAGTTCGATAACAGTGATTTCACCGTGACCGTTGGTCTCAACTGGGAGCAGATGCTCGGCGATCTGGCCGAGAGGTTCACCCAGGAAGAGAGGGACCAGGTCTACGAGAAGATCAGCTTCCAATCCTCCTTCATCGAGATGCAGAAGATCTTCGACATCATGAAGCAGTTGAAGATCAGCGGTGTCAACAATATCAACCGCGCCATCATCAAGAAGGAGGGCGAGGAGTGGGTCATCTACACCGAGGGCACCAACCTGCAGGAAGTGTTGGAGCGGCCTGAGGTCGACAACACGCGTACTTGGACGAACTCCATCCAGGAGGTCTTCGAAGTGCTCGGTGTGGAGGCGGCCAGGAGGGCCATCATCGACGAGGCACACCGCACCCTGTCCGAACAGGGTCTCGCCGTCGATATCCGCCACATCATGCTGGTCGCGGACCTCATGACCGCAGACGGAGACGTCAAAGCCATCGGCCGCCACGGTATCTCCGGCCGCAAGTCGTCCGTGCTCGCCAGGGCCGCGTTCGAGATCACCGCCGCGCACCTGTTGCATGCTGCCCTCACCGGCGAAGAGGACAAGCTGATGGGCGTGGCAGAAAACATTATAGTAGGGCAGCCGGTTACGCTGGGCACCGGAGCCGTGAATCTTATCTATAAGTACCCCAAGGGAGGGGCGAAACATGGTTGATTTGGGAAGATCTTTGAAAACCGCTATCTCCACCGGCAAGGTGGTATTTGGAGTGCAGCAGAGTGAGAAGGCCATCCGTAAGGGAGAGGCCAAGATGATCGTGGTCTCCAGCAATTGCCCCAGTGACTACATTACCAGCAAACAGCACTCGGTGCCGGTACATGTCTTCGAAGGCACGAACCTGGAACTGGGAGCCCTATGCGGCAAGCCCTTCTCGGTGTCGGCTATCGCCATCCTGGACAAGGGCACCTCCAACATTACCTCGCTGTGATCACTTATGGCAGACATAACCTTCACCGAGGACACGCTGCGTTACATCTCTCTCTTCGAGAGCATCACCCGCACGCATGTGCGTGACTGCATGGAAGCCGAGGACAAGCTCGTCTTCGTCGTTGAGCCCGGCGAGGCAAACCGCGCCGTAGGCAAGGGCGGCGAGAACGTGATCCGCCTCAAGAACACCACCGGCAAGAACATCCAGGTCATCGAATA
>CAZCNG010000256.1:0-2771 GCA_964500045.1 uncultured Methanomassiliicoccaceae archaeon
TCATCATCAGCACGAACATGGGGATGAGCGCCAGGAAGGTGATGGGCATCGTCATGGATTGCGCTGCCTTGTAGTTCTTGGTGAAGATGCCCAGGATCATGCACAATGCCAGCGCGGACATGAGCGCCAGGAACAGTGAGACGCCGACCAGGAAGTACTTGGCCAGGTCGAGCGTCATACCGTATTTCGCCGGATCGAAGGGCGCTCCCGCGGTCAGCGAGGACATGTAGAAGCTCATGCCGGCCATGTAGATGACCGCCATGATGAGGCCTACTATGGTGGCGCCGGCCAGCTTCCCGAAGACGATGCTGCTCCTGCGCACGGGCAGCGTCAGCAGTGTTTCCAGGGTCTTGTTCTCCTTCTCCGTGCCCATGGAAGTGATGACCATGCTGCCGGAGTAGATGACGACCATCAGCACGATCAGCGGCACGATGATCCCCTGGCTGGACATGAAGCCGGCCAGTGTGAGCGGGGAGAGGCCGGCCATGACCTGACCGCGGTAGACGGTGGAATCCAACGCCCGGGTGGGCTGTAGGATCATGGTGGCATTGTCCGTGAGCTTGGCGTCGATGAGAACGCGGGAGATGGTGAGGCTCATCGTACCCGTGGCCGAGCTGACCGTGTTCGATTGGATGGAATCGGCCAGGCCGGTGCCGTACATGATCCACTGCACTTCGTAGTAGCCGGTGATATTGCTGAGGATGTTGCTGGTGAAATTACTGGGCAGGACGACCACACCTTGACCGCCGGCCTTGAGCGCCGCAGCCATGGCATCACTGGTGTTGCTACCGTGGTAGACGACCTTGGAGGAAGCGTTAAGACCTAAAAAGCCGACGTCGGCCAGTATCCCGGACCCCTCCATCTGCACGACGGCGATGGTCGGTTTGGCGGTCGCCTTCTCGCTGATGCCGCCCAGGGCGCCACCGAGCGAGGCGAAGATGACGGCCACGAGGATGATGGGGACCAGCGTGGCGGGGGTCAAGAGCTCCTTGACCTCCTTCCTGATTATGTTGCCGAGCGGACTCATTTGACCACCGCCACGAAGACATCTTCGATGTTCGAGGCATTGTACTTCTGTTTGAGCTCAGAGGGAGTACCCATCTCCACGATGCGGCCGTCGTTGACCAGTGCGATGCGGTCGCACATCAGCTCGACCTCGAGCATGTTGTGCGAAGAGAGGATGATGGTCGTTCCCTTGCGGGCCGTTTCCTTTACGACGCGGCGTATCTCCTGGGCATTGAGGACGTCGAGCCCGGAGGTCAGTTCGTCGAGGATGGCAAGTTTGGGGTCGATCATCAAGGCGCGACCTACGAGCAGGCGGCGGGTCATGCCCTTGCTGTAGGTGTCCACGCGATCGTCGATCCTTTCCGCCAAACGAACGATGTCCAACCCCCGCTGGATCATGGCCTGCTTTTCCGCGCCGTCCCCAAAGAAGGCGGCGATGAACTCCAGGTACTGCCGGCCGGTCAGGTTCTTGTAGGCACCGGCATCCTCGGGCAGGTAGGAGATCACCTTCCGGACCTCGTCCGGCTGGGTCTTCAGGTCCTTGCCGAAAATGGTGACCTTCCCGGAAGTTACTTCCAGTAGCGTGGCCAGGATCCTAAGGGTGGTCGTCTTGCCCGCCCCGTTGGGGCCGATCAGGCCGAAGACCTCCCCTTCCTTGACGTCGAAGGAGATGCCCCGTACGGCCTGGAACTCACCATAGGATTTGGTGAGCTCCTTGACCTCGATAGCGCTGATTTGTATTCCCCCTTATGTGAACTGTCGATGCGAAGAGTCTGCGGCTAGATAACGATTATGTGGTAGCTTCGCAGCCGTCGTTCTTCCAACATCGGTCGATCTCGTCTTTCGAGGCGGTCGGCGCGGGCGGAGGCATTTGTTCTGTGCAGGCATGTAAATAGGGCGGGAGGTCGAGGGATGCGACTAAATATCTATTCAGGTTGACATCGACCCTAATGGTAGTGCGATCAGAAAGGGGCATAGCGGTCCTGGCCATTGATGATGATCAGGACATCCTGGACCTGACCAGCAGCTGGCTCTCCAGGAATCCCTGTTTTGAGGTCAGCACGGCCGCTTCGGGGGATGAGGGCTGGAACCTTATTCAGACCGGCGCGTTCGACGTGGTAGTTTCTGATTACCAGATGCCAGGAATGGACGGCCTGGAACTACTGAAGACCATCCGAGCTTCGTCCAATAGCATACCATTCATTCTATTCACCGGCAAGGGTCGCGAGAGCATAGTCATCAACCCACGGATGAATCCGCGGGCTTGCCGTTCCAGCTTCATGCGGAACCTTCCGCAGGACGGACGACCATAGGCTGGATGATGGCAGCCCTGTTGCGGATGTTCTTGGCGGCGTTGAGGTCGGCGTTCTCGCTGTGTCCGCAACAGACGCAGCAGAAGTCTGACTGCGTGGGCCGGTTCTTCTCATCGATGTGCCCGCAGGCACTACATTGAAGACCGGTGTTGCGCGGGTCGATGATGACCAACGGAACGCCGGTCAATGCCGCCTTGTAGGCAATGAACTGACGATCGACGTAGATCAGGTCCGCCTGTCCCTTGACGCGGGACATTTCCAGCGGGGCGTACTTGCCTCTGACTACGGCGGGGATGATCAGCCGACCATCCAGCGCCGTAATGGATACTTTGTCTGGTCCATTCCAGGACAGGATACGTTGGTCGTACACCATGGCGCTGCGCGGACGGAATGTGTGTACGACCAGTTCTTCCTGCGGCATGTCGGGTGCCTTGCGCTGGTTGCGTTCACGAA
>CAZCNG010000257.1:0-2713 GCA_964500045.1 uncultured Methanomassiliicoccaceae archaeon
GTGGTCGAAGAGACCCTGCGCAATGCATGGCTGCCGCAGGACAAGCGGGAGGAGCGCAAGCGGGCCACTTTCGAGCGGAACATGAAGCTCATCGAGCGCATGTAGGGCAATATCAGATGGGATGGGATGCACACGGGCGGGGCTAAACCCCGCCTTAACCATTTACTATAGCTGGGATGGGGGCAAACAGAATGGCAAGCGGCATAATTGAGAACGCGGCGAGGACCGAGCAGATAGTTAATCTGCTCGCCAGGGGGATGACAGAACCCAAGATCGCCGTTGTTGGAGTCGGGGGCGCGGGCAGCAACACAATCAGTCGCCTGTATGGGTCGATGAAAGAGAACGTGCAGATGGTCGCCATCAACACCGATGCGGACAATCTCCTGGCGAGCATGGCACACAAGAAGATCCTGGTGGGCGGGGATGTCACCCAGGGTCAGGGCACCAAGGGCTTCCCGGAGGTCGGGGAGTACTGCGCCGAATGCGCCAAGGACGCTATCCGTGATTCGCTGCGCGGCAACGACATCATCATGGTCGTGGCCGGCATGGGCGGCGGGTCCGGTACTGGAATGGCGCCGGTCGTGGCGCGCATTGCCAAGGAATCGAAGGCCATCACGTTCGTCGTGGCGATCCGCCCTTTCACTTCCGAAGGGAAGGACAGGACGGCCAAGGCCGATGCGGGCATCGAGGCGCTGAAGAAGGTGGCGCCCAACATGATCGTCATCGAGAACGACCTCCTATTGAGGATGGCGGGGGACAAGAAGATGAGCGACGCTTTCAAGATCATCGACCGCAACGTCATGAGCATCGTCGACTCCTTCTGCGCCCAGGTCAGCAACGCCTTTCGCGTCGAGCTGAAGAAGGAAGTGCGCGAGTGGGTCATGAATCACCAGGAGGAGCAGGCCCCCCAGGGCATGCCCATACCCGTGCCGCAGGCCAAGCAGTCGATGGAGATCAGCCCCTCGCACGTCATGGGCGCCGAGGCGAAGCTCGGGCCTGATCTGTTCCAGAAGTGAAACAGGGGCCTCTTGCCAACAGCAAATACTTTACCCCTATCAAACCCTCTACTACCGTGGACGATGGTTCTGAAGGAAGTGATGGCGGCCTGCGCAAGGTGGGCCTGGTCATCAATCCCATCGCCGGCCACGGCGGTCCGCTCGGCTGGAAGGGCACGGACGGACGGGAGGTTCCATCGGATGCGGCTTTCTGGGCCGCACGCCGCGCCGAAGAGGCGCTCTTCGTATTGGGGCCGGGATGGAGCGTCATGTTCTTGACCGCCTCGGGACCGATGGGCGAGGATGTCCTCCGGAAGCTGGACCTGTCCGCGGTGATCACTTATTCGCCGCAGGAGATGAGCACGGCGCAGGACACGAAAGCAGCGTGCGCCTCCTTCCTCGACTCCGGCGTCGAGTTGATAGTATTCTGCGGCGGGGACGGCACGGCCCGGGACGTCTTCGACGCGGTCGGCAACAGGGTGCCGGTGATCGGCATACCTGCCGGTGTCAAGATGCATTCCGGTGTCTTCGCCGCCACCCCGACCGCGGCCGGATTGCTGCTGCAGGACTGGATGTTGGGCGATGTGGTCATGGTCGAGAGCGAGATCATCGACGTGGACGAGGTGGAATTCCGCCTAGGTCGCGTGGTGCACCATACCTATGGCAAGCTGCTGACGCCGTCGAAGGTAGGTAGATTGCAATCACCCAAGGGCCAGGTGGAAGCGGCCGATGATGAGGAGGATAAGTGGGAGATCGGCCAACATCTGAAGGAGATGGTCCCGAACGGAGTCACGGTGATACTGGGGCCCGGAAGCACCATCCAGGTGGCGGCGAAAGCCATGGGTGTAGAGAAGACGCCCCTGGGTGTGGACATCTACCAGGACGGTGCCCTCGTCGCCCTGGACGTGGACGAGGGCATGCTGCTGGAGATGCTCGAATCCGCCAAGGAGGCATGGATAGTGGTGACGCCGATCGGACGGCAGGGATTCATATTCGGACGCGGGAATCAACAGATATCTCCGGCGGTGATCGCCGCCGTGGCGGACGCGCACGTCATCATCGCCGCCACGCCGCAGAAGCTGGCCATGACGCCGCTGCTCATGGTCGATACGGGCGACGCGGGCATGGATGAACGCCTGCGCGGCCACCGTAGGGTGCTCACCGGCCAAGGCCAATGGAAAGTGGCGTTCGTGGTGTAAACGACCCACGGATGATTCCGTAGGCTTGTAACTGGGCTCGACCTGTCATCAGGCTTCACCACCCGCTACAGTGGGCCGGTTGACGGGCGGCCTGCTCGCCTCAGCTATACCAAGGCGAGCGATGTTCCTGGCGGCGTTCAAGTCGGAGTGCAGTTCGAAGCCACAGGCTTTGCACTTGTAACGGTGGCCTTGGCGGTTCGCCTTGCGCACCGCGCCGCATCTCGAGCACGTTTGGCTCGTATAATTCGGCTTGACCCGCAGCACCGCTTTTCCAGCACGTTCGGCGTTATGTTTGATGAACTCCTGAATCTGTGCAAAGGCCCACTTGCCCAGGCGCCGGTTGTGCGCCTTGGTCTGCTTCTTCGCTTTGATCCCCGTCAGCTTCTCAATTGCGATGGCGTCAAACGGCTGGTTCACTATCCACGTGGCGACTTGATGATTCACGTTGGCCATGAAGCGGTGTTCCTTCTTCGCCAAGCGCTTCAACTTGCGCTTGGCGGAGCGAGTGCCTTTGGCCTG
>CAZCNG010000258.1:0-2685 GCA_964500045.1 uncultured Methanomassiliicoccaceae archaeon
ATGTAGGTATCCTGATCGACCCGATAGGTGGAGGTGGTGAGCACCACGCCCACCGAGGCCGACGGCGCCTTGGCCGTGACCACGGGCAGGGAGACCAGGGCCGGGAGGCGGTCGCCGGGCCGGTAGCTGGGAGATTCTATGCTCACCGTGGTGTAGTCACTCACTTTGATGGTGATCGGGTCTTTGTAAACCGAGGCCCCCAGCAGGACGTAGTCCGTGGGCAGCTGGACCCTGTAGGACCACCCCAGGTAGGTGCTGTTGTAGGTCGGATTCAGGACCATTATGTAGCTGGCCTGCCCGTTGCGCACTGTGCCCCCCAGAGGGGTGTATTTCGCGGTGAAGGTCGTCGAATAGTCTGCTTCGGACCAGACGGGCATGCCTTCCAGGAAGCCGGCGGCCCTGACGTCGTATTGGACCTGATCGGCCTCAGAGATGAGACTATACCCTTCGATCGTGAAAAGCCCGGCCGTCGTGATATGGTCAGGCCCCATCCGCTTCAGCATCTCGGTGTAATTGTAGATCTCTGTCCCGTCGACCTTTCCGTTGCAGTTGCCGCCCACGGTCGGGTCCATATCAAGCTGCATGCGGAAGTTGGGCAGGTAGCTCAACGACATCATCGGTGTCGACGAGTCGCCCTGCAATTGCCGGAGAGTGACGATCGTAGTGGCATTCCAGTCGGTCTTGGATATCTGGAACGAGTCGGTGGTGCGGTCACGTGCGCGCGAAGCTAGATCCACCATTGCACCGGTCGAGGGCAGCGTCACGTCGACGACCTTGGCCTTGCCCTCTGGGCTGCTCACGACCAAATAGAAATCGCCTGAATAGGCGTCAAAGGTGAACTGGCCCCCGGCCTGAGCACTGGGCTCCAGCAGCATGCGGCCCAGTTCGGCCTTCTGCTTGCTTACCAGGTAGGCCGAGGCGTTGGCCGCCGCGGCCCCGGCCTGGGTGATATCGACCGTGAAGAGCGTGGCCGCGGCCAGCGTCAGTTCGAGCGCGCGCGGTGCGCTCACCGTGAAGATGAAGGAATTCGGCTGCAGCCCCTGGCCGCCGTAGACGACGCGGTAATTGCCTGCCGGGAGGGAGATGGTCGCGTTGGTTGTCAGCGCGGCCGCATAGGCGGTCTGATCAAGAATACCGGCATAGGCGATGCGCACGTCCACCCCCCTCGTCGGCGACTCTCCGCTGAACCCCAGGTCGACCCGATTGAGGACCGAGGGCAGGCGGGCCAGGTAGGTGGCGTTCAGTGCCAAGTTGCTGGTGTCATCGAAACGGATGAAGTCGGTATTGTGCACCGCATCGTAATGGCGGGAATCGTAGAAGCCGGTGGCATTGATCAGGATCTTGAAGTAGGCCGGACCAGCGGGGAAGAAGGCGACGCCTCCGGTGCTGTTGGTGAATAGGACTGCCGCGGCGCCGGTGTGCGCGTCCACGAAGGTGACGCGCGCACCCACGACGGGGACCGCAGGCCGGGAGAGCTCGAAGACGTCCACGGTGATGCGGTGGGTGGAAACCTGAGCCTGGGCCTGCACGGGAAGACTGACCAGGAGGAGCATGGCGATCAGGAGGGCCGCCGCGGCCATGGACCTCAAACCTCCTCTTTTCAGCATGCGATCGCCTCTGCCAGAAAGCACCCCGCACCAAGGGCTGGTTCTCATATATATTGAGACGCCCCGTATATAATGCATCTTCAAGGCCTCAGGTGACGAGCTCATCCACCCTCTCCTCGACCAGGGCGCGCCTGACCTCCATGGCAAGGCGGCGGCCTGTGCTCATGCTCCTCCTCCACAGCGAGTTCCCGTAGGGGTGACCCACGTACATGTGGACGTTGGTCCCCCCGCCGATGCGCGGGGCGACGTCGTAGATGAAGAAGTTGAGATCTTTATCGACACAGGTCTGCAGGCAGAACGGCCCGATCACGCCGGGGGCAAAATGCTCCTGGGCCGCCTTGACATATTTCTCGGCCAGCTCGAAGGCGTTCTCCAGCAGTGACTCCCTCAGGGTGGAGCTGTTGTGCCCGCATACCGTGTACTCGGGCAGGCGCTGCGCGTCGTTCAAGGCCAGCTGCTGTTCGGCGGGCAGCCGCACGAAACCATCCAGGGAAGCCTCGAAGCGCCAGTCGATGCCCAGCAGCTCAATGCGCGAGCCCCTCTCTTCCAACGGCGAATAGAAGAAGTCCAGGTTGAAGACAGGACCGATGATGTACTCCTCCATGCGGGCGTGGGCCAGATCGGCCTTCTCGATGACCCCTTGGGAGATGAGCTTGGCCGCCTTGGCTTCGAACTCCTCGTAGCTGGAGGCGGTGAAGAAGCCCCTCTCCAGCTTCTTCTTGGCGTGGTGCAGCTTGACGATGGTGAGCGCATTGATATCCTCGGGTTTGGACACCTTGCGCGGGGAGGGCATGCCGGCCTTATCCAGCAGCCAGTAATAGTCCTTGGCTCCGCCCCGGTCCTCGCTGCGCAGCATATTGCGGCTGCCGACCAGGGGGACGGCGAAGTCATTCTCCACGGCGTCATTGCCGCAGTAGGAAGTGAAGGAGCGATTCGGAACGAAAAGAGCCTGATCCTGGCGCAGGTGGTTCACGACGGCAGGTGTGGCGGCGTCCTTGAATTTCTTGACCATGAGCACCTCGTCGACGATGCCGCGGCGTATCTTGCCGTCCACATCGCGCTGCGCCCGGAAGTAGTG
>CAZCNG010000259.1:0-2680 GCA_964500045.1 uncultured Methanomassiliicoccaceae archaeon
TGCGAACGCGCGTCGTCGGCATTGCTGCCGTCGAGCACGTTGGCGATGCCCATTTCGGTGGCGCGCTTCTTGATCGCCGTCATGATGGCCAGCTTGCAGTGATAGCAGCGGTCCGGCGGGTTGGCCGCCACCTTGGCGTCGGCCAGAATATCCACCCTCAGTATCTCGAGGCGGGCACCGATGTTGAGCGCCGTCTCTTCGGCTTCGCGGATCTCCTGCTGGGGCACCAGATCGGTCGACACCATGATGCCGACGACCTCTTTGCCCAGCAGGCGGTGGGCGGCGGCGAGCACGCTCGCACTATCGACACCACCAGAATAGGCCACGGCGATACCGCCTTGCTTGGAGATGAATGGCGTCACACGATGCAGGAGCTTCATGGGCACGCCATGGACACCGGCCCTATTGAAAGCCTCGCCACCCTATCAGATAAGAACAGCCAACTCCATAGCGGGAGCGGAGAGGCGAATGCCACAGGTCAAGCCACTCATCGTCTACGAGAAGGTCTGCCCGGAATGCCACAGCAAGGAGGTCTCCTTCGACCGCCGCACCAGGGAGCATGTCTGCGAGATGTGCGGACTCGTTTTCATTGTACGGAAGGAGCTCCTCGAGGGTGATGAGGAGGACGATGCGGCGGACGAGTGAGCGGGCAAGTTATTTACCGCTACCAGGAATGGGGTGACCATGAATCTCAGGGATGTGCTGGAGCGGTACAAGCGCGGCGAGATCGACGAGCAGCGCGTGGAGACCCTGCTCCGCCTCGACTTCCTGGAGAAGATCGGGGAGCACACCATCTTCGACCATGCGCGGGAAGCGCGCCGCGGCATCCCGGAGGTCGTTTTCGGCGAATCCAAAACGCCGCAGGCGGTGGCGGACATAGTGGAGAGGGTCATGTGCGACCGTGAGGTCATCCTCGTCTCTCGCGCGCGCCAGGAGCACTTCGAGGCGGTGCGACAGAAGGTCCCGGACGCCACCTACGACCCAAGGGCAAGGATGGTCGTCGTGGACCGCCGCACGGACAGGAAGGAGCGGGGCGTCATCGGCATCATGACCGCAGGCAGTTCGGACATCGGTGTGGCTGAAGAAGCTCGCGCGGTCGCCGAGGCCATGGGATGCCGCGTCATCACCGCCTACGACGTGGGCGTGGCCGCACTGCACCGCTTCATGACCCCGCTGGAAAAGATGCTGACGGAGGGAGTCGACGCCCTGGTCGTGGTGGCCGGTATGGAGGGAGCGCTGCCCACGGTCGTCAGCGGGCTGTGCGACGTGCCGGTGATCGGCGTGCCCACGTCCGTGGGCTACGGTGCCGGCGGACAGGGCAAGGCGGCCCTGCTGGGCATGCTGCAGACCTGCTCACCAGGAATGGTGGTCGTCAACATCGACAACGGCGTCGGCGCTGGCTCCACCGCCGCTTTGATCTCCATCCGGGCCAGGAGAAAGGGAGGAGAATGAGCGACTGGGACGTCCGCGTTCTCCGCCCCGGTGAAGAGAGGAAGTCGCAATCGCTGTCACGCCGGGTGTGGTCGCACGAGGCCTCCCGCGACCTTGGCAGAGAGGTCGTCTATCCTGCGCGCAGCGTACGCATCTTCCGAGCGTATCTAGCGGATAAGAGCGTCCAACCCTTCGCAGCCTTCTCGAAGAAGAAGCTGGTCGGGCAGTGCTTCGGCCACCTTTGGGGGGACCAGGGTTGGATCGGGCCGATCGAAGTGGACCACCGGCACCGCGCGCAGGGCATCGCCTCGGACCTCCTGCTGCGCACCGAGGAGAGATTGACGGCCATGGGGGCGCGCGTGCTCGGCCTGGAAGCGGCCGCAGACCGCTCCGACATTCTCGCATTCTACGAGAAGAGAGGATATCGCGAGGTCAGCCGCACCATGTTCTATCAGAAGAAACTGAAGGCCAGGCGCACCGTGTTGCCACCGTCCGGGCCGATGCCCACACCGGAACTGCTTGCGGCCTGCGGCGTGGATTGCTCGGTGGAGATGCGCATGACGGAGGCATACGGCCTCGGCCTGCGGCTCGGAGATGGGGTCAACGGCTCCGCCGCGGTCTATCTGCATCCGCTGCGCGGTGTGCCGATGTCCGCGCTGAGGGTGCTGCTTTCCAACAGCGAAGATGATATGCGTCGCCTGCTGACAGCCGCGGAAGCGGCTGCCAGCGCCGGCGGAAGCGATATGCTCTTCTTCAACGCCCGCGCCGATGAGAGAGCGCATGCGGTCATCACTTCGCTCGGCTACGCGGCCAAGGGCGTCAACGTGACCATGGTCAAGAAGGGTACCTATCAACCCCCGGGCGTTTATTGCATAGCGCCCTGGGCCGGCTGATCAACAGTATCCAGCCGGACGGACCTTCTTCTTGGCGCGCTTGGTGATGATGTCGACCAGCATCTCCGTGTCTATCTTCACGCGGGTGCGCGCCACTCCGCCCATCCTCTTCTCGAATACTTTGAAGGCCGCTTCGTTGACGACCTCCGCCAGCTCGGCGCCGCTCATGCCTTCCGTGACCTTGGCCAAGCGGGGCAGGTCCACGTCCTTGCGCACCGGCAGGCGGTCCAGATGGATCTCCAGGATGCGTTCGCGGGCGTTCATGTCCGGCATGGGGATGTGCACGGTATCCAAGCGGCCTGGCCGGATGAGCGCACCTTCGATCAGTTCAGCGCAATTGGTGGTGGCGATGAGGA
>CAZCNG010000260.1:0-2678 GCA_964500045.1 uncultured Methanomassiliicoccaceae archaeon
CATTAACGATTGTAGTGTCCAATGCATATGGATGGTACATCCATCCATAAAAGGCTTTATTATCGCCAATTTGAATCGGAGGTTAAATCTTTAACAACTTTGGGAGGAAATTAGAATGAGCGACACATTGAACCAGTTGGTTGAAGTAGTTGTGAAGGGGAAAATCAAGGAAGCCAAGCCGCTCGCTGAGAAGGCTTTGGCCGAGGGAATTAGCGCTCGCACCATCATCTTCGATGGGCTGAGCAAGGCCATGGAGATCGTAGGCGCGAAGTACGAGAAGAAGGAGTATTTCCTGCCCCAGGTTCTCCTGTCCGCCCAGACGCTCTACCAGGCGCTCGACGTGGCGCTGCCGAAGCTCGACAAGGCATCCTCTGGTGCACAGGCAAAGGTCGTCATGTGCGTGGTTGAGGGAGATGTGCACGATATCGGCAAGAACATCGTGAAGGCTCTCCTGACCGGCGCTGGCATGACCATCTTCGACCTCGGCAGAGACATCCCGATCAAGAACATCATCGAGAAGGCCAAGGCCGAGAACGCCAACATCATCGCCACCTCCACCCTCATGACCCCCACCCTGGCGGGCATGAAGGAGATCGAGAAGATGGTCAAGGAAGGCGGCATGAAGGGCAAGGTCCACACCATGATCGGCGGCGGTGCTACCTCCAGAGAGTTCGCGAACCAGATCGGCGCGGACGGATGGGGCTACGACGCCAACGAGGCCGTCAAGGTCGCGATGGAACTCCTGAAGCACTAGAGCTTCACTTACCGACCCAAACCTCAATTTTGAACGAGGCCTCACGGCCTCCCTTTACATTCTTCTTCTTTTTCTTCGCTTCATGGGCGTAGCCATGGCGCGGGAGCGTGCACCTCGCCGGGGATCAAGACCCTGAATTCATCTTGAGATTCAATGATCATCGCCGGAGGGCCGGCTTTGTAGATGGGAGAAAAAAAGGGAAGAGAGAGGAGGTGGAATTTGCACGACGTCGTTATTGAGTGCGCTCTTCTTCTGCTTCCTAAGGCCGTTCTCCAGCAGATTAAGGCACCCTTGGCCGTCCTTCCTCACGAAAGGTTCTCCCCGGCGATGGAGGTGCCCGCTTCTCCTGTGCCATTGGCATCGGCGAGGAGGCCATATATACTGGACCGTCAATGGAATGTAGCGCGCTACAGGGCACTGTAGGAGATGAGATGGCAAACGACGACGCGGCGCTGAAGGCGGAGGTGCAAGCGCTCCGCGCAGAGGTGGCAAGGCTCGCAGAGAGCATCGACAAGCTGGTGGCCAAGCAGTCGCCACGGGCCAAAGAGAAGGCATCGAATGGTGTGGATAGCAAGAAGGAGCTGAGCACGCTGAAGGCGTGGCGGACCTACACCACCTTCGCGGAGATGAAGCACAAGCTGGAGGCGCTGCCGGAGAAGGAGATAGTGGAGAGGTTCCTCGACCCCATCTCCAACCCGTACCGCATGCAGATACTGAAGTTGCTGCTGTCGCAATCGCGCACCTTCTCGGAGATCTCGTCCATCACCGGCATGAAGGGCGGCAACCTACTGTTCCATCTGCAGAAGCTCGTGGAATCGGGAATGGTGGCCCAGCGCTTCGAGCGGGGCGATTATCTCCTCACCGACAAGGGGCTCAACGTCCTGGAGGCGCTGAGCGATCTCTACGAGGAAGAGCGATAGGCTTCAGGTTCTTGAAGACAAAACCGCCTGCCAGGCAAAGCCCGCCGGCGAACAGGTAATCCACATTCTCATAGGTTGGAGAAGAAAGAAGCAGGACGGTGCCTGCCATCAGCAGCAGGACCGCCGTGGCCAGGAGCAGGCCGTAGACCAATCTACGGTTCTGCACGAGCACCAGGTCCGGGATGCCCATCAGTTTCTGTCCGTAGACATAGGCTATGGTCACGGCCGAGAGGAGGAAGAACAGATACTCGTAGGGGGTCGACAGCTCCGTGGTCACTCCCCAGGAGAAGTAGTTGGGATAGAATCCGTGTTCGAACGCGCCCAACGCCGGCCATAGCCACGAGGTGGGCGTGAAGAACATCAGGTCCAAGTACTGGTGGCTGAGCACGCCCAGCGCGAAGGCGATCCCCACCCAGCTGCCTTTGTAACGGTAGAGAATATAGGCGATGAGGAAGCAGACCCCGAGGAAGAGGAGCGTATGGCAGAATATCCTCCCGTTGTCCAGTTCCGAACTGAGCAGCAGGTGTCCCAGGGGCTTGTCCACCAGGTCCGGGTACACGGCTCCCACGGCCGCAGCTAGCACCGTCCACTTCTGGCCGGTGAGCATCAACAGCACCAGTCCGATCACCACGCCGGTGAAGAGGTGGGCCATGAGCAGCATGTCTCCGACAAAGAGGGCGCGCCTATTAATCATGCCGTCCCGTCAGCTCCCATAGCGTCTCTTTGCCTGCCGGCCTGGATGGCGCATCCATTCATGCTGGCTACCCTGGAACGACAGGGGAAACATTGAAGTATGTTATTACTGATAAACGGCAGAAAACGCCTTTCCCAATTGATTAGGAGAGAATAGTATGTCCAACATGACTCCCAAGCAGCGCGTCATTGCCGCTCTCGAAATGAAGGAACTCGACAGACCCCCGGTAGTCTGTTTCACCCAGAGCGTGACTGTAGATGTTATGGAGGCCACCAAGACCTTCTGGCCTGAGGCCCACACCAACGCCAAG
>CAZCNG010000261.1:0-2673 GCA_964500045.1 uncultured Methanomassiliicoccaceae archaeon
AGGATATATTAACTCTTTTACAAATACTGTTCCATATTCCGTCTAATCGGAGTATAGGGCTCGCAGAACAGTTATTCGGCATCTGTCGAAACGTTTCGCGGCTTGAAATGTATGATGTAAACTTAGGAGGAACTAAACATATGACTAAGCGATTAAGCATTGCACTCGTTGCAGTTGCTCTGTTGCTCGTTCTCGTAACCGTTATGCCCGTATCGGCATACGTAACCAGAACGAACATCTCGCAGGGCGCAACGGTCTATATCGGAGAACAGGGCTTGAACCTGACACCTTCGATTAACTCAGTCTATTACGACAAGAATGGCGCTGTGGCTGTAGCATCAGATAACACATCATTTAGTGTTGGCTGGTGGGCATCAGCAGCAGTAATTACTACGACCTCGCCCACAATCCCATATACATTGTCGGGTATTGATAGCTTTGCTATTTCCCCATCTGTCTTTGGACAGGGTGTAGGTAACTGGTATCGTATCAATGGTAGTACTGGTACCGCACTGACACCGGCTGCATTCGTAGTAGCAGATCCATCTATTGCGTTAGATATTTGGGACTTCGGCTCCGCTACTGGGGCAGTTGGTCTTCCCGCAACTGGTAAGTCAATTGTTCAGGGAGAGTATCTAGGTTTCAAAATTGATACCAACCAGTTCCAGGCACTGTCTACACTCCGCACTGGTGTTACACCGATGGTCGGAAATTACAATGAAAAAGATGGTTACCTTGATATCACTGTAAAAGACGCATCCGGTACAACTCTTACTGGACTGTTGAACGCTTCAACCAGCGTAGGTGGATATTACAACACGCTTCGTGCTCAGAACGTGTCATACCAAAACCCGGCTTGGATTTGGGGTAATGCACCTTCGACCTACAACCCGCAGGGTGCCCAAACAGGAGCAACCGTTCAGTTCGCGAACTGGTCAACGGCCGCCCAGGATCTCAACGGTCAGAATGCATACCCAGCAGGAGCCTACACCGCTTACGCAACATCCAAGCTCAACTCAATGGACGATTACTACAAGCTTGGTGGAGCATCATACACAGGAAAGACCGTATCTGCGGTAGCTACCGTTACACTGGTTTCTGACACAGTCAAGATCGAAGCTAACAAGGACTCAGTTGTACGCAGTAAGTCCTTCTCTATCACTGTCACTGGTAAGCCTAAAACCTCTTATCACCTGTGGGTCAAGGGTACCAGCAGTATGGATGGTACATATGATAACCAGCCCCCGATGATTCGGGCTTCACAGCTTGATGTGAAACAGGATCCTTTCTACGCAGCAACATGGAATACTGGCACTGGCAGCAATGCACCCGGTATTGCAGGTAACTACTCCTACCAGAACGGTGGAGGAGGCCTTGCTAATAATATCTGGAACAATGTAGCTAAAGGATCAGTACAAGATACCATAACCAAGCTCGGAAATGGTACATATCTGTATGCTAACATCACCATGTCTAGCTCTGGAACCAATACAGTTGAATGGGGAACCACCAACTGGACCAAGGCACAGACGTACACTATCCGTGTTGAACAGCAGTTTGTAAGCGGTGTACCTAACACCGGATCTGAAAATTCTGGATTCCCGTATAACGCCGGATCATTCAAGAGCGACGAAGTCAATGTAAAGGTCGAGAAAGGCGCAGTCACCATCGTGGCAGCCGGCTCCCAGAGTTACTACCTCGGCGAAGAGATTAAATTCTCAGGTACAAACACTGAAACGCAAACTACCTACCTGTTCATCACTGGTCCGAACCTGAAAACACAAGGTTCACAGATCCAGAGCACTAACCCCCGTACCGCAGCAGTTGGACAAGGTGTCGCATCAGACTACCAGCAGGCATCAGTCCTTGGTGACAACACCTGGTCATGGAAGTGGGGAACAGCAACAGTTGCACTCGATGCAGGCACGTATACCATCTACGCAGTAAGCCAGCCCGCCAACGCTGCCGATCAAAACCTGCAAAACGCAGCATTCGGCACGGTCTCGATCATCATCAAGAAGCCGTTCGTATCTGCAACAGCATCCCAGTCCACTGTCGCACAGGGTGACAAGATCTTCATCACCGGTACCGCACAAGGACAACCAACTCTGGGTGTCAAGATCTGGATTCTCGGTAAGAACTACCCGACCACCGCTTCAGACGTCAAGACTCAGTCTGTAAACGCTGACGCATCGTTCAAATACGAGGTCGCGCAGGCAGCAACCAAGACTCTTTACCCCGGCCAGTACTTCGTCGTTGTTCAGCACCCGATGCAGAACAATGTGTTCGATATCGACACGTATGCTGATGGAACCACCGGCATCATCAGAGTCATCAACAAGCAGATGGCAAACACTGCTGCTAACCCGACCTCACAGACAATCTTCACCCTCCTCGGACCAAGCAGTCTCCAGGGATCAGACGCAGCTGAAGCCCTTGTTCAGGGTATCAACAGCCCCAATGTTGATGATACCTACACCAAGCTCCAGTTCCTCGTCGAGGTACCAGTCATCCGTGTCAACCCAGTTGGCGACAAGCACGTTGGTGACAAGTTCACCATCACTGCATCAACCAACCTCGCGGTAGATGACGAAGTCCTCGTCACAGTCTACTCATCATCATTCAAGCCAACTCAGAAGAGCCAGAGCGGCGAGTTCAGCGGAGCAACCGGCA
>CAZCNG010000262.1:0-2670 GCA_964500045.1 uncultured Methanomassiliicoccaceae archaeon
GGACCGTGGACCTGGTCATCAATCCTTTCACCGAGGTCGAAGGGGGGAGGACCCTGCTCCTGATCAGCTTCCTAGAGCGGAGCGGGCTGGCCGACGCCAAGGCCGACATAGCAAAGAGAGGCAGGGGGGCCAATGCCAAGAGGGCGGAGGAGCTGGAGCGCGAGCTCAGCGCCGCCAAGGAGAACCTACAGTCAATAGTGGAGCAGATGCAGGGCTCCCATGAGGAGTTGAAATCGACCAACGAAGAACTGCAGTCGACCAACGAAGAACTGCAGTCGACCAACGAAGAGCTGGAGACGTCGAAGGAAGAGCTGCAATCGGTGAACGAGGAATTGATCTCTGTGAATTCCGAGCTCCAGGCCAAGAATATGAACCTGCTGCTCACCCAGAGCGATCTGAAGAACCTGCTGGACAACACCAATATCGGCGCCATCTTCCTGGACGAGAATTTGATCATCCGCAGGTTCACGCGGGAATCGTCCCGGATATTCCGACTGGTCGCCACCGATGTGGGACGCTCCCTAGGCGACATCAAGTCCCGCGTCGAAGGCGAAGACCTCATGGAGGACGTCAGGTCCGTGATGGAGTACCTGGTCCCCAGGGAGAGAACTATCCGCAACTCGGCCGACGAATGGTTCCTGGCGCGCGTATTGCCCTACCGCACGGTCGAGAACAGTGTCATCGGAATAGTGCTCACCTTCATCGACATCACGGAATTGAAGAAGATCGACTCGACCCTACGCAAGACCGAGGCCCGCTTCGATCAGATGACCGAGCAGAGCGGCACTGTTATCTGGGAAGCGGATGCGGACGGTCTCTTCACCTATGTCAGCAGCGTTTCCGATATCGTTTGGGGCTACCGCCCCGAGGAGCTCGTAGGCAAGTTGCACTTCTACGACCTGGTCGTAGAGGCGGAGCGAGAGACGATCAAGTCCAGGGTATTCGAGATAGCTAAGCATGGGGAGCGTTTCGTCGGCATGGAGCATGCCGTGCGCACCAGGGACGGCCGTATCCTGTGGAACTCCACCAGTGGCATCCCCCTGCTGAATAGGGATGGGACCCTGCGCGGCTACCAGGGCAGCGACACCGACATCACCGCACGCAAGCGGGCGGAGCAGGCTCTGGTCGTGTCGTCCACCAAGTACGGGGTGCTCTTCCAAAGCATTCTCACGGGCATCACCATATCTGACAGCCAAGGCAAGATAGTTGAGAGCAATCCGGAGGCGGAGCGCTTGCTTGGATTATCACAAGAGGAGCAGGCGCGCCGCAACATCGCCGGGGAGGAGTGGGACCTCATCCGGTCCGACGGCACTCCCATGCCGCCCGAGGAGTTTGCCAGCGTCAGGGCACTGAAGGAACAGCGCGCTATCTCCAATGTGGAGATGGGCATAGTCAAGGGCGAAGACGTCGTATGGATCAACGTCAACGCGGTGCCGATGCCCCTGGAGGGGTATGGGGTAGCGATCACCTATGCGGACGTCACCGAACGCAAGCAGGCGGAGGAGGCGTTGCAGGAGAGCGAAACCCGCTTCCGCACCATGTTCCAAGAGTCTCCGTTCGGTATCGCTTTGATCGATTCGCAGTCGGGCCGCATCTACGAAGTGAACAAGCGTTTTGCGGAGATCGCCGGTCGCTCTCAGGATGAGCTGCAGACCATCGACTGGATGAGCATCACGCACCCCGATGATGTGCAGCGGGACCAGGAGCAGATGGCACGTATGAACGCGGGCAAGATCCCGGGATTCCAGATGCAGAAACGGTATCTGCGGCCTGACGGTTCCATCGTTTGGGTCAAAATGACCATTGCGCCTCTAAAGGAGCTGAAGGTTCCATACCCACGACATCTGTGCATGATCGAGGATATTGGCAAAGGGAAGCAGAAGAAGGGATAGACCGTGAAAAAAGGCAGCAAGGGAGAAGAGGACACGGCCCGCCTGCGGCAGCAGGCGGAGAATGTCGCTGCGGAGATACCACAGGAATCGGATGTGGGAATGGACCTGATCCGTGCCAACCATGAGCTGCGAGTGCACCAGATCGAATTGGAGATGCAGAACGAGGAGCTGCACCGCGCCCAGATCGCGTTGGAAGAGTCTAGGGATCGCTATCACGACCTCTACGAGTTCGCCCCCTTGGGTTATTTCACGCTTGACGCAGAGTTGCAGATAAGGGCAGTGAATCTCACCGGCGCGGATATCCTGGGAAGAACCAGGCCGGAGCTGGAGGGGAAGGCCTTCCGGGATTTCATCGATGCCCAGGACAGCTACCTCTGGCTCCGACACGTTGACATGGTGCGCCGTGGCCTCGGCGGAGGGGATTGTGAGATCGCCCTGCAGCGTCCCGATGGCAAACTGGTGCACGCGTACGTTCACAGCGTCATGATGTCCGAGGGGAAATCGATGCGCGTGGCGGTCAGCGACGTGGGCGCGCGCTGGTCGGCAGAGAAGAAGGCGCAGGAGAGCGGCCGCAAGATGGAGATGCTGGCCAGCATCACGCGCCATGACCTGCTCAACCAGACAATAATACTGAGGGGCACCTTGGAGCTGGCGGAAAGAAAGGGAGACACGGACGAGGCCAAGGAACTGCGGCGCAGGGCCGCCACAGCAGCTGAGAATCTTGAGGCCATCATCAATTTCACCAATGTGTATCAAGAATTGGGCAAGCAAGAGCCGG
>CAZCNG010000263.1:0-2644 GCA_964500045.1 uncultured Methanomassiliicoccaceae archaeon
AAGCCGCATGAAGGTGGAACGGCAAGCCCACGGATTCATCCGTGGGTTGATGACTTGAAGTAGTCGTTGGTCAGCAACTTGGCCCCGTGCGCCTGCACCTTGTGGATGCCGTCCTCGACGTCCTCGACGCGAATGATCAGCACGGCGTTCGGTATATTTCGGTAGGCGTAGGCGTACTCGATGTTGATGTTGGCCTCCTTGAGCATCTGCGTCAGTTCGTACAATCCGCCGGGCCGGTCGAACATCTCGACCGCCATCACGTCGGTGAAACGGACCATCAGGCCTGCTTTGGTCAGAACTTCCAGCGCCTTGTCCGGCTTGTCCACGATGGTGCGGATGACCCCGTAGCCGGCGCCCTCGGCGATGCTGAACGCCAAGATGTTGATGCCCTCTTCCTTGAGGACCTTGGCCACCGTGGCCAGCTTTCCTGGCTTGTTCTCCGAGAAGATCGAGACCTGCTTGATCTTGAATGCTGTGATATCCTGTGTCATCAGATCACCCTCTTGTCCAACACGCGCTTCGCCTTGCCTTCGAACCGGGGCAGCGTGCCCGGGCCGACCAATTCTATCTTCACGCCCACGTTCAGGGTGTTCTTCAGCTTATTACCTATCCTTTCCCTGACGGCGTTGAGTTTGATGATGTCGTCGGTGAATGCCTCCTGCTTCAGCTCCACCTTGACCAGCATCTCATCGAGGGCGCCTTTCCTTTCCACCACGATCTGGAATTCGTTGCCGACCTCCGGATTGGTGTTCAGGCAGTACTCGACCTGGGATGGGAAAACATTAATGCCACGGATGATAAGCATGTCGTCCACGCGGCCGGTGATCCTCATGAGGCGGGGATGCGTCCTACCACAGGAGCACTTATCGTCCTCCATGGTGGTGAGGTCGCCCATGCGGTAGCGGACGATCGGGAACGCCTCCTTCTGCAGCATGGTGAGCACCAGCTCGCCCCTTTCGCCGGGCGCTACTCTTTCGCCGCTCTCCGGGTCGATGACCTCCATCAATGCGATGTCGCTCCAGACGTGGATGCCGCACTGTTCCGAGCATTCGGTCCATAGCGGACCCGACAATTCGGAAGCACCGAAGCAGTTGATGCCCCTCACTCCATATTGGTTCTGGATGCGGTCGCGCATCTTGTCCGACCACGGCTCCGCCCCTAACAGGCCGGTCTTGAGCGTGGTCCCCTTGAGATCGACACCCATCTTCTCCGCGACCTCTCCCACATACATCATGTAGGAAGGCGTAGCCGCCATGGCCGTTACGCCGAGGTCCTGGATCATCTGGATCTGCCTCTCCGTGCTGCCGGTGGAGGCGGGCACGACCGCCGCTCCGATCCTCTCGGCCGCGTAGTGGAATCCCAGTCCGCCGGTGAACAGTCCGTAGGTATTGGCGACCTGGATCACGTCCTCCGCACCCAGGCCGGCAGATACCATGCCCCTTCCCAGCGACTCAGCCCACAGGTCGATGTCGCGGCGCGTGTAGCCGACGATGGTCGGCTTGCCCGTGGTCCCGCTGGAGGCATGGTAGCGGATGAGCTCCCTCTTGGGGGCAGTGAATATCTTGTCGGGGTACGAGTCCCGCAGATCCTTCTTGTTCATGAAGGGCAGCTTCACCGCGTCATCCAAGGTGAGGATGTCGTCCGGCGTGACGCCGGCCGCTTTCATGCGGGCGCGGTAGAAATCGGAAAAGCTGTAGAGTCGGTACACTTGCGTCTTCAGAAGCTTGAACTGTACCTTGTCCAGCTCGGCCTTGGGCATCTCTTCGGTCCTAGGGTCCCAGCATGCCATGATCGAGTCACTCCCTGCGTGGCCGATGCCCCCTCCGGGAGCAGCTGGCCGAGTATGTCAGGTGATAGCATGTAGCATATAAGGAATTTGCCGGTTTTTCATTTATTGGCGGAAGATGAACCCCCGGTCGGCATCATTCAGGTGGTTGCTTCACTGCAGCACCATCAGGTATCCGGAATAGGCCAGCATCCATCCCAGCACCGGATAGAATATCATCCTTTCCATGCCTCCCATTCCCAGTCCCATCGGTTTCTTGGCTGCGACCAAAACGACCGCCGCGAGCGAGATCGAACCGAGTATCAGTGATGCAATCCCGAATGGGAAGGGCGTGCCCAGGCCGTAGCTGATGGCCGCCAGTCCTGACGGGACAAAGGCCAGCATGGCGAAGAACAAATGCGGCTTGAGATGGGTCTCATTCACGAAGCCAACACCGATTGCGCCAAGGCCCGAGACAATAATAAGGGCTGGTCCCAGTGAAAGGCCGTAGAAAGACCACAATAGCGCGCCAGCGATCATTACCAGCACGCCCATGACCACTATCGACGGGTTGAAAATGTAGGCAGAGCGGTATTTCCACACGCCCAAGTCACTGATGTAGTTCTTGGCTGGATTATAGTTCGGATACTGCGTCTCGGCGACGATCATCAGTACGAGAAATTGCACTGCCCCCAGGAATAGGAAGAATCCCGCCAGGTCGTCCGTGGTCATTCAAGTGGCCATGTGCATCCAGCGCATATAATGAGTGTTGATGGGGCGGATGATCCGCGTGTCTGGTCTCGTTCAATGCTTCTTCTGTCCAGCCCGATCGAAATATATGGTTCTCTTCAACATGGTGTGGGTAGCACCAGACCTCCC
>CAZCNG010000264.1:0-2638 GCA_964500045.1 uncultured Methanomassiliicoccaceae archaeon
AGGAGCAGGCCGCCCGACATTCCGAAGGCGAATGCACCCGCACTCACGGCGGTCCTCATCAGGCCAGTGAAGGGGCCGAAAGCTAGGACCACGAGGACCAGAATGCTGAACACTATCGCCAGGATTATTGCCCCTTTGATCATCATCGCCTTACCAGTGACTTGCTCCTGGATACCGGTCAGGGTCTTCATCGCGAGCAGCTCCTGCTCACGAGTGGACGTCTTTTCGATCTCGGAGGTTGGCGTGGACGACCCTCCATTCACGCTTGCCCATATCTCCTCGAGCAGCAGGCCGTAGTTGATGTAGATCCGCTTCGCGACCATCTGCACGGTATTCTTGTACAAGACCGACCCGACGAAGGTCTCGACCTTGACCTGGGTGCTTTCCCCCACAGTAAAGATCCTGAACTTCAGAACCTTGCGGGCGTTCCTCTCCCAGACGTTAGTCTTTCGGGAGCCATGGATGGCGGTGATCATCGACGGCCTAGTGGACTCCTTAATCTCCGCACCCTCATTCTTCAACCAGAGGGCGATGCCGTCGAACACCTGCTCGCAGGTCTTCCCCTTGAATTCGCTCGAGTACTCACCCAGTCGATCCATGGCTATCCACTCACCCGATCAAAGAAGTCGAACAAGTTATTCAGATATCGTTCTTTCTGTTGCTTTCTGCAAATTGATGCAAGAAACCATTCCGATGCATTTCAGGTCTGATCGCACACGTGGTCAGGTGGCAATTGATATGCACCGATCTCGTCTTGACGCTTCTATATTAACCAGCGCCTCGGCCGGATAGTCGCTTGCATACGGGGCGGGCCGCCGGTTTCATCACCTTCTCGGCCTCCCGCCCCAACCCAAGAAGGTGCATCATGCTCATCGAAAAGGTCTCCATCGAGCAGCTCAAGGAACCTCCATATAATCCTAGAAAGAGCGTGCGTGACGACCCCGAATTTCATAAGAAGCTCACCCAGTCGCTGCAATCATTCGGCTACATAGAGCCCATCGTCTGGAACAAGAGGACTGGCTTCGTGGTTGGAGGAAACCAGCGACTCCAGGTCCTCAAGGACATGGGAGAGAAAGAGGTCGAAGTGGTCATCGTCGACTTCGATGATCCGACCGAGAAAGCGGCCAACCTCGCCCTGAACAAGGTAAGCGGGGAATGGGACATGCCCAAGCTGCAGGAGCTTATGGCCTCCCTTGATAAGGATATTCAGAAGCTGACCGGCTTCGAGAATGAGGAGATCAAGAAGCTCCTGCGCAAGCTCAACCAGCTTTCCAAAGACCCCGAAGAGATTCCTGAGGCTCCAGTAGCAATCACCAAGCCAGGGGATCTAATCATTCTCGGCGAGCATCGACTGCTGTGCGGCGATTCCCTCCAATCGGCCAACATCGATCGACTTATGGAAGGAAACAAGGGCGCGATGATCTTCACAGACCCGCCCTACAACTGCAACTATGGCAGCACATTGATGCCGTCAAAGAGGAGCAAGACCAGGCCGACGGTCACAGGAAGTTCTAACGGTGCAGTCACCAATGATAACATGGACACAGATGAGTGGAAGGTATTCTGCAATTCCCTCTACGAGGTCTACAAACAGTGCTGCGAGGGGGACATATATCAATGGGGGGCGAGCGGGCCGGAAGGAATGCGCTCTCGCCTTTGGCTTGTGGAGGCAGGTTGTCATTGGTCAACCACAATTATCTGGGCCAAGGACTGACCCTTCTCTCCCCTTCCAATTACATGAGGCAGTACGAGCCTTGCTTCTACGGGTGGTTCGGAAAGAGCTCTTTCCAGAGGAAGATGGGAGAGACGGAGGATCGCAGCGATCTCTCCGATCTATGGGAGATCCCGAGACCGAAAGTCAGTGATCTGCACCCGACCATGAAGCCAGTGGAGCTGTGCGAGAAGGGCATTGTCAACTCCAGCAAGGAAGGAGACATCGTGCTCGACCTCTTCGGCGGGAGCGGCAGCACGCTCATCGCCTGCGAGCGCACCTCGCGCCGCTGCTTCATGATGGAGCTGGAACCACACTACTGCGACGTCATCGTCAAGCGCTGGGAGGAGTTCACCGGGGAGCGGGCGGTGAGACCCGTTGGGACGGCCGTCTAAGCTCACACCGGAGCTGCGGGAGCGCATCTGCGAGTATATCCGCGCCGGCAACTACCTCTCCACCGCGTGCGAGGCGTGCGGCATCTCGAGGCAGACGTACCTCAACTGGATGGAGCGCGGCGAGAAGGCGCGGGGCGGAGAGTTTCTTGACTTCTTTGACGCTGTTAAAAAAGCGGAGAAGGAGGCGGAGATCCGCAACGTCGCCATCATCAACAAGGCCGCCGGCAAGAACTGGCAGGCGGCCGCCTGGTGGCTGGAGCGCCGCCACCCTGAGAAGTACGGCAAGAAGGACACGTTGAAGGCGCAATTGGAAGGGAGGATCGATGTCGACTGCGGCGTCATCCCCGAACTGCTCAAGGACCCGGAGGCGCGGGAGCACCTGCGCGGTCTCCGCGACCTCCTCGCAAGACGAGGGGCTGAGGCGCCTGGTGGCCAGGGCCAGCCCGGCCGGCCTGGCGATGTACGCGAGCAGGGGGAAGTGGCAGCTGGCGGGCCATCTCGCCCTGCTTGACGACCTCCTCCTCGAGGTCGC
>CAZCNG010000265.1:0-2623 GCA_964500045.1 uncultured Methanomassiliicoccaceae archaeon
TGGTGAGTTCCATGTTCAAGAAGATACTGATACCGACAGATGGCAGCGAGTACACGAAGACCGCTATCGCCCGTGGCATAGAGATAGCCAAGGGCGCGGGCGCTGAGGTGACGGCCATGTATGTCGTGGACCAGACCTCGTTCATCAACTTTCCCATGGATTCGACCGTGGTCAGCGTCTACAGTCTCCTGGAGAAGGAGGGCAAGAACGCGGTGGCCTTTGTTATTGAAGAGGGTGAGAGGCAGGGCGTCAAGGTGCACACCCGCGTCGAGGAAGGCTCCCCCGCAATGAAGATCATCGAGGCGTCCAAGGACTATGACCTGATCGTCATGGGCACCTTGGGCCGAAAAGGGATATCCAAGCTTCTCCTGGGCAGTGTGGCCGATAAGGTCGTTCGCGCTGCTGATTGTCCGGTCATGGTGGTCCGTTCCGAAATGGAGGGGGAGCCTTGACCACCGTCGGCGAGGTAATGACCGCCAATCCCATCGTGGCCACCGTCCCCGGCTCGAGGAACGAAGTGCTGAAATTGATGGTGAAGCACAACCTCACTGGACTTCCCGTCGTCAGGCGCAACGACGGCTCCTTGGCTGGAATGATCACCCGCCAGGACATCTTCGACAAACCCGACGAGGATCAAGCGGCCATGATCATGAACCGCGACCCGATCACCATTTCCACCAAGGCGACCGCCGAGGAAGCGGCGCGCGTTTTCACTCTGCACGACATCCGCCACATACCGGTGGTGGAGAATTCGAAGCTCGTAGGCATCATGACCCCGACCGACCTCCTCTCCCTCGTGGAGAAGAGAGGCATCGAAACTCCGGTGGAGAAGGTCATCCGCTCCGTCTGTGTTCCCATTTACCAGGATTCCCCGTTGGCCGTGGCATCCGTGACGCTCAAGGTGTCGCGCGCCTCCGCCCTGCCCGTGCTGGACGAGAAGGGCCGCCTGACCGGGATCCTTACCGACAGGGATATTTTCAACCGCGCCTATGTGAACGGCAGCGTGGCGATGAACGATCTTGGACTGCCTGCGGAGAATGACGAAGTGTCCTGGGAAGGATTGACGAAGGTCATGAAGCTGTGGCACGAGCTCGCTAGGATCGAACTGCCCGGCGTCGCCGTGAAGGAGCTCATGGTCCGCGAGCCCGTCACCGTGTTCAAGAAGACCGGCATCTCTGAGGCGGCACGCATCATGCGCAAGAACGATTTCGGTCAGCTGCCGGTACGCGACAACAAGGACCATTTGCTGGCGATGATCTACGACCACGACGTCATCTCCATCCTGGCCAAGGACTGAGGTGATTTCGATGGCATTCAACTCGAGCGACGTGCTTTCACTGTGTAAGCGCCGGGGCTTCATCTACCCTGCCTACGAGATCTACGGCGGCATTGCCGGCCTCTACGATTACGGCCCGCTCGGCTGCGTGATGAAGTCGAACATCATCGAGCTGTGGAGGAAGATCTATGCTCTGCAGGAAGGCTTCATGGAGATAGATGGAGACACGGTCGGTCCGGAGATCGTTTTCAAAGCGTCCGGCCATGTGGACAATTTTGCTGACCTCCTGATCTCTTGCACCAAGTGTGAGGAGTCGTTCCGTGCCGACCACCTTGTGAAGGAGCTGCACTCCAATCCCGGTACGCTCTCTAAGCAGGAGCTGGAAGCGCTCATCCACGAGAAGGAAGTGAAGTGCCAGCTGTGCGGCGGCGAGCTCGGTCACGTGGAAGAGTTCAATCTCATGTTCAAGACGAAGATCGGACCGGGCAACGGCCGCGTCGGTTATCTCCGCCCGGAAACGGCCCAGGGCATCTTCGTCAACTTTCCCAATCTCTACCGGCATGCGCGGGAGAAACTTCCCTTCGGCGTGATCCAGATCGGCCGCGGCTACCGCAACGAGATATCTCCGCGGCAGGGGATCATCCGCCTGCGTGAGTTCAACATGATGGAGGCGGAACTGTTCGTAGACCCGGCCGACAAGCGCTGGGCCAACTTCGCCAAGGTCCGGGAGCAGACGGTGCGCCTCGTGCCCAACGACACGGAGGAAGAGGTCATGACCACCTTCGGCAAGGCGGTCGACGACGGCGTCATTGCGCATGAGACGATCGCGTACTTCCTATGGGTCACGCAGGACTTCATGACCAAGGCCGGTATCGATCCGGCGCGGCTCCGCTTCAGGCAGCACCTGAAGACCGAGATGGCGCACTATGCCTGCGACTGCTGGGACGCGGAGGCGCTGCTGTCCTACGGATGGACGGAGATCACGGGCATAGCCGACCGCGGCTGCTGGGACCTCTCCCGGCACATGGAGTTCTCCAAGGCCGACCTGACCGCCTTCAAGCGGTTCGACGAACCGCAGGAAGTGGACAAACTGGTCATAAAGCCTAAATACGGGCTGCTGGGGCCGCTGTACAAGGGCAAGTCGGCCAAGGTCGGCAAGGTCATGGAGGCGGCCGATCCCGCCACCATTAAGGAGGGAATGCTCACCATTGATGTGGATGGTGAGAGCATCTCGTTGGACGCTAAGTTCTACGACATCGTCCAGGTCAAGGAGAAGGTGACGGGCGTCAAGGTCATTCCGCACGTCATCGAACCGTCGCATGGCCTGGACCGGATTCTATATACGTG
>CAZCNG010000266.1:0-2617 GCA_964500045.1 uncultured Methanomassiliicoccaceae archaeon
TGGTGCGAAGGGCCGGATTTGAACCGGCGAACCTCTGCAGGAACAGATCTTGAGTCTGTCGCCTTTGACCGGGCTTGGCTACCCTCGCACTGGAAGAAGGCAAAGGCCATCGTTCTATAAAAGTTGCGCTACTGTGCGCCGGTGGTGACCTCAGCGCGGCCGTTGCGCAACACGACCGTGTGCTCGCACTGGCTGACCATGCCGTTGTCCATCTCCACGAGTGTATTGTATCCGATGATGAGACCATGGCGCAACAGAAGGCGCAGCTGCGCGCGGCAATCCTTGGAGATGGGCTCGCACCAGCGTTCGCAGAACGGCAAGGAATTGAACTCCTTTCTCAGGGCGGTGAAGAACTCGTAGGCCTTCTCGTCCTTGAGGGGGCGATCTCGCATCACGCGGTAGATGTTGCCCATCTTGGCATTGACGACCTCACCCTTGCCATTGGTGGCGAACGGTTCGATCGCAATGAGCATACCTTCGCGCAGGCGGGATGGATTCCCGTCATCGTAGTTCGGAATGCTGAGGCCGGCATGGAGGTTGTATTTCTTCATCTCGTGGCCGTTGAGGTTGACCACCGGGCGCAAGCTAGATGATTTGATGGACCGTTCGATGGTCGCTCCGATGGCTCCGACCGGGGTGCCGTCTGCGGTCATCTCGATGGCCTGAGTTAGCGCTCGTTCGGATGCGGTGATGAGCTCTTTCCAGTTCTTGGTGCCGACCTCGACCGTCTTGGCGGTGTCACCGATCATACCGTCGACATGAGCGCCGACATCGATCTTGACCACATCTCCGGGCTTGAACCTCAGGGTCTCGTCAGAATTGGGCGTGAAGTGGGCTGCCATCTCGTTGACGCTGATGTTGCAAGGGAAGGCCAGGCGCGCACCTTTCCTGACGATGAGCGCTTCTGCCTCGATAGCAACATCCGCTAGTCTGGCTCCATCCAGGACCATGGCCGCGCCTAGTTCGCGGGCCTCTCCCGCGGCCCGGCCGGCCTTGCGGACGCAATCGAGGGTGGCCTCATCCATTGAGGACCGCCTCGATGTCCTCGATCGGAATAGCTCCGGCCCTGATGACCTCGAGCTCTCCCTCGATCAGCTGGACGATGGTGGATGGTTTGCCGAGGGGACTGGGCCCGCAGTCGACATAGATGCTCACTGAGTTGCCCAGGTCCTTGATGGTCGCCTCGACCGTCGTCGGGTTGGGTCTGGAGTGCAGGTTGGCACTGGTTGAGATCAGTGGTCCGAACTCATCGATCAGGCGGAGTGCGAAAGGATGGCTGGGCACGCGGATGCCGACCTCGTCCTGGGCAGCGGTGACGATGTCCGGGATGACGGACCTCTTCTGTAACAGGAGCGTCAGCGGTCCGGGTAGGAACTTCTCGGCCAGGCGGCGGGTGCGGTCGTCCATGATGGCGAGCTCATCGATCATACGAACGCTGCTCACCGCAATGGTGAGCGGCATGTCGAAGGGGCGGCGCTTGGCCATGAACACGCGCTTCACAGCGGCCTCGTCGAATGGATCCGCTCCCAGACCGTAAAGGGTCTCGGTCGGATAGACGACCATTTTGCCAGAGTGCAGCTCTGACATAATTGTGTCAAACTGGTCATCGGTTATCTCGCACTCGGTCCCGCCCGTGCAATTGCACCTGAATATTTCCATTTTCAATCCTCTGCGAATGACTGAGCTGATTGCAGCTCTACCTTCCCCATTCCCCTACAGATCTCTCCATGGCCTGGATAAAGGTCCTTGAACTCAAAGGCCTCCAGTCGCTTCAATGAGGAGATCAGTGCCGCGTGCGAGCCAGTGGGTAGGTCCCATCGCCCGACGCCTCCCACGAAGAACGTGTCTCCAGAGAAGAGGGCGGAACCCTCCCGATCATGGAGGCACATGCTTCCGATAGTATGTCCCGGGGTGTGGATGACTTGCATGGAGGCGTCTCCAACCATGACCTCATCCCCATCCTGGAGTGGCACCACTGTGACCCGGCGCAGCTTTCTTCCGAACATGCCGGCCGCGGTCGTTTCCGCATCGCCCTCCGCCACCGCCACAGCATCCTCCGCATGGGCGTACACCTTGGCGTCCATGACCTCAAGGAGGCTGGCCACTCCACCGATGTGGTCAAAGTGGCGGTGCGTCAGGAAGATGGAGCATATCTCCGCAGGTCTGATGTGCCGGGAGATCTCCTTCAACAGACGCTCGTGCTGCATCCCCGTGCCGGTATCGACGAGAGCTGGCTCCCTACCTGTGACGAGGTAGACGTTGGAGTCGCTCATCCGTCCAGCCAGCTTGTGGATGGGCATCGGGAAAAATGAAGTTCCTAGGCCTATTTAAAGTTTTGACGGCGTTACATGCTACTACGTAGTCCAAGCTGAGAGAAGCCGTAACCAATCCCGGATGCGGTGTCTGAATATTCTCGGGGGTCGAGCACTTCCGACCCCCTCAGAATCAGCGCTAGAACCGGTCTGCGAATCTATATATTGAATAAGGCTCCTAAGTTTAGAATGCAACTCCTACTTGCTAGGGGTTTTGGTGCACCAGCGCCTCTCGATAATCTATAAATATGAGTTCGCTGGTAGCCCATTTCGCTCGCTAAGTCGCGAGCAAAAAGTGGCATTAT
>CAZCNG010000267.1:0-2599 GCA_964500045.1 uncultured Methanomassiliicoccaceae archaeon
ATCGCCATTAAGGGATGGATATTACATCCAGCCATATCTAGTTTTCTTACTCCAGCAAGGTCACGATTGATTACGTCCAGTAGGTCAAAAGGGAAAAGGTTTATCATAGGTTGCATCGTTCGACAGGCGTATGGCGGAAGAGGCCGAGATTCTCGTTAGGGTCGAAAATGTAAGCAAGAGCTTCAACGGTAATCAGGTCCTCCGCGACATCTCGGCGACCATCGCCCCCGGAGAGGTCTTGGGCCTCATCGGCCGGAGCGGCGCGGGCAAGTCCGTTCTCATTCATGCCATTCGTGGCAGCCCCGATTATCAGCCGGACAAGGGCAGCATCATCTTCCGGGTCAACACCTGCGCCGCCTGCGGCCGCGTGGACATACCGGCCAAAGGCGTTCCGTGCAAGAAGTGCGGCAAGCCCACGGTCATCAAGGAATTGGATTTCTGGAACGCTCCCGAGAGGGACCCTTTGCGCATAGCCATCCGCGAGCGGGTGGCGATCATGATGCAGCGGACCTTCGCCCTCTTCGGCGATATCTCCGTCATCGAGAACATCTTCGAGGCCATGGGCAACCGCTACAACGAGAAGGATAAGATCGACAAAGCGATCGAATTGATCAAGATGGTCAACCTGGAGCACCGCACCATGCACATCGCCCGCGACCTGAGCGGCGGCGAGAAGCAGAGATGCGTCATCGCTCGTCAGCTGGCCCGGGACCCGCTCCTGCTCCTGGCCGACGAGCCGACCGGGACGCTCGATCCGCAGACGGCCGAGATCGTGCACAGATCACTGATCGAGGCGGTCAAGAAGAACCACATGGCCATGGTCGTTTCTTCGCACTGGCCCAAGGCCATCGAGCGGCTCAGCGATAAAGCCATCTGGCTGGAATCGGGCGATGTCGTCAAGAGCGGGCGCCCGGCCGACGTGGTGCAGGAGTTCGAGGTCTGCTTCACCAAGACCGAGGACATGAACGTGCCCGCCGGTCAGCCGACCATACGCATCGAAGGCGCCAAGAAATATTTCTATAGCATCGTGCGCGGCGTCGTGAAGGCAGTGGACGACGTTTCCTTCGAAGTGAAGGAGAAGGAGATCTTCGGCCTCGTCGGTCTGAGCGGGGCCGGTAAGACGACGATCTCACGCATGATCGCCGGCATCACCCCGGCCACCTACGGCAAGGTCATGGTGCGTATCGGCGACGACTGGATCAACATGTCCGAGGAAGGCGAGGGCGGCCGCGGGCGCGCTACGCCGTACATCGGCATCCTGCACCAGGAATACTCCCTCTACCCGTTCAACAACATTCTGCAGAATCTCACCACCTGCATCGGTATGAAGATGCCCATGGAGCTAGCTAAGATCAAAGCGATCAAGGTGCTGGAGTCCGTCGGCTTCTCACAGAAGGACGTTTCTCGCATTCTCTACGCCATGCCTGAGACCTTGAGCGTCGGCGAGAAGCAGCGGGTGGCGCTGGCCCGCGTCCTCATCCAGGAACCGAGGTTCATCATTCTGGACGAGCCGACGGGCACCATGGACCCCATCACTAAACTGTCCGTGGCCAAGAGCGTGCTTACCGCGAGGAAGGAACTGGGAGAAACCTTCATCATCGTCAGCCATGATATGGACTTCGTCCTGAGCTGCTGTGACCGGGTCGCCCTGATGAAGGGAGGCAAGGTCATAGCCCTGGGTGCCCCCAAGGATGTGGTGGCGAACCTCACCGAGGAGGACCTGGTGGAGAAGGACACCTGCGGGGTCACCACGTGAAGGACAGCATAGGACGGAAGACGCGCTTCGTCGAATGCCGCGAGAGCCGCGGCCTCGGCGTCGGGGGCAGCCTGGCGCAGAGGGCGACCATTTCGGAGAGCGGCCGACAGGTGGTCGCGATCGCCATGGGGCCCGGGAAGCGTCACATCACCAAGCCGGTGTGCGAGATCACCTACGGCCTGCGCGAGGAAGGCATCGATACCAGCGTCATCGTCATCAACGCCGGTTCCGGCGTCCCGGCCGATGCGCCGGACGCGTCCACCGGCAGCATCTTCGGCCTCGATGAGATCGAAGTGCTGCGCATAATGCAGTTCAAGGTGGCGCTCATCCATCTGGGCAATGTGCGCAACCACATCATTTACAAAGCAAGGCTCATTTTGCGCAACGTCGACCTGCCGGCGGTCATCGTATGCCAGGCGCCGGTCGACTTCGAGGACTTCGCGCGCATCGGCGTCAAGACGCGGCAAGTGATGCCCATCGAAGCGAACATCGGTAGCAAGGGCACCATCGTCGACATCGTCACCGGCGTGGTGCGCGGCACGACCATCTCCCAGGCCAAGCTGGACGAGATCGTCAGCAAGGTCAAGCGGAACCTCTAGGGGGATGCTAGGATTCCTTGTCAGCAAGACCTATGGTATCATCGCGGGCTGCTCAATGGTGATCGGCCGCCAGGGGGGCTCCCAGGCGTTCTTGGACGAAGCTGGTTGCCTTGAGCGCGCTTGCATTATCATATCCTTCACCAGGCATTCGGTCGCCGCCAGATGTTCATAAAATATGGTTCTCTCTCGTTTCGAGTGGGTGAACTACGGACCATTAATGATGATGACGACCAACATATCGTGA
>CAZCNG010000268.1:0-2551 GCA_964500045.1 uncultured Methanomassiliicoccaceae archaeon
AACCCAGGGCGGACCACGTGCTGCCGTTCCATTTTGCAATGTTCGTGGCCGACGTCCCGCCCGCCGTGGTGAAAGTTCCGCCCGCGTAAAGGTTAGTGCCAATCACCGCCAGCGCAGCGACCCAGGGTTCGCTAGCGTAGGTCATCCCCGTTCCGAGGGGGGACCACGTGCTGCCGTCCCATTTCGCAATGCCATTGACCGTCGTCTCACCTGCGACGGTGAACCACCCTCCCACGTAAAGATTAGTGCCGGACACCGCCATCGCACTGACCATGCCGCTCACCCCCAAATCCAGGGCGGCCCACGTCGTGCCGTTCCATTTCGCAATGCGCGAGGCCGCCGTCCCGCCCATCGTGGTGAAATCCCCACCGGCGTAGAGGTTGGTGCCGGACACCGCCAGGGCACGGACGTTACCAGAACCGCTTATCCCCGAGCCGAGGGCGGACCACGTGCTACCGTCCCATTTCGCAATGCCATTGACCGTCACCCCGCCCGCCGTGGTGAAATACCCGCCCGCGTAAAGGTTGGTGCCAGACACCGCCAGGGCATAAACAGCGTTGTTCATCCCCAAACCCAGGGTGGACCAGTTCGCATCGCTGAAGGTGGGGTCAATGCGCACGGGATAGACGGCCTGGGCATCGGCCACCACCACGGCCAGCCGATCCGAAGCCGGCACTTCAATTCGCGCGGCCAATTCTCGCCCCGTGGCATCCACCACGCGCAGCCGGTTGTAGGCCAGCTTGCGGCCGGAGCCATCGAGCACCAGTTGCGCGCCGCCTGCGACCGCTTCGGCCCGCGCGCCGCTCAGGGCCAGTTCCACGCATAAATTGCCAGGGCCGGCGGGTGGCTGGGACACCACAAAATCCTGCCGCACGCCGTCCACGCTCACGGAGTATTCTTCGACCAGGCCGGGCCGCGCGAAGCGCGCGCGCGAGGTATCGCCACTGGCCGTGCCGCTGCGGGGCAGAGCCGTCACCCTGCCGCCCTGGCGGCCCACGGCATCGGCCACCACACGGAAGCGGCGGGCGGGGACGGTGGCAGCGCCACTCGCAATGGCCGCGCCGGGAACGGTGGACTCGAGCCACAAGCCCTCGGCGGTAACCTCGCCCTCGAGTTTCTGGAACGTGCAGCGCAGGCGCACCTCGCCCTGCGGAGTGACGGCCACCGCCAGGCCGTCGCCCGAGTATTGGGCGGTGGCTTTGGCGCCGAGCTCAGACCAGGCGATGGGCGAGTTGGCCCGGGAATCCACTGCCACAGAGTCGGCAGCGCCGGCAGCCAATGAGGCTGAACCGGAACATAGCAGAGCCAGCAGAACGAGTTTTGAGATGAGTTGAGCAACTGTATGTTTCATTTGTCTTAAGTGCATTCAGTTCAGTTAACGCCGAACCCCAAGCCCGCTTCGCAGAGCGCGCACGCGACCCATTCGGAGTCGGGCGTCCGGCCTGGCAGACACTGCAACTGCTCGATTGTTTCACCAGGCAGCGACATTTAGCAACACTTTTGTATTAAGTTTTTGTTTTAAGCGCCGGGAAATCAATCCCAAACCCATGAACCAACAGGAGGGAACGGAGGAAACGGAGAGGCCATGGATGCCACCGGGTCCGCCAAGCTCCAGCGGAACGGCATGGGTTCGCGTTGACTGGAGGGCCGTGGGTTGCAAGGGTTCTCCAACCCAACACCCATCCAACCCTGAAGGGAAGACGGCAAGACAGGGGGGCTTTGAACTTTGAACCGTTGAACTTTGAACCGCTGAACCTTGAACCGCTGAACTTTGAACCGCTGAACTTTGAACCGTTGAACTTTGAACCTTGAACCTTGAACCTTGAATGGGGGGCGGCGGGGAAAAGCTGAAAGGCTGAAATACTGAAATGCTGAAACTGGGGAATGGGGAACATTGAACATCGAACATCGAACTTTGAATGGCAGAGTCCGCTTTCAGCTTTTCTTTTATGGGGAACCTTGAACCGTTGAACCGTTGAACTTTGAACGCGCCACCCCGAAATCGCTAACCACGGAATATAGGAAAACAGGGAAGACGCGAAGACGGGAAGCAGAAAAGGCACTGCCCCCAACACTTACCACGAAACACACGAAACACACGAAATCACTCCCAATCCGCCGCCCACCCGGGGTGGCTCTCCGCGAGCAACCCCGGGCTGAGGGATCTAATCCTTTCAGGATTGGGATTGGGCAACGGACATTGCGGTCAATCCAAAGGGATTGCTACCATACCCCAGTCTGCCAAGCCTTCGCGTCTTCGCGCCTTCGCTGTTAATCCCCCTTCGGCTTACGGATTGACCGAGCCGTAGCCCCGAGCGTCAATGTTCGGTGGCGTGATGCGTGGTGCGTGATGCGTGGTGCGTGATGCGTGATGCGTGATGCGTGATTTCAGTGGCTGCCATTCGCGCCTTCATTCGGATTTCGGATTTCGGATTTCGGTTTTCGGTTTTCGGTTCTCGGTTTTCGGATTTCAGATTTCGGTTTTCGGATTTCGCTCATGGTTTCGGACCCGGAGGCGGCTTACGGCTTGGCTGAGCGGTAGAAACGCTGC
>CAZCNG010000269.1:0-2520 GCA_964500045.1 uncultured Methanomassiliicoccaceae archaeon
GTGTGCATCGAATGCAAGGCACCGCTCTTCGGCATGAAGGACAAGGGCAACTGGACCTTCTGCCCCAACCTCGACTGTCCCACTTCCAAGCGGAAGGAGAAGAAAGCGCCGGCCAAGAAGGAATCCACCAAGAAGGCTACGGCGGAAGGCGAGGTCGCCAAGCCTAAGGCCATTAGGAAACCGGCGGTCAAGAAGAAGAGCACGGAGAAAGCCGTAGAGGGCGCACCGGCCGAGAAGAAAGCGGCCAAGAAGGGATCCACCAAGAAGGCTACGGCGGAAGGCGAGGTCGCCAAGCCTAAGGTCATTAGGAAGCCGGCGGTCAAGAAAGCCCCGGTTAGACCGAAGGCCGTCAAGAAGGTCGCTGCCCCGGAGCAGTGACCTACTTTATCCTAACCAATTGCGGCCGGTCGTCGTCGTGACCTTTATCCAGGTCCTCGACCGAGACCCTGGCGTCGCCGAAACCGCTGCGCGCCCTGGCCTCCACGATCATGGCCACCTGCTTCTTGTCCAACCCATACTGGAGCGCGTTGATGATGACGTCCAGTTCCCTGGAGGCGTGCGGCACCGACCCACTGCAGCGGGCGTTCCCGTCGTGGCCGACGACACTACAGGCGAAGTAACTGTCCTTCTCCACTTCGACCACGCATTTGACGTGGCCGATCAGGCGCGTGCCGGCAGCCACCAGGTCCAGGCCGATGGCGGACATCATGTTGGATACTTGCTCTTGAATGGCCTGCGGCTCCATCATCCGGGCATAATGCACCTTCACGCGGGCCGCATGCGCCGCGAAATCCGGAGCCATCATGCTTTCACCAACGCTTCCACGACGGCGTCAAGGTTGATCGAGGCAGTGGCCGAGCAGCGGACCAGCAGCTTGGTGACGCCCAGACCGCGCAGCGAAGCCTCCACCTCAAGCACCTGTGCCTCGCTCGCCTCGTCCACCTTGTTTATCAGGACCACATCGGCGGCCCTGAGCTGATTGCCCAGGGGTATGGCCAGCGCCTTCATTATGAGGGGAAAGCGGACTGCGTCCACGACCACGAAGATGCGCAGGCGGTTGAGCTTCGGTCCGCGGTACAGCGCCATGGTGTCAGCGATGTTGGCGGGGTCCGCGATCCCGGTCGGCTCGACGAGTATGAGGTCAGGCGAGAACTTCTCGGCCACGGTCGAAACGGTCTCCAGGAAATCGCTGCCCAAGGTGCAGCATATGCAGCCACTGGGCATCTCCTGCACTTCCAGGCCGTACTTCTGCATGATCTTGCCATCGATGCCTACCTGGCCGAAGTCGTTGACGATGATGACCACTTTTTGTTTGGTGGTCTCGATATACTTGCCCACGGTCGCCAGGATGAGGGTTGTCTTGCCCGATCCCAGGAAGCCGGATACGACCAGCATGTCCATGTGAGATGTCTCCTCTTCGCGAGCCATTCTTGCTCATATTATAAAAATGTGATTCTCAAAGGCATTCCTCGGTCTCTGGCTCATCCAGATCCCGGGCCACGCGCTCATTGCGGCAGCGACGGCACTCCACTTGCTTGCCTAGTGCGCGCTTGGTCTTGAGAACGCTGCGGTCCATCTCCATAAGGGCGCCGCAGGCGCACAACGCCTTGGAAGTAGGAGCGTCCACTAAACGGGATTCGCGGTGATGTAAGGCCGTGCACGACTCTAGTCCCGGCATTTGCCGGTCCAAAGTAGGCCTCGACGCCATCCCTCCGCTTATCGGAAGCATAGCCTCCGCTGTCCTGTCAAATCTCAAAGCACCCCTGACCCACCGATCACCGTTTCATGCTGGACATGTTCCCTGCACGTCAAGCTTGAGCCCTCTCGGAACCGGACAAATCACTAAAGACAAGCGGCAGATTTAACCCTTTTGATGGGGGCTGGATGAGCTGTCAAAGGGCTGTCAGACGATGTATCTGACTGGCGTTTACGAGCAGTGTCATTTATACATTAAGGGGTGCTAATGAGCAAACCGCCGCGAGGTATGACCAGACAACTGACACTTTGCACGGCGAACCATAAAGAAGATGGTTAAATTGCCGCAAGGTCTCGTCATACAGCGCTCACCATTCGTCCTTGATGGTGGCGAAGCAGGCGGTGGTCAAGGTCTTGCCCACGCCCTCCATTTGCCGGATCTTGTCGATGACCAGGGATCCGATGTTCTCCATCGATTCTCCCCTCACCTTCAATAGGATATCATGCTCCCCGCTGATGAGGTGCACTTCGTGCACTCCATCCAACGCGGCGATGCGGTTGGCCAAGTCCCTCTGTCCCGTACCAGAATTGGGAGTGAAGGAGACCAGGATGAAGGCGGTGACCGGTTCTCCGAGCTTCGCGTGGTCGGGAACGACCGCAAAACCCTTGACCACGCCCTTGTCGATCATGCGCTTGATGCGCTCGTGCACCGTCGCGCGCGGAATGGCCAGGTCCTTGGCGATGGACTTGGTGCTGCGCCTCGCGTCCTTCTGCAGCTCCCTAAGAATGGCACGGTCCTTCTCGTCGAGCATATAGCCGGAATAG
>CAZCNG010000270.1:0-2516 GCA_964500045.1 uncultured Methanomassiliicoccaceae archaeon
TGCGAGATCATACGTCGATGCAGTCGGCGGCGGATGGTATTCTGTTTGTATTGGGAAAAATCATTTCCGGTCTTGTTGCGGACCAGCGATAGGATACGGGTCAACGAACTTCCCTTATCCGAGGACGATGTGCCATCTTCCACCGTGGTCAGGAATCCCTTGACGACGTATTCTGCCAGCTTGCCCGGCATCTCGGGAACTGGCAGCACATAGGTCGCCAGCCCATTCTGTATCGCGCTGTCGGGCATGCCATCATATTGTGCCGTGCTCGGTTCCTGGATGAAGGATACGCCTCCGGCCCCGAGGATCGCCCTCAGCCCCATGGTACCATCGGTACCAGTTCCAGAAAGCAGGATGGCGATCGCTCGTTCTCCTCTATCATCTGCCAGGGAACGGAAGAAAAAATCGATGGGCATCCGGAGGCCGCGCACGGACTCAGGCATTCGCAACTGCAGCTCTCCCTTGAATATAGCAATATCCCGATTCGGTGGTATCACATAGAGATGGTTCGCCTCGACCAGCACCCGGTCGGTTGCTTCGGTCACTGGCATCTTGGTGATCCGCTGCAGGATCTCGGTCAACAGGCTCTCATGGCCGGGGTCCAGATGGGAGACGAGGATGAAGGCCATACCACAGTCGGCCGGCATCACGCGGAAGAGGTTGTCGAGGGCCTCCAATCCACCCGCGGAGGAACCGATGGCCACTATGGGAAATATGTCTTTGGCGGTCTCGACCCCATCGCCATTTGCCTTCAGCGCCTTCCCCACCTTCGGACCAAAAGCTTTCTTATCGTCGCGGGAGCCCCTCTGCCGCCCCGCATCGCGTTTGTCCTCGCCCCTCATACCTGCATCTATGCACTTGTGCGTATAATCTCTTGCGGTATGTCTAGCTTCGAGTGGGCGAATTGTGAGCTAGGACCATGCAGGAGAACTTCATTTGGCGATGGGGCTGGTGCCTCTCCTCCCCCATCGGCTTTTGAGCAGATCCTAGATGCAGGAATGTTCGCCCCCTCATACTCAGATCGCATTGGCAAGGGATGATTTCCGTCGCTTCATCGTCATTCCTCGAGAAAGTCCGGCCACGAACAAGGCGGCACTGCTTCTGCAAAGAAGAGCTATCACCCCATGACGAACTCCTAGGGAGGACGGGTAGCAAATAGCTTGGCCGGCTCAAAGCTATGGGCGAGAATCCAGTCATTGGCCAGGCACCATATTTCATCGTGGTCGCCGAACAGAAGGTCTTGATGCACCGGGCAAATGTCATGCTTGGGCATTGCCTGCAGAACCGGTGGCGGAAGGCGACCACCCTCGGCCTCGGATTCCAACCTCCTACACGTACAGAAATGGTCACCGATGACCGTGGGTTCTGTGACCTCCTCGGCATCCCCTTCGGGGAAAATACCCTAGATGATCATCTGGGGGGATATCCCGATACGTCGCATTAGTGATCCCCAATCCATCTCTTTCGGATTTGTGCCAGTAAGACCTAGGATGCAGGAGATGAAAGTGGTGCAGGGTGCGATTTGAAAGCACGAACCACTAGGGATGGGATCCTAAGCTCCTATTGACGCCGATAGAACTGTCTATGTTTGACTATCCTCACAATTGGATTGATGCCTTTTATCGCATCATCATTGCCGTTGCAGAGCACGTTCAGGATCCTTGAACGGCTTTGCCATCGACCAAGAGTTCGGTTTGAGAGAAGCCTCCGACGCTGATCTCGACCTGATGCTTTTCGGAGCTTCCCACGTCGAAATGGAACTTCTTAGCCATTGGGGAATAATGGTACTCATCAGCTATCTTTTCTCCATCCAATTCGATGGTGATATGTTTCATAAACAGATTATTGTTAACGAAGATGAGATGCTTTTCAGTCTCACCTATCTCAAAGCTAGCTTTTGCCATTGGTTGCGCCCCTATGAAACAATGGATTGCATCCTCGACATTTTAGCTTAACTATCCAGCGAGGCTATGTTGGCTAGTTAAGTCACTTCCTCTTTTGCAACAGGGCCCACTCCCATCAAGATCTGATGAGCCTGCCCCAATTCCAGAAGCCCATTACTCCTTTTCTCGCCGATTCGATCCCGCCAATTCGTTTGCACAATCATCAGTTGCTAACTTCATGCGGCGTGATGCAACGATTCTAATATGCGGTCTTCACAAACGTATAATTGATTGAGGCTTGCAAATGGAAGCATCTGCAATCAAAATCATACTGGTTGACGATGAGGAGGCGATTCTGGATATCTCCAAAGGATATCTCGGTCTCGATGGAGGTATTTTGGCGGACACGGTAACCTCTGTCGCCGCCGCCCGAGAGCTTCTCAATCTGAGAGAATACGACGTCGTCGTATCGGACTATCAGATGCCACGCGAAGATGGCCTGGCGTTCCTTAGAAGTCTTCGGGCATGCGGAAACAACATCCCTTTCATTCTATTCACGGGCAAAGGAAGAGAGACCGTGGCCATAGAAGCACTGAACAGCGGAGCCAGCTTCTACCTTCAGAAAGGCGGCGA
>CAZCNG010000271.1:0-2484 GCA_964500045.1 uncultured Methanomassiliicoccaceae archaeon
ATGCCCTTGGACTTGAGCGGTCCGATGACTGCTTCAAGACCCAGTTTTTGGTACCAATCATCGACCATCAGCTTGGTGCCGATGGGAAACGATTTATTGGCGTTCGGCGTAAGCTCAACTGCTCTTAGCTTCTGCTGTCCAGACTGCACATCCAGACACGGATAAGGGCACCTCATATTATTATCGGATAATCGATTCGCTGGCCGAAGCCAGCGATTATCGTGAGAAGTGAGAATTAGGGCCAATCCATTTCTGGTCGGTCAACTGTCGAACCCAAACTCCGCATGAGTTATAACTAGGTGGTAACTCCGACCGGCACCGGAATACGCATCTTCTCGAGGGCGGTACGCGCCTTCTTCGGCACTTCGGTCAGTAGCCAGGCATCGCCGCATCTGACCGCTCGGATCTTCCCCATCTCGCACATGATGTCGTCGATGCTCTGCTTGGCCAGCAGGCCGGCCTCGCCGGCCTTGCGCAGCAGCTGCGAACGCAACAGGAGGGCGACGAAGAAGATGAAAAGCAGTCCGCGCAGCGATTTCATCTTCTGGATCCGCAGCGGCATCAGACCCAGCTCGTTCTTGAGCTGGTGGAACTGCTTCTCCACCTCGTCCCTTTCTCGGTAGAGAGAAAGGATTTGGTCCCAGGCCAGTGCCTGGGACGAAAGCAGGATCATCTTGCCGAAACGGTTCTCTTCCTGCGCGATGGCCTTCTGCCTGCGGCGCAGGTGGAGGACGCGGTCCTCCACGGTGCACTCAAAGTAGTGTGCGAAATGGCCGGCCACGTCCTCGAAATGCTTTTGCGGATTGCCTCTCCAGACGGCCTTGCCGTCCAGCGCCTGTTCGACCTCCAGCAGGCGGCGGTAGAATGATTCGCTGTCCGTCCCTTCGCGCTTCTTGTTGTAGAGGATGAGACCTTTCAACTTAGAGCCAGCTATCTCGACTTCTTCCTCGACGACGTGGTAGATCTCGTCCTTGAACAACCTGGCATTCTCGGCGTCGCCGATGCCGGCGTTGCTTTCCGAGATCAGTCCTTTACCGATCTTGCGGCCGAACGGCAGCGGCATGATGAAGTCGATGCTGGCCTCGGCCAGCATGCCGATGTTGCCTTCACTGTAGAACCCGCGGTCGATGATGAAGAGGCATTTCCCGATGCCCATCGACCTGGCCTCTGCGGCCAGGTTGCGCAGCGTGACCACGTCGTTGACGCTGCCAGGAAAGAGCTTGAAGAGAAGTGGCATCTTACTTTCCAGCGAGACCACTAGCCCCAGGTTAACCTGGGGTAGGTCCATGCCATCGCGATTGTAGCCATATTCGAGCCACTCCATATTCTTGGAATAGGACGACAGCGAGGTGATGTCGTAGACCAGCGCCTCTTCCTCAGGGCGGATCAAAGAGGCGTAGAAAGAGGCCATCTGAGCCTCCTTTCCGCCCAGGTCGTCGATGAGTCTGGAGAGGCGTTGCGATGTGTACTCATCCTCGAGCTGGTAGAGCTCCGGCAGGAACGACATCTCCAGCACATGGTGCATGTTCTTCAGTGAGTCTGGACAGATGACCTTGGCCATCGCCAGTGCTAAGATCTCCTCACCCTGCGGGCCAAAGGCCCGCGTCAGTTTCTTTCTCAGATCGAGTTCACTGGCTAGTCGGTCCAGAAGGTACGCAGGACCGTAGTCTTTGGCTGCCTTGACGTCGCGCTGGAAGTTCTTGGCCTTGACCTCGCCGGTCGCCTCGTCCACCACGCCCAGATACCGCCGGTGCTGCCTGGCCTGCTTCTTTTCGCTGTCCCAGTATGCCTCAACTTCATAGGCGTAGGTCTTCCCCTTGACCTTCTGGTGAACAACGAATGACATGAGTAATAGGTATAACTATGCAAATACTTAAACAATCGCCTGAGCCAGATCATATTCCGGAAAATCAGAAAGAATCCCTAGTTACAGAAACTTGGGAGCTTGGGGCGCAAGCACTCGGCGAGTGCGAACATGCCCAAGGAAGCGCAATACCCTGGAGGAACTGAGAACCTCGTGAAGAGGATAGAAGAACTGAAGAAGGTCCTTCGCGCGGAAGGCTTCACCTGTTCCACCTCGTACACGCTGATGGACGCGGACGGCGCTCAGGAGTTCGTGGCGGGCCTCACGGTGCGCAAGGCCTAGTAGGTTCCGTACTTATCGGCGCATGCGCGGAACCTCTTGATGTTCTCCATGGGGGTCTTGTAGGGCAGCTCGCAACCGGGCGCCAACATGAACCCCGCATCCTTTCCCCATAGGGCACAGGTCTCTTTGATCTTCGCCTCGACCTCGTCTGGGGTCTTCTTGAAGAGCAGCTCCATCTGGTCGATCCCGGCCATGACGCAGGTCTTGCCCTTGAATTCCTTGAAGGTGGCGGCCACGTCGACGGAGGGCATGTGGAAGTGAATGGCGTTCGGCCGGTGCTTGATGTTGAGCGCCAGGTACGGAGAGGCGGAGCAGTTGTGGATGATGGTGCGCAGACC
>CAZCNG010000272.1:0-2476 GCA_964500045.1 uncultured Methanomassiliicoccaceae archaeon
CGAGGCCCGGACCGTTTGCCAGGAGGCGGCCGTGATCCCGATATCATGATATTCCCCAGTGAAGGTGATCAGGGCGGAGATCCGCTTCGCAGCGGCCCTGGCCTTCAGAAGAGGAGAAACATCTGCGAGGTCGGATTCCTCTTTCTCCAACCGAGATAGACATTCCTCCAATGCGACCATCTGGTTGTTAATGTCATGGCGGGTGATGCGCGATAGGAGATTGAGCTTCTTGTTCGCCTCCCGTAGCGATTCTTCAGCCCGCTTGCGCTCCGAGACATCGTGCAGGATGACCAGGGCCGCACCACCATCTCGATCGGCAAAGGGGACCGCAGATATCTCCAAACACAATTCATGACCCTGAAAATCGAGCATTCTCTCGTACGTCGGAGGCAGTTCGCTCTTCTGAGCCTCCCTCATCCGGTGCAATACCAGGCTCCGGTCCTCCGGGTGGAAGAAATCCATCAGCATGAGCTTCTCGACTTCCAGACCAGGAGGAATATGAAGAAGCCCCTTGGCGGCCGGGTTGACGAATACTATTCTTCCCCTGCGATGAATGAGGACCCCGTCCAGCAAACGCTCGACCAAGGTCCGGTATCTGACCTCGCTCTCGCTCAGCTGCTGCTCCAGCTGCATACGCTTATTCACGTCCCGCACCGAGGCGATGAAGGTGGGGCTCGCTCCGCCTTTGCAGGACATCAACATCTCAAAATAGGAGGTGCCCTGCGGCTTGGTGATAGAGAAGGAACCATGTCCGAGGCCGGTGTTGCGGGCTTCCCCGATAGCCGTCCGTATGACCTGTACCGCCTCAGGGGGGAGAACTTCATTCAGCTTCCTGTCGAGGAGCTCATCCCGGCGCATATACGACGTTGCCTCCTTGGCTTCGTGGTAGGCGATGAACCTTTCCTCCTCGTCGATCTCTAATACCATATCCGGGAGGGAGTCCAAGGTGGCCTTCAGCTTGTTCTTTGCATCGAACACCATCTCCTGCGCGCGCTTGCGCTCGGTGATGTCGGTGTTGCTTCCTTGGTAGCTGTGCAAGGTCCCGTCCGCGTTCAACAGAGGTATGCCAGTGATCGAGTTCCAGCGGATGCTCCCGTCCTTAGCTTTGATGGCTCGCTCCAGGCCAACGAACCGTTTCCGTTGCTGGAACATCTCGAGGGCCTTGGACCTGATCGTCTCGCGTTCTGCTGCCATCACCAGGTCGTAGAAGTGCTTCTTGCCGACGAGCTCGTCGGGTCGGTAGCCCAGGACGGCCTCGGACACATGACTGACATGGGTGAAGAGACCGCCTTTGTCTACCTCCCAGGTGATGGTGCCGCTCCCCTCCGCCAAACGGTCGAAGCGGGCCTCGCTCGCGCGTAGCTCCTTGGCCTCCTCGATATCCGTGACATCGACGATCGCCACTCGGACCGTTGGTCGTATTTCGCTGCTGTCGCTGACCCGTATGCTTTCCAGGCGAGCCGGGAATGAGGAACCATCGCCCCGCGCGAGGGTAATGATGCAGGTCTGTCTTTCCTCGTGCCTTAGCACATTCCGGAAATACAGATGCCATTTGTCCGCTTCTTCTTCGGCAAGGAATTTGCTGAAGCGGGCGCCCACCAGTTTGCCGCGGTCAATACCGAGAAGCGCCGCACTGGTAAGATTCGCTTTCTCCACCAGGGCCTTTTCAGTGAGCGTGAGATAGCCGAGCGGTGCAAATTCATACAGGTCCAGGTACTTGTCCCGCGATTCCTCGAGCGCGCCATGCGCTCTCCGGAGCTCCTGCGCTTGCATCTCCAGCTCGATCTGGTGCACCTGGAGTTCGTGGATGAGTTCCTCTGCCGTCTGCCCCTGCAGGTCTGGAGAGACATTCGGGGAACGTGCCAATTGTTCCTCTGCGTCCTCTTTTAGAGAACGCTCAACGTCGGATTTGCTTGGTTTCCTCTTTCCCATGGTCATCAGTCTCTTTGCCAGTCTCACCCAACGAGATTGCGCGCTTCCCTCGCCTTTCGGCGCGCACGGGTGTTGTCGTCAAAGGCCGCAGGCACTCGGTACGACATGTTTTCCTTGGGTTCAATTGCAGTGCACTTTTATATCTAATCATCCACGCGACTTGGGATAGGCTCTAATACTTGAAAAACGCAAACATTTGTACAGGGGGCTTGCATGTGGAATCTACCGCCATCAATATCTTGTTGGTAGACGATGAGGAAAGTCTACTGGACATCTCTAGGGCATACCTTGAATTCAACCAAGGCTTTTCCACAGATATCGCCAGCTCTGCTTCCGAAGCCCGAGACCTTCTCGATTTGCACGAATACGACGTAGTGGTATCGGATTATCAAATGCCTCAAGAAGACGGCATCCAATTCCTAAGAGCCATTCGAGCGATGGGGAACAACATCCCTTTCATCCTCTTTACCGGCAGAGGTAGGGAGGCAATGGCCATAGAAGCACTGAACAGCGGAGCCAGCTTCTACCTTCAGAAAGGCGGCGA
>CAZCNG010000273.1:0-2470 GCA_964500045.1 uncultured Methanomassiliicoccaceae archaeon
CAAGAGGCCCAATGCGCAGAGGTCATCATTCTTCTGGTACCCTTTGGCAAAGCCAAGGAAGCGGCGCAGCTAGCCCGGCTCAGCGGTGACTTCGGCAAGGTCCACATCGAAGAATTCATGGGTTGAGCCCACTCCGATCGAATCGTCACCAGCGATAGTTTGATTATCTCACTTCTGGATAGAGGACTTGGCCAGGAGGCCATTTCACATGGTGGATATCCGGCAGAAGGTTGAGGACGACCAGGGTTTGCTGAAGAAGCTCCAGAAGGCTATACCGGGATACCGCGGCTATAGGATCCGGGACGATCTGAGGGATTCCGACAAGATGCTGCGGGGGGAGCTGGCGAAGCGCATGGCTCTGCAGCGCAAGCAGGTCGAGGAGTGCAGGATGGACATGATCCGCTCCGCCCCAATGTCTCGAAATCTGGAGGCCATCGGCGGGGTCATCATGCAGTTCAAGAAGGTGGAGGGGCTCCTCTACCATGCGGAACTTGGCTACTCGGGTATCGGCGCGGACATTCAGATCAAGGCCGATGAGCTCAATCAGATGTACGATTATGACAATAGCATGCTGGAGAACATAGCCTTCATGGACCAAGGCATCTCCGAGCTGCGCGTGGCCGTGTCCGGCCGCCAGGAGGACAAGGTCTCCATGGCGATCAGCGATGTGCGCATGCGTCTGAGCGGCTTCGAGGAGAAGTTCCAGCGCAGACTGGCCACCATCCAGGGAATCGGAGTGTGAAGACATGAGTCTTATTGGAGCGGATACATTCGCATGGGAGGATGCGGACAAGCGGACCAACATAATGTTCCGTATGGCTCGCAATATCAAGTACGGGGACAACATCGTTGTCCGCGAGGACGAGATCGCCGCCTTCTACCGCGATGGTAAGGTGCTCACCTATTTCGATCGCCCCGACCGCTACGGCCTCACCGACCTGAACGCCCCCATCGTGGGTAAGCTGGTCAAGGCCCTCTCGGGCGCGCAGCAGCGCGCCGAGATAGTCTATCTGCAGAAGCGGGTCTTCGATGGCAAGTACGGCAGCAAGCAGCCCTACCAGTTCCGTGACAAGGAGTTCGGGATGGTCAACCTGCGCGTCTTCGGTGAATTCCGTTACAAGGTGGCAGCCCCGGAGAACTTCGTCAACCAATTCGTCGGCACTCTCAACTATGCGTCCAGCGCCGAGGTGGAAGAGAGGATCAAGGAACAAATGGTCATCCTGGTCTACAACGCCATAGGCGAGATGAAGAACCAGGGCATGGGCGTGGCCGACCTGGCCGCTTCCCTGATGAATATCGAACAGGTCATCCTGGCCAAGGCCAAGGACCACTTTGATGCCTACGGCGTCGGCATCGACAAAGTATCCGGAATGTACATCTCCATGCCCGAGGAGGTCCAGAAGGCCGTCGATACGAAGGCCTCCATGACCATCCTCAATGCCAACTATATGCAGTACCAGACCGGGCAGGCCATGCGGGATGCGGCCAACAATCCGTCGGGCGGCGCTGCGGGCGTCGGCGTCGGCGTAGGTGCGGGTATGGGCATGGGGTACCAGATGATGGACTCCATGAAGCAGCCAGCAGCCGCACCGGCCCAGGCGCCTCCGTCCCAGCCGATGGTCCTCTGCCCCAAATGCGGTTCGCAGAACCAACAGGGCACCAAGTTCTGCTCCAACTGCGGCGGCAAGATGGCCGTCGATATGGTCCCCTGTCCCAAATGCACGCAACCCGTGTCGGCAGATGCTAAGTTCTGCCCCAACTGCGGACAGCAGATCGGCGGCAAGAAGAAGTGCGCCGCCTGTAACGCCGAGGTCGAGGCGGGAGCCAAGTTCTGCCCGGAATGCGGCAAGGCAGTGTAGGGTGATGAAATGGCCTCTGTAAAATGTCCTAAATGCGGTGCCCCGGTGGATTTCGACGCTAAGGTGAAGTTCCTCAAGTGCACCTATTGTTCGTCGCTGGTACACATCGACCGCGCCGGCGCTGGATTCTACTATGCTTTGCCTTTCCGCATGACCGAGAACGATGCCGTGGGCATCTTCCGCCGCTGGGCGGCTGGATCCACCAAGGCGAAGAATCTCGAGCGGGAAGCACAGCTGGGCGGCGCCAAGAAGCAGTTCTTCCCCGTCTACCTCTTCAAGAGGGACGTTAATGGGCAGGAGCAGGTATTCGTGGAACCGGCCGGCTCCACCACGCTCCCCGGTCTGCACAGCCTCAAAGTACCTGGCGGCGACATGGTCATCTATGATGACAAGTTCGATCCGCAGGGCGCAGAGCTGATCCAGCCGGACATCGAGATGACCGCCTATTTGGGCAGTATGCCTGGCACTGCGAAGGAGCAGGCGCTGGTCTTCTTCCCCATCTGGACGCTCACCTATGCTTGGAAAGGAAAAAGTTATCAGGTAGTGGTGAGCGCCAACTCCGGCGAGGTCTTCGCCGCGGACTTCCCCAAGCGCAGCTCGTCCGCCTATCT
>CAZCNG010000274.1:0-2458 GCA_964500045.1 uncultured Methanomassiliicoccaceae archaeon
ACCCTCGGCACCGAAGAGGCGGAGGCGATGAAGGCCACCAGACAGAGCACCGACATCGTGGCCGTGGTGCCCACCAGCAAACAGAGGACGACGATGGGAATGAACGCGAGATCCGGCAAGGGGAAGAACACCAGCCCCAGCACCAGCGTGGTCAGCGCCGCCACCAGTCCGAGGACGAGATTGGAGAGGAACTTGCCCAGGAAGATCTGTCCTCTTTCGACCGGTGCCAATAAAGAGGACTGTATCGCCTCGTCATGACGTTCGAACTCGAAGCTGGCCATGACCCCCATGATGCAGGCCACGGCCGCTGCGACCCAGAGCATGGCCGGCAGCAGAGCGACGGCCGAGGCTCCGGTCACGCTGGAAGCGGCCCGGAAGGCTATGACGATGAGCAGGGCGTAGAGCAGCATGGTGAGCAGCGAAGCCTTGGTGCGCGCTTCGATGCGCAGGTCCTTGCGGGCCAATTCCAGCCAGGGCATCATGGGGCCACCGCCTTGCCCTCTTCCAGGCGGACGACGCGGTACTTTGCCCCTTCCAGTGGTGCGAGATCATGCACCACCAGGGCGATGCTGCAGCCCTCCACCGTGCTGCGGCGCAATGCATTCCGCAGCGTCTGCTTGCCCCCCTCGTCCAGGTTGGCGAACGGCTCGTCCAGCAGGATGTTGGTCCGCCCAGAATGCAAGTGGGTTGCCAGCGCCGTGCGACGGCGCATGCCGGCCGACAGGACGGCGACGCGGTCGTTGGCCCGGTGTTCCAGGCCGAACTCCGCCAGCGCCACAGCGGCGCGCTCTTCGGCCGCCCTTCGGTCCAGGCCTCCAAGGGACCATACCAACTTCATGTTCTCCACAACGGTCAGATCATCGTACAGCGCGGTCGCGTGTCCCAGGTAGGTTACTTTGGCGCGCATCTCGGGCAGATATTCATGCAGCGCCAGACCATCCAGCAGGATCTGGCCTTCATCAGGACGCAGCAGACCCACCAGCACCTTGAGGAGCGTGCTCTTGCCGGCGCCGTTCGGCCCGACGATGGCGACCATCTCGCCTGCACCAACGGAGATGTCGCAGTGGTCCAAGGCCCGGACCGGGCCATACGATTTCACAATCCTGGTCGCCTCAAGCATCGCTTCTCTCCAGCGTTCGGCAGCTTTGGAACTGAATGCGCGCTAACCCGGCTTAATCCTTCTTAACATTATTGGTACATGGAACGTTCAAAAGAGGGCCGCCAACAGCCCCGTTCGTCAAAAGTTATATCACCTATGGGTTCCTGTTAATTCACCAGTCGTTCTTCAGTGGGGTGGAGATTTGAACCGAAAGAGAGTCGTATTCCTATTGCTAGCATTGGTATTGTGTGTCGGGGTCATAGCCGCGCTGCAGCCCAGCGAGGCGCGCAGCGGAGGCATGGCCAATGCCAATTACACGATCAGCCAATGCAGTTGCCATGGCACAGCCAGCACGGCGACTTTAACGGCAGTACCTAGCACCAACACGCCGTCGCCGGGCCAGCAGATAACCATTACCGTAACGGTCACTGGCGGCCAGCAGGCAGCTGGACAGCAATTGGGGGTGATGCTCCTGACCGCTACCAATGCGGCGCCCAGCTCCGACGGCTGGGTCATCGTCACCGATTCCACCGGGACCACGGCATTCAACTGGAACGAAGTGGCTTGGGCCAGCCCGCACACTTTCACCTGGACCGTCAAGGCCCCCATGACGGTCGGGCTGCATACGATGAATGTGTACACCCTGCATGGAGGTGGCCGCGAGTACACCAAATCCATCCAGATGGCGGTCACGGTGACCGCGTCCTCCACTCCACCCGCGGTGACCATCACCTCGCCCATCACCGGCGCCACCCTCAGCGGAACGACCAGTGTCGTGGCCACCATCAACCCCGGTTCAGCGCCCGTGACCAGCGCCACTCTGGTCATGGGCGGCCAGACCTTCTCCGCCCCGACCATCAGCGGCACCACCTACACCTGGGCCGTGGACACCAGGCTCATGCCAACCGGAGCGACCACCGCCGTGGTGACCGCAACCAGTACGGCAGGCACCGGCACCGCAACGACTTCTGGACTCCTAGTCAACAACGCGGCGCCGACCATCACCATAACCGCGCCCAACGCCGGAGAGATAATCGGCGGCATCAGCTGGGTAAACGCGACCATAGCGCCAGGAAGGGTCGGGGTGACCATAACCTCCGTCAACATCAAGGTGGACACCACCGTGGTGCTGGCTTCCTGGGCTTCCCCCTACCGATATCAGTTGAACACGAGGCCATTCACCGATGGCGCGCATGATATCATCGTCACCGCCACGGACAGCAACGGCAATACTGCCACCGCCACTCAGCGCGTTAACTTCGACAACCTGGCCCCCCAGGTCACCATTGTCGCCCCCCTTAATGGCCAGGTGGTGGCCGGCAGCAACACCATTACGACGACCGCTACCGACGCCTCTCC
>CAZCNG010000275.1:0-2454 GCA_964500045.1 uncultured Methanomassiliicoccaceae archaeon
GCGGTTCTTCAGGTCCAGGGAGATCTGATTGATGCGAATATTATTGATCATGATCTCGCCCACCAGGTCCAGCAACTGGTCCAACAGCTTGCTCTTGACCCGGATGGTGCTGCCCGTGGAAAGCGTGGCCGACTTGCCATTGCCATTCTCCGTGGCCTCCTCGGTCTTGGACACTTCGACCGGCAGGAGCCGCACCTCGGCTATGCCGGTGATGCCTTTCACGGCGTCGCTAATTCTCCCATCCCCCTCGGTGGTGATGAGGATCACGATGAAGCCCGGTATGGTGTCCGATATCTCCTTCCAATCGGGGAAGGATTCCAGCATGGTGCCCATCGGACCCAGGGCGCGAATGGCTTGGTACGCGCGACCTTCACGGAAGGAGAGGCCCTCTTGGAACATCAAGTGCAGTTCCACGGCGCGCTTGCCTTCAGCGATGGCGGCGGCAATGGCGTTCTTCTGTTCACTGTTCAGCGTGACCTTCGGCATGGTCTGCTGTCCCAGTTCTTCGCGCGAAGAGCCCATATAGGCCTTCACCTTGGCCACCTGGTCGGACAGGTCCATCTCGCATTTGCCGTCCCTCTCCAGGTCCGTCAGGATGTGGTCCACCGTATCGGCCGCCTTGAACAGTATCGCCATGGCCTCCGGATCGGGACTGCTGTGCCTTTCGCGCAGGTGGTCCAAGAGGTCCTCGACCTCGTGGGTGAGCGTGCTGACGACGTCGAGCCCTATCGCTGAGGCCGTACCCTTTATGGTATGCATGACGCGGTAGGCCTCGTTCAGGCTGACCTCGTTGTACCCCTCGGATTCCAGGCTGAGAAGGCACGCATTGAGGGTCTGCAGGTTCTCCCTGGCCTCTTCGATGAAGGCCTCGATGTACTTTGATTTGTCAACGCTCATACTCCCACATCCGCGAGCGACATCACGATGTTCCTCGCTATGGCGTTCAATGGCGCCACGACATCGACCACACCGGCCTCGCGTGCCACCTTGGGCATACCGTAGACGATGCTGGTCGCTTCGTCCTGGGCGATGGTCTTACCGCCCTGTTTCTTGATCTCTCGCAATCCTTCCGTGCCGTCCCCGCCCATGCCCGTGAGGATCACCCCTATGCTGCGCGGTCCGTAGGCCGCGGCGCCGGTCCTCATGGTTATGTCGATGGCCGGACGGACGTAGTGCATGCGTGCCTCATCGGTCAAGTGCACCTTCTGCCCGTGCACCTCCATGTGTTTGTTGCCGGGGGCGAGCAACGCTAGTCCCGGCATGATGGTGTCCCCATCCTCCGCCTCCCGTACCTCGAGGGACGAGCCCCAGTTCAGGCGCTCGGCGAAGGATTTGGTGAATCCTTCCGGCATGTGCTGTATCAGCAATACGCCGGCGTGCAGGTTGGCGGGGAGGCGGCTCATGACCTCGGGAAGGGCCCGCGGCCCTCCCGTGGAGGCGCCTATCATTACGATCCAGTTACCGGTGGCCGAGCGCACATCGGTCTCGATGATGCGCCTCTCGGAAACATTGGGCATCTCCTTGATGCTGGTCTTCGACGCCACACGGATCTTCTGGATGATGAGTTGTCTTTCATCACTGAGGTCCAGGGAAAGGGAGGCGCCGGTCTTGGGAATGAAATCCACGGCGCCTCTTTCGAGGGACTTCATGGTCAGGTCTGATTGCCGCTTGCCGACGGCGGAGAGCATGACCACGGGGCAGGGGCATTCTCGCATTATGTACTGGAGCGAGGTGAGCCCGTCCATGACGGGCATCTCGATGTCCATGGTGACGACATCTGGATGGATCTCCTTGCACTTGGCGATGGCTTCCAGACCGTTACGGGCCGTGCCCGCCACGATCATGTCGCCCTCGCTCTGCACGATGTCGGTGATGATGCGGCGCATTACCGCGGAATCATCCACCACCAGGACCCTCGTCTCGCCCACCATTTTGCTTCAACCCAGGGTCTTCATTGCTGCATCGAGGAGGTCCTTCTCCTCAAATGGCTTCACCACATATTCCTTGGCACCATTCTCCATGGCTTGGATGACGAGGTTCTTCTGGTTGAGTCCGCTGACCACCATGACCCGTGCGTTGCCGTCGAGCGCCCGCAGCTTCTTGATGACCTCGGTACCCTGTTCGCCGGGCATGATGACATCCATCGTGACCAGGTCTGGCTTCAGGGTGCCATAGAGGTCGACGGCCTCTTTGCCGTTGCGCGCCTGACCTACAACCACATATCCGTTCTTGGACAGGATCTCTTTGATCATGGATCTCATGACCAGCGAGTCGTCCACTATCAGCACCTTCTTTGCTTCTCCCATTTCTTCATCCCTCACAGAGCGTCCTTAGCATGGAGGATCTTCTCCAGCTCCTCTTCTTCTACGATCACCTTGTCGATGTCCAGCAGCATGATGAGCTTGTCCTGCAGCTTGCAGATGCCGGTCAGGAAGGTCGAGTCGACCCCGGTCG
>CAZCNG010000276.1:0-2451 GCA_964500045.1 uncultured Methanomassiliicoccaceae archaeon
GAGGCCATCATCAATTTCACCAATGTGTATCAAGAATTGGGCAAGCAAGAGCCGGTGTGGACCGAGATCCGTTCCGAGGTGGACAAGAACTGCCGCGGCCTGGTCATGAACCAGCTCGAATTGAAGAACGAGCTGGACTCGATCTATGTCCTGGCCGACCCGATGCTAGGCAAGGTCTTCCACAACCTGGCGGAGAATTGCCTCCGCCATGCCAAGGGGGCGACCTTCATCCGATTCCGGGCCTACGTGGAAATGGGCAAGCTGTTGATCCTTTGTGAGGATGACGGCCCCGGCATTGCCAAGGACGCCAAGGCAAGGATATTCGAAAGGGGCTTCGGCGGCCACACCGGTCTGGGGCTGTTCTTCGCGCGGGAGATATTGGCCCTGACCAATATCCACATAGAGGAGCGGGGATACCCCGACGCGGGGGCCAAGTTCGTGATGACGGTCCTGGAACAGAATTGGCGGGAGCAGTTGGAACCGACTAGGGCAGGTAGGGAGTGCTGAAGAACGAAGCATTTGTTCTCCTACCTATTCGGTCCGCAACGAGCCTCGTCCCCTTTGGCGGGTGGAGGACGAAGCGTTCCGGCCGAGGGCCGTTCCTTCCTCCGAAAGTTTTCACCCTGCGATTCAGGATGACGGCGTCGGCATCTGCGATGAGGGCAAGCAGCGCCTCTTCATCCCCTTCGGGCGAGTATCGAGCCAGTCTCGATACTTCGCCTCTAGGAGAAGAACATTTTGATAAAAAGAAAGAAATTAATGACTGGATAGGAAATGGAGTGCTCCCGGCGGGATTCGAACCCGCGTCGTTGACTCGAAAGGCCAACATGATTGGCCGCTACACTACGGGAGCTTAGGCTCAGTCTCGTTGATGAGGCAATTCCTACTTAAACATAGCGTGGCAGCTGAACCCGACCATTCCGAGAGCAATATTATCAAACAAAAATATAATAGGCAGGCTGGCACGCCAGCCCTGTCAAGAGCTCTCGCAAAAAGGACACCTGCCAGGCCCCCATACCTCCTCAATCAAGCTTTTATAGGACGTTAATCAATGCGTCAAATGTTTCTGGAGGATTAAATTGAATCAAACCCCCAATCAGGATGAAGTTCCCGAGGAGCAGAACGAGGAGATCACCCGCTGCCCCTTTCCCAACCGCAAGGAGCTGGAGATATTCGGCATAGCTGACCAGCTACTAGGCGGTTCGAGAATCAAGATCATGTGCGCCGACGGCAAGTCGCGCATGGGCCGCATCCCCGGCAAGATTCGCAAGCGCATGTGGATCCGCGAGGGCGACCTGGTCATTGTGAAACCGTGGGAATTCCAGGACGACAAGTGCGACATCCTTTACCGCTACACCAAGACGCAGGCCACCTACCTCAGCAGGAAGAAGGCTTTGCCGAAGACCATTGACATCTTCTGAGCGAGGAAAGATGAGCGACGGTGACGATTTTCAGCGATTGGAGAGGCAGGTCCATGATCTGAAGCTCACCAGGTCCTTTGAGCACTCCGCTGAAGGTAAGAAGGTAATGGACGAGGTATTCGACCGTCGCACCATCATGTCCATCTACAAACTGATGAAGTTGGGACTGGTCGACCACCTTGATTTCCCCATCTCCACCGGGAAGGAGGCGAACGTCTTCCGCGTGGTCGACGATGAGGGAGATCTCTTCGCGCTGAAGATATTCCGCACCACCAACTCTTCCTTCAGCGCCATCTCGAAGTACATCGAGGGCGACACCAGATTCAAGGGACTGAGCGGCAACAAGCACAAGGTCATCCTGGCCTGGTGTCTGAAGGAATACAAGAACCTGTGCCGCGCCATGGATGCGAAGATCAAGGTGCCGGAACCGATCCGCTTCCAGGACAATATGCTACTTATGCAGTATCTCGGCACAGCGGACATGCCGGCGCCGACCCTGAAGCAGGTGGAGCTGGAAGACCCGGCCGCATTCTATAAGGAGATAGTCGGGGCCATGGGCAAGGCCTACCGCAAGGCGGAGCTGGTGCACGCAGATCTTTCCGAATGCAACATCCTCCTGCACGAAGGCAGTCCGTACATCATCGATTGGGGGCAGGCCATGACCACCGAGCACCCCAACCACCTCGAGTTCCTGAGGCGGGACGTCGTCAACATCAACCGATTCTTCCGTTCCTGGGACGTGAAGGTCCTGGAAGAGGAAGCGATGCTCAAGAAGATCATTGGAGTGAAGAAAAATGCAAGTGATTAGGGTCCCCAAGGACAGAGTCGGCGTGCTGATCGGCAAGGAGGGAGAGACCCGCAGGATGCTGGAACGGCAAACAGGCATGAGGTTCCAGATCGATACCGAGGGGGAGGTCTCCTTCGACGACAGCAGGGTGACCGACCCTCTGCTCCCGCTCAAGGTCCTGGACCTCATCAAGGCCATCGGCCGCGGCTTCAGCCCGGAGCGGGCGATACGCCTGCTCGGTGA
>CAZCNG010000277.1:0-2405 GCA_964500045.1 uncultured Methanomassiliicoccaceae archaeon
GCATACCGAAGGAGAAGATGGTCCTCGAGGACTACGCCTTCAGCGAGGTGGCCAGTGATCCGGGCGATCTCGGTTTGAAGAAGCTGCGCAACCTGACCGGGGAGAGCACCTTCACCGACTTCGAGATGATCCCGACCTACCAGGCCACCACCAGCAAGGACGATGCGACCGAGCACTCCCGCCAGGAAGGGATAACGCGCGCCCGCTCCGACGCAGGCGTGCCGCACATCACCTTCGAGCAGCTGCACACCTTCCCCAAGCGCATGTCCCTGATCTACTACCCGGTGTGGGTCATCCGCTATGACTACCGGGAGAAGATGTACATCTCCACCGTGGACGGCGTGACGGGCAACGTGCTCTCCGGCCGTGCTCCCGGCGACCCGCTCTTCCAGAGCCTGGCCGTGACGGCGGGAACGTCGATCGGCGGACTGGTGGCGGCGGGGGGAATATTGATCGGTTCGCAGGGGACCCCCGAGTTCGCCATTGGCGGCGTCGTCGTAGGCATCGTCCTGCTGGTCGTCACCTACCTGTTCTTCCGGCACGGCTCGGAGATCGTGGAGGGGGACTTCACCGACAAGAAGTACTCCCTCAACTTGGACGGGGACCTGCTGAAGGTCGCCAAACAGATCAGGGTGGGGTGAGGAGATGCAGGTCGTACAGGTGAAATGTCCGAATTGCCGTGATCCGATCTACTCGAAGCAGAAGGATATGGTGTTCTACTGCGAGAAGTGCGGGACGTTGCATGAGAGGAACGGCGCGACCAAGGTCATTGACTATGAGATCGCCGACTTCAACAAGCAGACGCCCGAAGCGAAGGTCTTCATGCCCTTCTGGAGGATCTACGCGACGCTGAAGATCAACCACGTTAGCGTGGCCGGGGGAAGCATGCGCAAGCTGCGCAACTGGATCAGCGGGGACGAGAGCGGAGGCACGGTCTTCGTGTACGTGCCGGCCACGCCCATGGACAAGGAGTCGTTCCGCCGCATGGCGGTCGACATGACGACCGCCCCGCCGCAGTACCGCACCCGCCTGGACTTTGCCAAGCTGGAGCGTCTGCCGACCTCCATCAGCAAGGAGGAGGCGACGCGCATGGCCGACTTCGTCCTGGTGACGATCGAGGCGGAAAAGTCCGGGGTCCTGCAGGAGCTAGATTATACCCTTACGGTGCACGATGCGCGCATGGTGTACATTCCCTTCGTCCAGCAGGCCAAGGGCATGACCATCGCGCTGGGATAGTCAACCATTCAGTCAGTCTATTATAGCTGAAGTATCACTAGGCGGTTCGATGCGTAGCGTGGCTCAGATCGCAGCAGTCTTGCTGCTGGTCGCGATGTTGGTGCCGATACCTTTGGTATCAGCGCAGCCGCTGTCGGGGAGCCGTATCACCTTCGCAGATGTGGCCACTGGCACTACGGGTCCCATTCCGGGGCTGGACATTACTGGCAATGGCGCGACCGACGCGGTGGTGCTCGATGGGGCCCTATGGCTCATGTATCGAGACAGCGACCATAGCCGCCTTGCCAGCTATCATCCTCAGTTCTCGTCCTCCGCCTGGAACTTGTCCTTCGAAGCCTACGCACCGAGGACGGGTAATTCGTATTCTGGTATGGACCCGGGGCAGATAGGATTGAGAGCGATGGTCTCTGGGGAAGGGGGCTCCACCTTGGGCATCGAGCTCTGCGTCGGCAACCGCAGCAGCGAGGGCATATACCTGCTGGTGGGGCAGGAACGAACCAGGATCAGCTCTGGCCTTCTGCCTGCCTATCCATCCGGCAATGCCTCCGACGGAGGCCGTCCAGATCGCTATGTGATCTCATTTGAGAACGCTGCTGGTTCCCTCAAGATCGTCGTTCGGCACACCGTCGCCGGACTCTTGTATAAGGGTTCTCTGCCTTTCACAGCGAGACTTCCCGTCCTTGATCTTTTCTCCGATTCAGATGTCAAACAGGTACTGGTGGAAGGCCAATACCTGCTGAGCGTCAATGGCGGCTGGATGGTGGACGACTTCACGGTTCGTCCGGTCGGATCGGCCTATCCCACCATCCCTGAGGTCTGGTGCACCACGGATCGGGCCGAGCCTGTCCGCATAGGTTTGTTCGATGAGGCGGGTACGCTGCTGGATGCATCTGTCCGCATCGGTGACCATCCGGCCACCCGTACCGAGGCCTCGTATGCCGCTTACTATGACAGGTCGGTAGCATGGAACGTACCCACCTATGTGGATATCACCATGGGGTCCATGACGTTCAGGGAGCTGCTCCAGGTCAGCACCACGACCACGGTGGACGGGGCTAGGGTGGCCAACTGGTGGGGGGGATACGATTGGGCCAGCGTCTTTGGAACTGATGATTGCAGCGGCCTCAGCACGGTGGGGAAGGCGGCCCCCATCTCCAGGATGGCGGCCG
>CAZCNG010000278.1:0-2394 GCA_964500045.1 uncultured Methanomassiliicoccaceae archaeon
GATGGACAACGAGACGGGCAACGGCATCGCTGAGTTCCTCGGCCGCCGCTGAAACCTATTTATTCATTCGTATCCAGGAGCGCAGCGAGGTTGGCGAGGCATAGATCTCCGCCAACTTCCGCGCTTCCCTTTTTGACAATCCATTCTCGATTAGGGTCTGATAGAAGAGCTTCTCCGCTCTGACGGCGGCGCGCTTGAAGCGCAGCAGAGAGAATACTAGCTGGATCGTCATGCGCGGCAGTCCGGCAATGATGCGGAGCACTTCCTCATCGCTCATCGCACTTCTTCTCCCAGGGGTTAGCCGCACCTTCCTTGCGCGCCATGCCCTGCATCACCGTACGCAGCAGCCCGCCCAAGGAAACCGTGTCCATGTAGGACTTGGTCAGCTCGAATGCCTGCTGGTCGGTCATACCTGCTGCTCGGAGCGATTTGTAGAAGGCCGCCACCGATTGCCCTAGCTTCTCGCCCTCAGCGGCGTTGTAGAGCACCTTGCTCACATTCTCCAGCAGCCTCGGGATCTGCTCGCCTATGATCTCGAAGATCTTCTTCATCTCCTCCGCGTCAACCATCTTGTCCTGCTCAGACGTATTACTCCCTCCTTGCGCCGCTCTTTTTGAGCCGTATCTTCCTGTTCTCTATCTTCATCATAAATGGTCACCCTATTTGGTCAGGCCGAGCACTTCTGACCACTTGCGCAGCACATGCTCGGCGATCTCGTAGGTCCGCTCCCCCTTCTCCTGCTTCTCCACCACCAGGCCTTCCTTGGAAAGTTCCTCGAGGCGGTCGCGCACGATGCGCCGCGAGGAGGTGCCCCGCCGCTTCTTCAATTCCTCCGTCACTTCGGAGATGTTGAGACCGGGCTTCTCGGCCAGCAGGCGCATGATGTCCTTGGCGATGGGGTCCTTGACCTGGGGGAGAATGACCTCGATGCTGATGGCGCCGTGCCTCTGATAGAGGTCCAGAAGCCGGAAGTAGGAGCGGACCGTGCCCTGGAAGCGGTCGAGCTGCTCCGCCAGTTCAGAATATGGCCTGGCGACCTGCCGCACCGCGTCCTCGAGCTCCTCGACCTTGCGGGTCAGTTCCTCGATCCGCTTGGCCTGGTCCTCCTCGCCCACGGTTAGACACTGGCGGGAAAGCATTTTAAGGTTGGTCGGAATGGCCAAAGTATGAGCGCGCAGAGGATCGAGGCCACCGCTTTCCCGGGAGTGTTCCGCCGGGGTGATAATCTCCTGACCGTGAACAGCGCCCCTGGCACGAGGGTGTATCGCGAGTATCTGCATGCGCAGGACGGAGTGGAATATCGGGAATGGGACCACTCCCGCAGCAAGCTGGCAGCCTATTTGCGCAACGGCGGTCGCCAGTTCCCTTTCCACCCGGACTCCAAGGTCCTCTACCTCGGGGCGGCGAGCGGCACGACCGCATCGCACGTAGCGGACATCTGTCATACGGGCCGCGTCTACTGTGTCGAGTTCTCGCCCCGTTCCTTCCGGGACCTGGTGGACGTGTGCGAACGCAGACCGAACATGGTGCCCATATTGGCCGACGCCACCCGACCGGATGAGTATTCCTTCATCGTCGAGGGCGCCAGCATCGTATATCAGGATATAGCACAGAAGAATCAAGCGTCCATCCTGGTGAAGAACATGAAGACGTTCAACGCGCGCGAGGGACTGCTCTGCCTCAAGGCGCGTTCCGAGGACAGCGCGGCGCAGCCCGTCGACATCTATCGACAATCGGGGGAGAAGCTGAAGGCGGAAGGCCTCACCCTGCTCGACACCCTGGACCTCGGACCTTGGGAAAGGGATCATGCCATGCTCGTGGTGAGGGCATGAGGTGGGCCTATGCCATTGCCTTCGAAGGGAATAGGTTCCTGATGGTCTGGAACCCCAAGCGCATCGGCTGGGAGATGCCGGGCGGGCATGTCGAGGAGGGAGAATCGGGGGAAGAGGCCGTCATCCGCGAATTCCGCGAGGAATGTGGTCAGGAATTCCTTCCGCTCGCGGCCAAACATTACCAGGGCGGGGCGGTCTTTGCCGGAAAGCTTCAGGTCACTGGTGGAAGCGGCGAAATGCGATGGGAGCTGTTCGAAGAGCTGCCTCGTGAGCTCTCCTTCATCGAGGCCGAATATGTGGAAGAAATCCGTTGGGGGCGCCGGACCCTTGAGCTGAATAGGAATTAGCAGGCACATTATCCCATTATACTATCTATTATGCAGGATGCAGGCCGCCCAAATGCTTCAAGAAAGGCGCGTCCCGTGATGAATATGGAAATAACAGGAATAGAATGCTTTGATTTGTAAGTCTACTCCGAACAAAAGGAAATATAATACCTTGAAGAATGATGTTTCATGAATCAGCGGAGCCGCTACCGCGGAAGCCGGAACCGATCCAAAGA
>CAZCNG010000279.1:0-2372 GCA_964500045.1 uncultured Methanomassiliicoccaceae archaeon
GTATACAAAGAGATAGTCTATTCACAATTGTCCGAGGAGGATCTCAGCAAATGAGCGCTGACGATGCTAACAAGGCACCTTCGGGAATGCCTCGAGGAGGACCTATGGGGATGGCGGCTCCCGGAGGAAAGCCCAAGAACTTCAGGGATGCCTGGCGCAAGATGATCGCCTACATGAAGCCCTATGTTCCGGCGATCGTCGCGGCGTCCATCCTCGCGATCATAGGTACGATATTCACTGTCATAGGACCTAATCAACTCAGTGAGATGACCAACCTCATCTTCGCCGGGATAAAGACCGGAACGACCGACCTCATTGCCATCACAGGCATCGGAATGTTCCTCCTGACGATATACATCCTTTCATCCCTGACGATGTATGGACAAGGCTACATCGTGGCCACTGCAGTTCAGAAACTGTCGAAACGGCTCCGTACCGACATCTCGGAAAAGATCAACCGCCTGCCGCTCAGATATTTTGACAGAACTAGTTACGGCGATGTCCTTAGCCGCGCGACGAACGATGTGGACACCATCGGCCAATCGATGAACCAGAGCATCGGTACGCTGATGAGCTCTATCGCCTTGCTGGTCGGAGCGACGGTGATGATGCTCGTCACCGATGTCACGTTGACCATAGCCGCCATCCTTTCCACCTTGGCCGGCTTTGTCCTGATGATAGTGATAATGGCCAAATCACAGAAATACTTCGGACGTCAGCAGGCCTCCCTCGGCAAGATAAACGGCTTTGTCGAGGAGATGTACACCGGACACAATATCGTCAAGGCGTACAACGGCGAGGAATCCGCCAAGAAGGAATTCAATTCCATCAATGACGGTCTCTTCAGCAGCGCGTTCAAATCGTTGTTCCTGTCGGGCCTGATAATGCCCATCATGGGATTCATCGGGAATTTTGGCTATGTGGTCGTCTGCATCGTCGGTGCGGTGCAGTTTATCAACGGTTCGATCTCCATCGGTGTGATCGTCGCGTTCATGGTGTATGTGCGCCTCTTCACGCAGCCTCTGACGCAGTTAGGACAGGCCATGTCCAGCTTGCAGTCAGTCGCCGCAGCGTCGGAACGGGTGTTCGAATTCCTCGATGAGAATGAAATGGAGAACGAGGATGAGAAGACGATCGTTCACAAGGACGTAAAGGGTGACGTGGAGTTCAGGAACGTGTTCTTCGGATACAACCCTGAGAAAGTGGTCATCCATGATTTTTCGGTCAAAGTAAAGGCCGGCGAAAAGGTGGCCATTGTCGGTCCGACCGGGGCTGGTAAGACGACGATAGTCAATCTCCTGATGCGCTTTTACGAAGTGAATTCCGGCGATATCCTGATAGACGGCATTTCGACGAAACAGCTCACCAGAGAGAACGTGCATGACATCTTCTGCATGGTGCTGCAGGATACCTGGCTCTTCGCCGGCACCATAAGGGATAACATCGCCTACTGCAAGGAAGGCGTTACCGAGGAACAGATCCATGAAGCGTGCCAGGCCGTGGGCATCCATCACTTCATCAATACCCTACCGGACGGCTACAACACCATCCTTGACGACGAATCAAAGATATCCGTCGGGCAAAGGCAGCAGCTGACCATCGCCCGGGCGGTGGTGCAGAACGCCCCCCTGCTGATATTGGACGAGGCCACCAGTTCCGTCGACACCAGAACGGAAAAGATAATCCAGAAGGCCATGAACGCCCTCACCGTGGGCAGGACCTCCTTCATCATCGCCCACCGTCTCTCGACCATCAAGGATGCAGATACCATCCTGGTCATGAGGAACGGAAATATCATAGAGAGCGGAAGCCACGAAGAACTTCTGAAGCAGGGAGGGTTCTATTATGGCCTCTACAACAGTCAATTCGAAGACTGCGATTGAAATGCTATTCCTTTCAATAGGTCTCGGTCACCCAGCCGTGACCTATTGCCCCGTCGTCCCTAAGAAAGAAACGAAGATGAATTGGAAGTGACGATTAATAATGTGGAGCCGGCGGTTCATTCGGTGGCCCTCATTTGCGCCATGCAGGAGTATTTCGTCCCTCAAATCTCAACGGTCGCAAACCGCACAAACGGAGGCACGAACCCTGGCAAATCCCTGCTCTGATGGCAAATCGTAACCAGCCATTCATTTGCGCCATATGTCCGCCTGGCTAGCATCATTGGTCATTAAGATGATGTAGGGAGGAGAATAGGAAGTGTTCTCTATATTGCGAATCGTATTTTTATTATCTGGGTGTCTTGCTCTCAAGGCCGTTGATTGTCGAAAGGGCAGGAATGGGGGTTGTCCAGTCATTTCTGTAGAACATTTTCTCGTTGGGCCACCATCGCCATCCAGATACCGCTGTCCTATCTGCGCCCAATCGTACAC
>CAZCNG010000280.1:0-2348 GCA_964500045.1 uncultured Methanomassiliicoccaceae archaeon
AAGAGCATGTCCTCGACGAGCCTCGTCGAGGTTGTGGACAGGATATTGGACAAGGGCATTGTGATCGACGCATGGGTGAGGGTATCTCTCGTTGGGATCGAGATCCTGGCGATCGAGGCCCGCGTGGTCATCGCTTCCGTGGAGACGTTCTTGAAGTATGCGGAAGCGGTGGGTCTGACCATGTCCCAGGAAGAGAAGGTCACCGCTTAGGCAAAGGGAGATCCGAATGATGGGGCCCTCTCCATCATTCCAAACTCCTTCATTTGTGGCTGAGTGGTACAATGACGATGACAATGCTCGAAGATATGAAGCGGTTCACTGCCGAACTAGATGCGGCGCGGACCGGAAGAAAGGAAGACTGGAGTAGAATTAGGAACGCATCGAACGATCTATTGATGGATTATTCGGCGGCAAGGAAGAACGCTGCGGCGGAGACCAAGAAGGATCTGATGGAGCATCACCAGATGATACAGAAGGAATGCAAAGATATCCGCGATCAGGCTCGCGCGAAGATCCTTGGCTTCCGGAATGAGAGGATACGGATGAGGGAAACAGAGCTCGTCGCCCTCTATAAAGAAAATATAGCGTTCAAGAAGAACGTCGCCAATGAGATCCAGAAGATCGGTGAGGACCGGGCCAAGGCCGGCATGGAAATGCACGCGGCCTTGTCGAAGCACCGCTCCGATATGCTCAAAGAATTGACCGAAATGATGGCGGAATCCCATCGCGCCAGGATGGAACTGCGTCAGCACCTCGACGGCATGCATCAGGATTGGATCAATGTGGCCGGCCGCGCCCAGCCACGGGATTCCTTCAGATCTACGCCGTCTCCAACTAGAAAGACGAGCTCGGAAGACGAAGCAACACTGAAAGCGACGGAGCCAGAGGCCGAGGAGGATGTCGATCTGGAGGACAGCATTCTCAAGATCCTCAAGAAGGCACCCAAAGGGATGGACCTAAAGGCCGTCGCCAATGCGCTGGGGGTCAAATGGAGGAAGACCACCCGTCCGGCGCAGGAACTGGTGGCGAAGGGCCTCGTGCGCAAGGAAGGAGGCATCTACTATCCAGCGTGAAGGGCCCAGGGGCCAGTCGATGCGTTGTTGGCCAACAACGCATCTGGCCTCATAGGTCCGAAACGTTGGCAATAATCTTTGGAGCGTGTTGAATTTGCTCACTGACCTACAACAGATAACACTCATCAGTCCTCAATCCCAGGACAGTTTCGTCGAGACCGAGGAGATACAGGCGGTCACGGCTCGTGCCTTGCGCTATGTCAGCGCCGGCTTTCCCGTACACCTCAGCGGCCCCACTGGATGTGGCAAGACCACCATCGCATTGCATCTGGCCAGCAGGATCGGTCGGCCTGTGGTGCTCATCAACGGAGATGCCGAAGCCAGTACCTCGTCCCTCATCGGCGACCGTTCCGGCTATCGCAAGCACCGGGTGGTCGACCGCTTCGTTTCCCGCGTCTACAAGATGGACGAGACCTATTCTCCGACCTGGGTGGACGAACGTCTGACCGCTGCCTGCAGATTCGGTTTCACGGTCATCTACAATGAATTCACGCGCTCTCCGCCGGAAGCGAACAATGCCTTCCTCGCCATATTGGAGGAGCGAATACTGGAAGTGCCGCAGCAGGCCAATTCCGGCATGACCTACATCAAGGTGCACCCGGAGTTCTCAGCGATATTCACCAGCAACCCAGAAGAGTATGCAGGCGTGTTCCGCAGCCAGGATGCGTTGCTGGACCGCATGATCACCTTGGAGCTAGGTTACTATGGTGAGGACTCGGAATGCGAGATCATCCAGGCCAAATCGAGCGTCGACCCGAAAATGGCCAGGACCATCGTGCGCATCGTGCGCAGACTGCGTGATTCTGGCCTGTGTGAGTTCACCCCCACCATAAGGTCGGCCATCGTCATCGCCAAGGTGGTCAACCGTTCCGAGCCCGGGGATCTTTCCCAGATCTGCATGGACGTTCTCAAGCCTAAGGTGGGCAAAGGCAAGGACGGCCGCACGGACGCGATCACGACGATCACGGAAATATTGAAAAGCGAGGGGATCGACGATGGCCGGTGATGGCATCAGAGATCGAGCCGTTCTCGCCAGATGTGCGCGGCCGGAACCGCAGGAGTTGACCGGGACATGAGGACCAATCGCGATATCGTCTCCAGCCTGGACATGGCACGGAAGCGCAAGGCGGTCTGCCGCACCATCTTTATCGAGAATGGCATCCGGCAGCAGCAGATCGCCGAGGGGGGGGAGCTGTTAAGCCCGGCAGAAAAGGAGGCAGTGGTCGACAAGGAGCGGCGCAGGATGCAGGCGCAGGTTCTGGCCAAGAAGAAGTC
>CAZCNG010000281.1:0-2324 GCA_964500045.1 uncultured Methanomassiliicoccaceae archaeon
TCACCTTGGGTGTTTGTCGAGATTAGGTAATCCCTACTTAATCCCTACTCCTTTGGGCTATAAGAATCCAGACATTTTCTGGCCTTGCAGCCGGGACCTCGACACTTTGTCGAGCGAAGGGGGAGCTTCCACGAATTCGGGCAGTTGCCCTTTGATCGCGATGCGACCGCCGGCGATGGCCATGCAACCCTCCACCCCCTTGATGGCGGCGACTATCTGCACCGCCCGGCGCAGCGTCGCCTCCTGCGTGTCCGTGACCTCATTGCCCAGGCGCGTGGCGCAGGCGTCCGCCAGGCAGGCGTCTTCCGCCACTACGATGGCGGCGTCCGCCACTCCAAAGGAGATGGACGGACCGACGGTGCCCGATGAGGTGCACATGCCGAAGCGACCGCGAGGCGGACAGCGGAAGGCCAGGTGAGAGAACCGCTCGTCGCCGCAGTACAGGCCGACCAACTGCTCTCGGTCGAGCAGAAGGCAGAGGTCGCCGCCGTTGTCGATGACGCAATATTCTCCACCCGCCCTCTCCACGGCTGCCACGCCCGCCTGGGAGACCGCGCCGGCCACGGCCGCCATGGGACCCACGCCAGCGCGGCCTGCGGCCGCGGCCATGTTCCTCACTAATGGGGCCGCCTCGGCCGCCACCTCATGGGGCTCTAGGGTCATGGCGAAAACTGGGTCCTGGAGAATATGAGCCTCGATGATCTGGCGCGCCTCGGCCATGCCGGTCGCGGCCGCCTCGTAATACCTCTCTTCGCAGAGGACCGTGGCCGCGGTCTGCCCCATTTCGAAGTGACGGCGCGAGATCATGTGCCCAGCTTCATCGCGCCGGGCGGGCATGCTTCGATGCACATGCCGCAGGCGATGCAGCGGTCGCCGTGGAAGAGGACCTTCCACGTCTTGCCGTCCACCTCGAAGGCGTGCGCGGGACAGATGGAGACGCACATGCCGCAGTCGGTGCAGCGCTTCACATCCTTGAGCACGAATTCGTTGAGCTCCTGGATGACGACCTTGTTATCGCTGAGGTACTTCACGGCGCCCTTGATCTGTTGCGCGTCGCCTTCGAAGGCGATGAGCAGACGGCCGCCCCGGTCGTCGATCTCCGCGCGCAGGATGTTGATCATGAGGTCGAAGTCACGCACCAGCCGATAGGTGATCGGCTCGTCCACCAGATCGGGAGAGAAGGTGAGCAGATAGCGGTTCTTGGACATCTTCACGCCTCCCCTTCGGTGCGTACGTCGAGTGGTTTCACGGCCCTTTCCGTTGGCAGCATCTGTAGCGGCTGGGTGAGGAGAAACTCCTTTTCTTGGATCCATTTCTTGAGCAGTTCCGCCACCTGTCGTGCCTTGGGATAGGAGGACAGGCCGGAAGTGCGCACCTTCTTGCCCTGGAAGTTGATCTGGCCGCTCCTCAGTTCCGCGTAGGAGATCTCCTTCAGGGGCCGCTTGTTCCTCGTCTCGATGCTGTAGTCGAGGATGGGGGCGAACAACTGGTCATCGCCCAGCGAGGCGTGCAGCATCATCTTCTCATCGAGGATCGGAATGGGAATGCCGATGCCCAGCCCGAGCGAGGTGCCATACTTGTGGAACGACAGCGCGCGAACGAACTCGGGGGACATGGAGCGGAGGTCGCCGGTGACCGCTAGGGTGCGGGCGGACGCGGTCGGCACGCCCTCTTTCATCGGAACGTTGGTCTTGTACTGGGTGCCTTCCCAGGAAACGTAGCCTTGCGCGCCACCGATGAAGATGCGCGTTCCGATGCCGATGCTGCGGAGTTCCGGATCCTTCAGGAGCGGTGATAACTGACCCGCACTCGAATAGGTGACGTTCTTGAAATTAGGGAGCAGTTTGCCCATGTAGGTGAACAGCGTCTTATCGGAGGCGTTCGTCGCCGCCGCGTAGTTCTGATAGCAGTTGCGTGGATTGTAAAGGTAGGCTTGGTTGAGCGTGCGGAGCGAAACGTAGGTCTCGATCTCCCTGCGCGGATAGCAATCCGTGCCATAGGAGTTCGCCTTCAGCTTGACCGCCTTTCCCGCGACGAGGTCTTCGATGACATGCGCTCCCCCGTAGTCCATCTTGCCGTCCGATCGCAGCGCGGTGGCGCCGATGTAGGCGTCCACCGCCGCTAGACCGTCATACGCTGGCACGCCGTTCAAGGTGATGTTCTTCATCTTGATGGGCGGCTCCGCGTGACCGAAATTGAGGAACGCCCCCGAGGAGCACATCGCGCCGAAGGTACCGGTGGTGACGACATCTACCTCCTTGGCCGCCTGGGCGACCCCTTCCTTGCGCACCAGCGCCACCGCCTCTTCGGCCGTGATGACCACG
>CAZCNG010000282.1:0-2310 GCA_964500045.1 uncultured Methanomassiliicoccaceae archaeon
GGATAGATGGATCCCTGCACGACGCCGGCGAGCATCATCTTGCCCTTGCGTGCCGCGGCCTCCCTCGTCCTTTCCAGCGTTACCCGCACCGCCTCGGCGGTGCGCTCCTTGGTCCATTCCGGCTCGGTGAATATGTCCAGCACGGTGCCGATGTCGCTGCCGATGTCCCTCTGGAAATCGACGATGTCCGCGTTCACGACCTCGACCTCGCCATACATGTGCGATTGGAAGGTGCCGGAGTCGGTCATGACGACGCCGTCGAAGTCGAGCAGCTCGTGCAATCCCTGGGAGAGCGCTTTCTCCTTCAATTTGGCGTCATTGCGTATGATGTAGGAATTAGTGATGAGCGCCTGGAAACCGAACTCCTCCTTCAACTGCCTAGGTGTGATGGTCAGGAGGCGGGGGTTGATGACCGGCAGGAGGGCAGGAGTCTCGATGGTGCCGTGCGGCGTCTCCAGCGTGCAGATGCGCGCCATTCCGTCGCGGCGTTGGATCTCTAGCATGATTGAAGGCAAGGAGGTGCCCTTAATAAACCTCTCCGATTCGCTGCGGGAAAATCTGATATAGACCCCGCTGGGAATGGGGGTGTATGTTCGAGGAAGGCTTTCTGCTCGATTGCCCTAAATGCGGCAACAAGATCACCGTTCCCCTGGACGCATGCAAGGAGGGGCGCAAGTTCCCCTGCCCGATATGCTCCGCGGAGGTCTGCTTTCAATTCACCGAGGAGCAGCTGGCGAAGCTCACTGAGAAGCAGCGGCGGGATCTAGCTCAATCCTTCCCGTTGGCCTTCGGTAGGATCTGATGGGAGCGATTCATTTCTCCGGCGGAACGTTCTCTGCCCTTGTCTCGTTCCACGCTGGCAATCATGCAGTATCCCACATCATCTGAACGAGCCCCTTGAATATCGTGCCACGGCCGTCATAATTGACATGTATGAGTCAAATCCTTCAATAGGCAAGCGACTTTCCCCAGTTAGGTGTGACGATGGAATACAAGATGGTCATCGCGGTCCGCAAGGACATCAAACTCTCCCCCGGCAAGATGGCAGCCCAGGTCGCCCACGCCGCTGTCAGCTGTGCCTTTGCCGCCAAGAAGAAGGTTCCCCGCATTTTTGACCACTGGTATGAGGAGGGTCAGAGGAAGGTGGTGGTCAAGGTGGTCGATCTGGCGGAGCTGCAGGAATTGCGCATGGCGGCCGACGCCGCCGGCCTGGTCAACTGCCTGATCACCGACGCCGGACGCACCGAGCTGCCGCCCAACACGGTCACCTGCCTAGGTATCGGACCGGGACAGGAGTATGAGGTGGACAAGGTGACCGGCCACCTGGGATTGATGTAGATGAAATCGGGTGGGCGCATCCTCGGCATCGACGACGCGCCCCATACCTTTGACGAGAAGACCGTCACCATCGTCGGCGCTCTGGTGCGACCGCCCTGCTATCTGGAGGCGGTCATGACATCACGGTGTGAGATCGACGGCACCGATGCCACTGCCGTGATCATAGCCATGATGGACCGGTCCCGCTACCGCGAACAGGTGAGGGCGATAATGCTCGACGGGATCGCCCTGGGTGGATTCAACGTCGTCGACATCCACGAGCTCGCCGAAGCCATAGGCGCGCCGGTCATCACGATCACGCGCGACGAGCCTGATCTCGCGTCCATGGAATCGGCGCTGCGCAAGCATCATCTTGACTGGGAGAATAAGTTGAATTTGGTCAAGCAGGCGACCCCGCTGCACATCGCCCTGCCCGAGGCTTCTTCATGGATCTCCTGCGCAGGATGCTCGCAACGGGAGGCTGAGGAGATCGTGCGCATGGCGATCGTGCGGGGCGGAGTGCCCGAGCCAGTGCGCATGGCCCACCTCATCGCGACGGCCATCGGCCGAGGGGAGTCCCGAGGGCTCTGATCAACAGCAGATGGCTTCTTCCAGGCGCAGGACGTCGTCCTCGATGGCCTTCTTGCCCCTCTCGACGAGGACTTCCGAGGCGCCGCCCACCTGGTTAACGCTGACGAAGATGTCATGTTCATGCAGATGCAGGCGATATCCTGCACCGGCGCCCACGGTGAACTTCATACTGCTGGTCTCGACCGCCTTGAGCACCTTGGCCTTGGTATCGTCGTGCGCCGTGGAGAAATATCTCTTGTCCCGGGCGTTCAGGATGGGCTTGTAGCGGTCATTGAAGGCCATGACAACAATAAGTGCCATCGCCAGTCCGCCGAACACCGCGAAGGTGATCGGTTGAGCGGGATCGAAGCCGTTGGCGAGCGACATCATCGCGACGGCGAAGATGCTGACCTCGGAGATGTA
>CAZCNG010000283.1:0-1438 GCA_964500045.1 uncultured Methanomassiliicoccaceae archaeon
TTGCGCACGGTGAAGAAGTTCTTGAGCGACTTGGACATCTTGTTGTCCTGCACCTGCAGCATGCCGTTGTGCAGCCAGTAGTTCGCCAGCGGATGGCCGGTCACGGACTCGGACTGCAGTATCTCGTTCTCATGGTGCGGGAAGATGAGGTCGTTGCCGCCGCCGTGGATATCGATCGTCTCTCCCAGGTAGCGGTAGATCATGGCGCTGCACTCGATATGCCAGCCTGGTCGGCCCGGTCCCCAGGGACTGTCCCAGCGGATCTCGCCCTCCTTGGCTGCTTTCCACAGGGCGAAGTCCATGGGATTCTTCTTGGTGTCGTCCACCTCGATGCGGGCGCCGGACAGCATCTCCTCGATCTTGTTGCCGGACAGCTTCCCGTAATCCTCGACCTTGGAGGTGTCGAAATAGACGCCGTCGTCGGTGGCGTAGGCGAGGTCCTTGTCGACCATCGACTGTACCATCTTGATGATGTCTTCGATGGACTCGCTCGCTTTGGGGTAGATGTCCGCCTTGCGCACTCCGAGGAATTCGATGTCTTCGAAGTAGTGGTCGATGTACATCTTGCTCAGTTCGAGCGGAGGTATGCCCATCTCCGCTGCGCGGTTGATGATCTTGTCGTCCACATCGGTGAAGTTAGTGAGATGCGTGACCGCATAGCCGCGATAGCGCAGGTAGCGGGCGATCATGTCGAAGACGATGATGGAGCGGGCGTGTCCCATGTGTATATCGTCATACACGGTCACCCCGCAGACATACATACGCACGCGCTTGTCCTGGATAGGCTTGAACTCCTCCCTTTCCCCAGAGAGCGTGTTGTATATCTCCAGCACCATAATTCTGCCCCGCGTGGCCTATACCTTTATCTCATTTATGCTTTTTCAACTCGCTCTCCAGTTCAGAGATGCGATGTTCGAGGCGGTGGATGTTGTCCGTGAGCTCGGCCAGCGTGTCGCGCAGCGGGTCGGGGAGGTCATCATGGCGCAGGTCGATCTTGATATCCACGCCTTCTCTCTTGACCACCTTGCCAGGAATGCCGACGACGGTCGAATGCGGCGGCACGTCCTTGACGACGACCGAGCCGGCACCCACCTTGACGTGGTCGCCGATGTTGATGTTGCCCAGGATGGTTGCTCCTGTGCCGATGGTGACGCAATCGCCGATGGTGGGATGGCGCTTGCCGACCGAGCTCACTCCTCCGAGGGTGACCCCCTGATAGATGGAGACGTCATCGCCGATGATGGCGGTCTCGCCGATGATCACGCCGATGGCATGGTCGATGAAGAAACCGTTGCCTATGGTGGCGGCCTTCCCTTGCCCCAGGGACTCTCCCAGAAGATCTCTCCCTCCTTGACGGCCTTCCACAGCGCGAAGTCCATGGGGTTCTTCTTGGTGTCGTCCACCTCGATGCGGGCGCCGGACAGCATCTCCTCGATCT
>CAZCNG010000283.1:1538-2293 GCA_964500045.1 uncultured Methanomassiliicoccaceae archaeon
CGAGGCGGTGGATGTTGTCCGTGAGCTCGGCCAGCGTGTCGCGCAGCGGGTCGGGCAGGTCATCGTGACGCAGATCGACCTTGATGTCGACACCTTCCCTCCTGACGACCTTGCCAGGAATGCCGACGACGGTCGAATGTGGCGGGACCTCCTTGACGACGACCGAACCGGCGCCCACCTTGACGTGGTCGCCGATCTTGATATTGCCCAATATGGTGGCTCCTGTGCCGATGGTGACGCAGTCGCCGATGGTGGGATGCCGCTTGCCGACGGAGCTGACCCCGCCGAGGGTGACGCCCTGGTAGATGGACACGTTGTCCCCTATGATGGCCGTCTCTCCGATTACGACGCCGATGGCGTGGTCGATGAAGAAGCCCTCGCCGATCGTGGCGCCAGGGTGAATATCGCAGCCGGTCAGCACCCGGGCCCAATAGCTGATACCGCGAGCGAGGGTGAAGTTGCCGCGCTGGTATTGCCGGTGCGCGATGCGGTGGGCGATGAGCGCATGGAAGCCTGGGCTGAACAGCGCCGCCTCCAATCGGGTCTTCGGAGCGGGGTCCCGCTCCATGACCACCTGCAGGTCTTCTTTCCAGCCCATGTCAATCTCCTTCACCATGCAGCGGTCTAAAAAACCTTTGCGTTTAGCTAGGCGATCATTGCCTATCTGCGGCAACGTCCCTCCTTCCAGTCGGTCGTTCAAATAGTCCCGGCTGGAGGGATTTCTATCCATCCCAATTAATGATTAATAGAGCGAT
>CAZCNG010000284.1:0-2286 GCA_964500045.1 uncultured Methanomassiliicoccaceae archaeon
GGAGGATGGAGCCATGATGATAGACGTCCGGGACCACCGCGAGAAGCATTCGGGTTTCATTGCCGGAGCCCAGGAGATCCACATCGGGGAGCTGGACGAGGTGCTCGACGACATGGACCTGTCCCTGCAGTACGTCCCCTTCTGCTCTTCCGGCTACCGCGGCAACATGGCCTGCAGCATAATGAAGCGCAAGGGTTTCGACAACGTCAGCAATCTGATGGGCGGGTTCAACGGCTGGAGGAACGCCGGCCTGCCGATCCTTAAGGATTAGGACCGTATGAATTTCATGTAGCGCACGCCGTCCATCTTCTCGAGCTGGTCCAGCACGGAGTTCAGCTCCTCGGCCTCACCGCCCATGATGAGCACGTTCATGCAGGTATCCTTCCCGGTATGATCGTGAATGTGGGTGCGAATGAGTTCCTGGTGTTCGTGATAGATCTCATCGATGCCCTCGCTCTGGTGCATCTCGTTGACGATGACGAGCACTCCCTCCACATGACCGACGAGACGCTTGCGCTCGTTGCGTTCTGCGACCAGCATGCGCAGCGCCGTGCGCACCGCTTCCGAGCGACCGGAGAAGCCCAGCTCCTTCTGGATCTGGTCCAGGTCCTCGAGGTTCTGCTCGTTGAGGGAGATGCTGATGATGGCCATGTGCTCGGTGGAGCACAGGTTATTAAGAATATATAATCAATACCCATCAAAGTTAATAACATACATTTGTATATGTAATAAATAATGCTCATCTAGATATGAGGACCGGAGCACTGCTTTCCATCGTTATTGCGGCCACCCTGCTAGGGGGAAGTGCACTGGTAGCCATGGCGCCAAGTGCCGTCACGGCCACTGATGACCGCCTCCAGGTAGTAGCAACCTTCTATCCTCTTTACTACTTCTCGAACGAGATCGGCGGCGGGCGGGCGCACGTCTCCATGATAATTCCCGACAATATCGAACCGCATTCCTTCGACCCCCGTCCCTCCGACATAGTCCGCGTTGCCCGGTCGGACATCATTGTCTACAATGGCGCTGGCTTCGAGCCTTGGATATCTTCCATCGTGGCCCAGGCGCCGGCGGATCTGATGCAGATCGACACCAGCGAGTATCTGGCCGAAAACATGTCTGGCCGTGACCCGCATTTCTGGCTGGACCCGGTCTCAGCGCAGGTCCAGGTCTCCACCATCGCCGCGGGCATGGCCTGGGCCGACCCGGGCAACAGCGCCTATTACCTGGCCAACGCCGCCAATCTCACCGCGCGGCTGGCAGACTTGAATACCGCGTTCGAGGTCGGGCTGCAGGACCGTACCAAGAACGCCATCGTGACCACGCACGAAGGCTTCGATTATATGGCCACCCGCTACGGCTTTGAGGCCTATGCGGCGGTGGGCATCTCTGGAGAGAACCAGCCGAGCATCCAGGCATTGATCGAACTCACCGATCAGGTGAATCTACTCGGCCTTCACTATGTCTATTCGGAACCGGTCTTCTCCGATGCTGTGATGCAGACCATAGCTCTCGAGACCGGCTCTGGCGTGCTGGTGCTGGACGGCGTGCATGGTCGTGCTGGAGCACATGCAGACATGGACTACTTCCAGATCATGTACGCCAACCTGGTCTCTTTGCGCGTGGGTTTGGAGGTGCCCGAATGAGTTCTCCGGTGATCGAGGTCGAAGGGGTCACCGTGCGCTACGGCGACATGATGGCCTTGGACGACGTGTCGCTGAAGGTAGACAAGGGCGACGTCGTCGGTGTGGTCGGACCGAACGGTGGAGGCAAGAGCACGCTCCTCAAGGCGATCATTGGCAGCGTGCCGCTCAGTGCTGGTAAGGTCAAACTCTTCGGAGAGGACCTGGCGCGCTTCAAAGGCTTTGATCGGATTGGCTACGTGTCCCAGAATGCGATCCAGTTCGATCCGATCTTCCCGGCCACGGTGCGGGAGATCGTCACGTTAGGATGCATGCAGCGGGCGCGCCTCGGGCGACGCGTATCCAAGGAGGAGAAGGCGGCCGTGGAGCACTCCATGGAACTGGTGGGGCTCTTGCCCTTTGCGGACCGGCAGATCAGCCATCTCTCCGGTGGGCAGAAACAGCGCATCTTCCTCGCCAAGGCCTTGGTGCGCAAACCCGAGATCATCCTCTTGGATGAGGCGACGGCAGGTCTGGACATCTGCATCCAGGATACGTTCATTCAGCTGATCAACCGATTGCGCAAGGAGACCGAGGTCACTGTCATGACCGTCTCCCACGACCTGTCCGGCGTCCTCTGCCAGGCGAACCGCCTGGCCGTGGT
>CAZCNG010000285.1:0-2263 GCA_964500045.1 uncultured Methanomassiliicoccaceae archaeon
CCGATTACCATGCACTGGGCGGACGTTATCGCCAGGGACATCATGTCCAAGGGGAGCAAGCACCTTATTTCCACCGGCATCAGTCCTTCTGGGCACATCCATGTGGGCAGCCTGCGTGAGGCGATCACCGCCAAGGCGGTGTACAAATCCCTCCTCGACATGAATGCGGACGTCAAGCTGATCTACCTGGTGGACGACTACGATCCGCTCCGCAAGAGGTATCCATTCCTGCCCGAGTGCTACGAGAAGGAGATCGGTCGCCCGCTGTGCCAGATCCCCTGTCCCGGTGACGGATGCCATGAAAGTTACGGTCACCATTTCATCCAGCCATTCCTGGACGCCATCGCCGATATGGGCGTCCGTCCCGAGGTATATCACACCGCCAAGGTGTACAAGGAGGGCGGCTTCACCGAGGTAACGGACCTCGCCATCCGCGAAAGAGAGAGGATCTCCGCCATCCTGAAGGAGGTCACCGGCCGCGACGTTCCAGCTGGATTCTATCCTTACAGCCCGCTCTGCTCCGCCTGCGGACACTTCACCGATAAGATCACTGGATACGAGTACCCCTATGTCCACTACAATTGCCATTGCGGCCACGAAGGCAAGGCCGACATCCGCAAGGGTGAGGGCAAGCTGCCCTGGAGGGTGGAATGGGCTGCCAAGTGGAAGATATTCGGAGTAACCTGCGAACCGTTCGGCAAGGACCACGCCGCGGCCGGCGGATCCTATGATTCCGGTGTTCGCCTGGCGCGCGAGATATTTGGAATCGAGCCACCCTTCCCCGTACCGTACGAATTCATCCAGTTCAAGGGAAAGGGCCAAATGCACAAGTCGACCGGTAACGTAGTGACCGGAACTGATGCTTTGGCCATAACCCCGGCACCGGTGCTGGCCTTCAGCGTCATGCGCTACTCCCCGGACCGTCACATCGACTACGATCCGGGTCTGGGCATCCTCGACACGGTGGACGAGTACGACAAGATCGAAGCCCTCTACTACGGGGGCGGAGCTGACGAAAAGGAGAAGGACCTGCTGCGGGCGTACGAGCTGGCGCAGCCGGAATGCACCCGGCCGAAGAAGCCGCTGCAGGTGCCCTATCGTCACCTTGTCCACATCGTGCAGACCGCCTCGAACCTCGACGGCGTACTAGCGATGATCAAGAGGACGGAGAACCTCGTGAACATCGACATCGAGGACCGCGTCGTGATCGAGCAGCGCTGCGCCTGCGTCCGCCACTGGCTGGACAACTTCGCTCCCGATGAGGTTAAGTTCTGCATCGCCGCCACGATGCCGGAGGTAGAACTGGGCGAGGATGAGAAGCGCTTCCTGGCCGCCATCTTGCCGGTGCTGACGGAGGTCGAGTGGAGCGCGACAGCGCTGCACGAGGCAGTGCACGGCACGGCCACAAGCATGGGCATCCCCGCCAAAGTTGCCTTCCAGTCGCTCTACAAGATCCTCATCGGGAAGAAGCAGGGGCCTCGTCTGGGCTACTTCCTCTCTACGATGGAGCGGGCCTTCGTCGTCGGCCGCGTCGGCGAAGCGCTCTGAGCTTTGCTCAGGCCTTCTTCTTCGCCCTCACCACATTGGCAATGACGATCGCCACGCCTATGACGATCATGAACACGAGCAGGATGGGAACGAACTGGTCCGGGTAGATGAGATACAGCATCCAGGCCACGCCGAACGCCATCAGGATGATGCCTAGGAACAGATTGTAGACCATATCTGCCCGGGCAAACTTGGAGATGTCCTTGTTGATGTTCGTGGCGCCCACCACAACGGTCCAGCCGCCGTAGATGAGCATCATGAATGGTATGAAATACCACCAGTTGTTCAGAAGATAGGCAGCCAGCAAGCTCACTGCCAGTGCCACGATCAGGACGCCCGCCGATAGCGCGACGGTGTTGACCCGCTTGGTGCTCTCAACCATATTGATATCGATTGCCAATGGGAATCGGGATTTAATTCCTTTGGCCTGGGTCGGGACAGGTGACTGCCCTTCCTCTATTCCTCCCCGGCCCCATTGCAGTGTACATGCAATTGAAGCGGTCATGTCACCACGCTTCTCTCTTGATCCAATGGCAACGGGAAACAACGGAACCACATCATCTGATCCATGGGTCCGGACGAGGAGCAAATTGGCGCTAGAATGCTACATCTGTTGTAGAATCATAAATATCGAAAAGAAGAATCGATCCTCCATCATGTTCCTGCGCGGGAAAGGAGGTGAGTGATTGAAGCGTGGACCGAAGCGATCTTTGGA
>CAZCNG010000286.1:0-2257 GCA_964500045.1 uncultured Methanomassiliicoccaceae archaeon
ATCATCCAGCCTATGGTCGTCCGTCCTGCGGAAGGTTCCGCATGAAGCTGGAACGACAAGCCCGCGGATCCATCCGTGGGTTGATGACCTCTTTCAACCTTTCTGGCTTGGTCTTCAGCGTCTTCCGGCCCTCGGCCGTAAGGCGGGAGAGAACTATGTATTCAGACATCACACCACCTGATTGAACTTGGGTGTGATGGGTTATGGTTCTTGCGCATCGGAAGGATATCCTTTGCAGGCAGGAGATCCTCGGATGCGACGCCCCCGATCTCCATATCCTCGCAGGCTATCCAGCTTCGCAGATCGAGATCTCGCATGTCATCATAGATCTATGTCGGTTCGACCTTTGGATGCCCTATGGCGGTTGCGCGAACGAACCACTTCAATGACATCGACGAATACGTCGCGCTGTTTCCGGAAGAAGTGCGCTCGATCCTTGAAGAACTGAGAGGCGTCATCATCGAGGCGGCCCCCGAGGTGGAAGAGGCCATCAGCTACCAGATGCCCACCTTCAAGTTGAACGGCAATCTGGTCCACTTTGCCGCCTTCAAGCACCATATCGGATTCTACCCTGGCGCTTCCGGCATCGCCAATTTCGAGGAGGAGCTATCGCCCTACGCTCACGCCAAAGGGTCCATTCAATTTCCCATCGATGGGCCGATCCCCCTCGACCTCGTAAGGAAGATCGTGGTGTTCCGAGTGAAGGAGAACCGCTCCAAGTCGAGGAAGAATCCCTCCGCCAAGAAGCTGTCCAGCTGACGGCTCTCCTTGCCGCTCCCCTCTCGGGAACATACTTGCGGCTCACATCATCTCGGCTTGAATTGGTTCACTTCAGCAGATCGTTGACCACCTTGACCGCGCCGTCCGCATCCTTGGCGAAACCATCTGCCCCTATGGCGTTCCACAGCCCATCCACATTGTTGAAGGCCCAGCCTCCGACCAGGATCTTCACGTTGGCCAGGTCCGGTTCGGCCCGGATGTGCCGGATGAGCATCTTGACCCGCTTGACATTGTAGCCCATGGTGGCGGATACTAGCAATGCCCTGGCCTTTCTCTCCTTTAGAAATAGGACAACATCCACATGAGGGGTGTTGGCGCCGAGATAGATGACGTCCCAGCCGTCCATTTCCAGGAAGTCGGAGACCATCCTAGACCCCAATCCATGCATCTCGTTGCCGACGCAGGTGACGACCAGCGACCCCTTCTTGAAGGGGTGGCAGGTCATACTGAGGCTCAATTGGGATAGCATCTGGTGCGCGAACTCCGTTGCGTAGTGCTCCTGCGCCACGCTGATCTGGCCCAGCTGCCATAGCCTGCCCACTTCGTACTGAGCACGTTGGATGATGTTGATGTAGATATCCTTCGGTTGAATGCCATCCGCGATGGCCTTCCGAATGGTCTCCTGCGCCGCACGCCGCTCCCCGCCCAGGACCTCTTCTAGATATTTCTCCGCGATCCTGCCCGTCTCCTGGCTGCGATCGATGAAGGGCGGCTCCATCTCCGGCATTCCTGGATATTTCTGTAGCGTCAGCGCGAGGATGTGGTCCACCTTCTCGGCGAACAACCCGCTCAATTCTGCCTTGCAATGCTGGCGCATTATCTCCAGCTTCTCGCGGAAGATCTCAGGGGGCAGGTGGGCATGCACCAGAATGATCTTGGCCCAAGCGATGTAGTTGATGAACATTGGCGCCGAGTCGATGGTGGCCGCGTCGAAGAGGAATGCAATCTGCTTCTTGGTCTCATCCAACCAGGGATCATTGGGCGATCCCCGGTATTCCGCAAAGACCTCCGGCTGGAGCTTCTTCAGATCGGCCATCACATTGAGTGCCAATCGGTCTATCGATCCATAGGGGTCTTCCATTATTCCACCGATCCTGTTTCCTTGCTTATCCTCATAAGATACGTTCCTAGGTCTGCTGGGCGGGGCGATGGCAGGGACATCAGAGCGGGTCTCCATTCTGGGATGCTTGCTCTCCGTACGGATCTGCTACTCGTTCGGTTATCTTCTGGGCGGCCAATTCCTTCACCTGCTTAATCGCTTCTTGTATCACAATCAATGTTCCGTCCCTGGTCTCGTAGCTCAAGGAAAGTTCGTCAGCGAATTTCTTCGCCTTCTTCTCGAAACATTCACGGTCCCCGATCGTATGAATGTACAGCGAGCGGGAATATCCGTCGAACATCTTGGAGTACATCCTGCGGAAGTCCTCCGTTTCCAGCTCCATGCCCATCTTCTTCTCCCACTCGTTCTCCTGCCAAT
>CAZCNG010000287.1:0-2257 GCA_964500045.1 uncultured Methanomassiliicoccaceae archaeon
TTCGTAAAGGGAGTGGGGAAGCGATAAGCTTACCCACTCTATCTCAAAGAGAGCCATCCTTTGCCATGGGGATCGACAAGGAGGCGGGGTGAGAATGGGAGATGGAAAGGGTTTGAAGGGGTTTGGAGCGCCATCCCCATAATCGGCGGCCGAAACCCTTCCCTGCTTCTCCTCCTCAGTGAAGCAACCCCGACGACAGGTCGGCGGAGTTGTCCTTCAACAGGCTCACACCATCTTATATCTTACCACCACGCGGAGAAAAATGAGATTAAGGGGTTTGAGCGGTTTGCCGGGTTCGAGCGTCGCTTCAATCGAAGTGCTCGAGGATGCCAGGCATGACACGGAGAGCCATCTCATCGAGGGTCTCGATGCCAGTTACCTGCCTGGCGTAGGGCGACAGGGAAGCGATGTCCTCTCTGTCGATGCACTCCAGTTTGAACTTCCTGGAGCCGGCCATCATCTGCTTCAGACCGACGCCGATGCGGTCGTGGAAGTAGGTGTACATGCCGAGGGCGCCCCACGGGATGTCCTTCCCCAGATCCTTCTTCGGGTACAGCTTGCTGACCTCGGAGGAGAGCATGAAGAAGTTCTTGGGGTCGTCGCCGTACTGCTCGACGAAGCTCTTGGGCAGTTTGCCCTGCTCCGCCAGCCGCGCGAAGTACGTCGACTTCATGGCCGCCAGGATAGGGGCGCGCGCCATGGCGATACCCTTCACCAGCGGTCCGTCGCCGAGGTTGCTCATGGCGATGGACTTGTACATCTGCGTCTCGTTGACGAATCCGCCGGCCATGATGATGTCCGGAATGAAGCGTCCCTGCTTCTTGAGGATGGCAGCGCACGCCATGACCTGCGCCTGCAGGTGCACGGTCGGCGTGGACATCTCGTTCATCATCGGGACGGGGGACATGCCAGTACCGCCGCCTGCTCCATCGAAGGTGAGCATATCGATCCGGGCATCGCTGGCGGCCTTCATGGTGAACGCCACGATCTCTGGCCGGTACGCACCGGTCTTCAGGAAGACGTACTTGAATCCCTTCGACCTCATGTTCTCGATATCCTCAACGAAGTCCTTGTGGTGCGGGAAACCGACGCGGCTGTGCCTCTCGAAGGTCTTGAACGCTCCGGCCTTGAAGGCGGCCTGGACGCCCTTGTCCTCCGGGTCGGGCAGCACGTGGTAGCCCCTCTTCTTCAATTCCAACGCCCGCTCCAGCGAGTCGAGGCGCACTTCGCCGCCGATGGCCTTTGCTCCCTGGCCCCACTTCCTTTCCAGGATGTCGACCTCGAGCTTGCTCACGGCGTAGTCCTCGAGGTTGCCCCTCGAATCCTCGACGTTCGTCTGTACGGCGATGTTGCCGTTCTTGCCGTCCCACAGCTCGCGGTAGGAGCTGATGCGGAATTCCATGTCGGGGGACCTGACGATCTTACCATTGGCGTAGGTGGCGTCGTGGTCCATGCCGCAGACGTTCTCGCCGACGACCTCGATGATGCCGCTCATGGCGGCACCCTTGGCGAGCGACTCCCAGTTCCTCTTGGCCACGGCGGTGGAGCCGAGACCAGCGATGACCAGGGGCAGCTTCATGTTGATCGGTTTCTTCGATCTGGTGGCGACCTGGGTGGTGATGTCGGCGTTCTCGAAGAAGGCCTTGTCCGAGGTCGGCTCGATCCCATAGGCGCCGATCAATTCGGCGAGGATCTGGAAATGGGACCAGTCCAGCTGGAAATCCTTGTTGGACGAGGCAGTGCTCGTTCCGAAGTATTCGGGGGACGGGTACAGCACCTCGCGTCCACGGAAGGCCGACTTGCCGACCTCGCAGAGCACTCCACATTCCTCAATGCACAATGGACACATGCCACTGGTTGGATTGACGTCGCTTACGCGCGTCTTGGTTCCACTAGTGGACCTAGCGTTTTCTATCACTTGCACGCGAATTCACTCCCTGCTAATGCCTTGCGGCTTCATCGAGTAAGTTATACCTTATAATAATCCTGACGTTTAGAATGTTCAAGACGGTCAGGATTCTTTGCGCATATGTCTGTTCCCTTAATAGGTACAACGTTCCTTTTCGCAACCGTTTAAATAGGGCGTAGACGAATGTTCAAAGTATGCCTTCATTGGAGGAGTGGGCCGAAGATCTCACGAGGAAGGGTTTCCGCGAGATCGTGACGGGGAAGATGGGCAATGTCGGCATCGTTTCGGGCATCCGGCCGGACGGGCGCAGCTTCAGGGGAATACTTACGCGCGACGCAAAGGGCGGCA
>CAZCNG010000288.1:0-2245 GCA_964500045.1 uncultured Methanomassiliicoccaceae archaeon
GCGCAGGCCTACCCCTTCGGCCTCTTCATCCTGGGGCCATTCTGCCCTGAGCTGGAGAGCGACCTCATGGAGATAGATTGGGGTCATGTAGGCATGGAAGCGGTGGTGGAGGACCAAAGGATGTTAACAGTCAAGGAAGCGATCGATAGGGGAGATGATTTCCTGATCTCGCTCGCAACTTTGCTGGGGGTAGTGGACCGCAATGCCGGCATCAATAGATCTGATTCGGTCGAGCTCGCCGGCGAGATCGTTGAAGAACCCGTCGAGGTGGTTCAGGCGGCCTACGACTTCGCGGAGGAGAAAATATGGCCGCGATGATACACATCGATTCCTCTCTGCTGCGGGGCATGGTGGATGGCAGCGATAGCATCAACAACCGAAATATCTCCAGAAGATTGCTGAATCGTTCCCCTGAGGCGAGGTTCAAGGTGTCCTTGGCCGCCGTAGGAGAAGTGATGGCCAAGATGGCCGAGTCCAGATCTGTGGGGGATTGCTCGGATGCGGGAGCGGAGCTGCGACGCCTTATGCTGAGGGGCCGTCTCGTCATTGGCGGCTTCGGCAAGGATGGCACGGCTTTCGCGTTGGCGAATGACCTCATGAAGAAGGACGACCGTCTCACTCCGGCTGACTCTATTATCGTAGCCTGCGCTTTCGTCGATCCCGACTGCAGCGCGTTCGTCACCGATGACGACATGTTACTGGGAAGTCGGGTCCTAAAGGCAGAAGCGCTGGAGCGAGGGATTCGTATTATCTCTAACCTGACGTCAGATCGAAGTGCTCGTGGCTCCGCTCTCGTGAAGCCATCATGCATGAACCTGAGGATGGTCTTGGCAAGAGGCACGCCCTTGTCCCCGCTCATCTCTAAATAACCGAGGCCCAGATATGTTCTCATAATGACGCGCTTCGAGAACGAGAACACCTACGAGCGATTGCTGCAGGCGGGGCGTTCCCTGGATTTCCATTCCAAGTACGAAGATGCACTGGCCGAGGCGGAGGAGCAGTTCCTCGGTAAGCGCAGGTTCCACCACATCATCAACGGCAAGGAAGTGGAGGCGAAGAGCTATTTCGATAATCATTCGCCGATCGCCGACGACCTCCTGGTCGGCACCTTTGCCCGCGGCAGCGCCGAGGACGTCGGCTTGGCCATGAAGGCGGCCAAGGACGCCTTCCGCACCTGGTCACGCGTCGACCTGGAGGACCGCGTCATGATGTTCCGCAAGGCCGCCGAGATAATGTCCCGCGACAAGTTCCTTCTCGCCGCCGCCATCACTCTGGACAACGGCAAGAACAGCGATGAGGCGGTGGCCGAGGTCGACGAGGCGATCGATTTCATCCGCATGTACGCGTTTCAGATGAGGCGCTACGAGGGCTTCGTGGAAACGCTCAAGCCGCCCTATGACGACGAAGAGTCGACCAGCGTGATGCGCCCCCACGGCGTCTGGGCCGTCGTCTGCCCCTTCAATTTTCCTTTGGCCATCAGCGCCGGAATGCTCACGGGCGCCATCATCACCGGCAACACCGTGGTGGTGAAGCCCGCCTCCCCCGCGCCGCTCTCTCCGTTCCTCATCGAGAAAGCGTATCGCGAGGCCGGTCTTCCGCCCGGCGTCCTCAACATCGTCACCGGCAGCGGCGCCGAGGTGGGCGACAATCTCGTCCACCACGACGATGTCAGCGGAATTGTGTTCACAGGCTCGCGCGACGTCGGCTTCCAATTGATACGAAATTCCGTGAGGCGGTGGCCCATCCCCGTGATAGCGGAGATGGGCGGCAAGAACGCCGCCATCGTGGCGCCGTCGGCGGACGTTGACGACGCCGCGGAGGGCATCTTCAGAAGCGCCTTCTCCTACAGCGGGCAGAAGTGCTCGGCCTGCTCGCGCGTCTACGTGCACGATTCCGTCTACGATCACTTCGTGCAGAAGATGCTGATGTTCGCCAACACGGCCAAGGTCATGGATCCCCGCAAGCGCGAAGCGTTCACCGGGCCGGTCATTCATCAGAAGGCGGTCGACGATTACCGCAAGTATCTCGAAATGGCAAAGAAGGACGGCAAGGTGCTCACCGGCGGCGAGGTGGGCGGCAATTACATGCGGCCGGCCATGTTGGCCGAATTGCCGCCGGATCATTTCCTCGTGCGCAACGAGCTATTCCTGCCCATGCTGTGCCTCCTGCGCTACAATGACCTCGGCGAAGCGCTCGCGGAAGCGAACAGCGTTGACTACGGTCTGACCAGCGGCTTCTATTCGAC
>CAZCNG010000289.1:0-2236 GCA_964500045.1 uncultured Methanomassiliicoccaceae archaeon
CAGCGCCATGATCGCGAAGGCCAGCAGGACCACGACGATGATCGCGGTGGTGACGAGGCGCATCATCGGACGCTGCGCTCCCGCCTTCAGGTGCAGCGCCGTCCTGGCGTGCAGGCCCAGGGCGCAGAGCAGGTACAGACCAAAGGTGAGCAGCAGGATCCCGCAGGTCAGCATTCCCCACGAAAGTAGAGCGGCGAGAAGAGCTGGAACCGCCATGGCCAGGTTCGCAAAGCCCACTTCGAACTGGAACTGGGGATTATCCTGTTGCCAGCCGAGGCGGGCCTGGTCTGCATGCCACCAGACCGCATGACGCAGGAAGCCGATGCTGCCGACCACCCCCACCAGCAGGGCGGTCACTATCCTTACCGCCAGGTACATGTCGGTGAATGCGAAGAATATGCCCAGGAACGTGCCTACGCCGGTTATCGCGATGCTCAGCATCGATAATATCTTGGCGGGCTTTTGGGAAGGCGGTTGAGAGATCATGGTGTCACACTCGTGCCGCGGGAGATAAAGATTGTCTGGCCCGCCCATGCCCTACGCAAGGTGCTGGCGCATCTTCTCCTGCATTTCCCTGCTGAGGCATAGGACCAGTTCGGCATTGTAGGAACCGGTCGGCATCGGCCGGATGCTTGGATCGGGCATCGTGCTCGGGTTCTGATAGATGGATTCGGTGTTCACGATCTGCTGGGCCGTCACGGCGTAGCGGCGGGACATGGCTGCGGGGGTTCCCGCCGCGACCGCCGGGTCGACGTTGACCGCCAGGACCGACACGGTGAGATCGTCGTTGAGCTGGATATCGAAGGTCCGCAATTGCTGCGGGAAGTCGCGCAGCGAGGAGGTCTCGACCTGCCAGAAACCCTTCTCTGGGGCGTTGACTGGATCGGGCGAAGGGAACGCTTTGATGGCGTTGTAGTGGCGATGTCCAGCGATCCACAGGAGCAGGTTCGGATGGCTGTGCAGTTCAAGCAGCAGCTCAGGCAAAGTGACCGCGTTCAGAGGCGATTCCCACCACTCCAGCTGGGACCGGGACGGCATGACGCCGATCGGTATGTGCGCGGCGATGATCATCAGTTGTCCGGCCGCGTCCCCGGCCGCCAATTCCCTTTTCAGCCAATCGTAGCGGGCCTGGTCGAGGAAGCCATGGCCGTGGATAGCTATCGAGCCGTCGTCATCCCTCTGGGTATCATCCAGTACTATGACCTTGATGGGGACGTTCGTTCTTGGGACGAAACTGTAGCAGGCGAAACCTTCTTCCTGGCCCGGTTCCACCAGAGCGAAACCGTGCCCTATAGGTTCCGAGGTGGTGCTGAAGAATTCGCCTATCCATTCCTTCTGGGAAAGGGAACGGCGGTCCCGGTCGGGCGCGATCTTGGGGGGGTTGGCGAAGTCGCTGGCCGGTCCGGCGCCCACAATATCGCCGTTGGGAGTGTTCCCATCCAATACGCCCATGTAGTAATCCGGATGGGCCGCGTTCTTCGGGTCGGAGAGCACATCGCCCATGGCCAGGACCGTGTCGCTGACGCACGATTGGCGTAGGAAATCATTCACCGGCAGCGAGCCGATCCAGAAGTGGTCATGGTTGCCCAGGACCTGGTACCACGGTATCGTCCGGTCCAGCCCGGCCGCCTGGTACGGTCTTTGATAGTCGATGTGATCGGTGCCGGCGCGGGCGCCCGAGCAGGGGGTGATGACCTTTCCATCCAAGACGTCGATGTACCAGCGCGTCTCGTTGAACTGAGTGCTGTTGCAGGTGTCACCGAGCGACAGGCCGAAGTCGAAGGGCGTCTGCCTATGTAGCGCGTTCATCGTTTGCACGGCGGCGTCGAGCACATGCGTGGTGTAGAGCATCACGGGGGAATAGATGGAAGTGATCTGCGCGGCCCTGGCGGTCAATTGCTGCAGGTAGATCAGCTGCGAAGGGGACTCCTTATCGGTGATGTGGATATCGGTCATGGTGAAGAATCGGAGTAGAAGCGCCTTTCTTGTTTGAGGCGTGGAGTGGGACCCGGGCGGCATGAGGTCCATCCTCGTCTCCGCCGGCAGCGGCCCTCCTATTCTCCACCGGCCGTAGCCGAACTCATCGTAGCGCGATACCTGCGAGAGTTCCCGGGGCCGCAGGCCTGGTGGTATGCGATCGAAGACGACCGTCTGCTGGAGGGTGGTGAAGACATCGGCGGCGATGGGGTAGGAGGCGGTCTTCTGCCCGCCTTCCGCCGTGGGTTCTTTCTTGGCC
>CAZCNG010000290.1:0-2188 GCA_964500045.1 uncultured Methanomassiliicoccaceae archaeon
GCGCACAGCTGAGCGTAGTTCAGCGCCCACAGATGACCGCCCTGCATCTGCCTCGTTTGGCAGCGACCTTTGTGATCTTCCGCGATGAGGCAGACCTGCGGGCAGAGCTGGCAATATGCCGAACCGCGCTGCATGGTGTACCATCTGGCCTCGGTGCGCATAGGCATACAATAGAACATTGCCTAGAAGAAAGTTCGTTGGAAAGTCCGGCATGGTGTGTTCCCCGCAGGCCATCACCTAAGAAGATCGATGACATCTCGATAGGTCTTCTCATCAACACCGAGATGGGTCGCGGCACGGCGCGCGATCGGGGGAGTAATGACCGATCTAGCTTGCCTGAACCGATCGGGGTAGAGCTTTCTCGCTTCCGCCACAATTTCCCTGAATCCAGGGCGAGAATGCCAGATTATAGCATAGATGTCGCACGCATCCTTGATGATCTTATCATCATGTTGCCGGTGGGGAATCGAACCTAACTTGCTGGCCAGAAGGTGATGTGGAGGAGGTATCATGACATCTGCTTGCCCGACCCGATGAGGTTCGGCCGAACCATCCGCTGACACCATCCCAATTATCCCCTCATCCATCGGATCGACCTTGAAGACCGCCTTGTGAAGTGGGTGAATATTGTCGACCATCATGTCAACATAGAGATTCAGGACCTGGTAAGGGGGGAGGAACTTCTGCTCTTCGCTGGTTAGAACGCGACCATCGTCTCTGTTCAGATACTTGCAGAATCTGAAACTGCCACTCCGTTCATACCCTTCCCGACCTAGGATTTCGATGGCCTTGTGAAATGAACATTTCCTTAGATCCTCTTCATCCCATTTCGGTTCGATATGGAAACCCACATCGATATCCCTTGAGCCCAAATAGGTCAAACCATGCTCCTGCTGATACGAGCGATTGACGGTCATATATACCGCCCATCCACCCATCAGCAGAAACGGTTCTGGCAACCTTCCAGAAAGTGATTCAAGAGCTCCTAGAGCCGTATCTGTCTCGATCTTCTCATACAGTTGCTCGGTCAATGTATTCCCTCCGGATGAGCAGATCGGCAGCCTCCGCGCACTCGGCCCCTGTCCGCATCAGATCGACGATCAGTTGTTGGACCGAGACCACCGGCCAACCTTCGATTTCCTGCCGCTCATAGAACACATGATCGTCGGCCAATATGACCTTGACATTTCCGCGACCGGCGACACCTTTGGTCATGAGGGTGGAGTCCCATTCCTTGGCGTTCTTGGCCATAACATAGAATTCCCGAAATCTTGGGAAGAGATATCCTCCCACTAGGCCCTCCGCAAAGTATCCTGTCAACAGGTAGTCCATATCCATGTCCCTAAGAACAGCATCTGGATTCTGAACATGATATTCCCTGAACAGCCTCTTATCCTTCCTTGTAGCCCAGTATCTGAAAAGGCTCGATGGATCTCTGACCCCGGCCTTGTCGATGAACCCTTTCTTCGAAAGCTCCGACAGGAACCGATGGGCAGACCCATAGCTTGATTCCGCCTCCTTGGCAATCGAATACCAGGTCCTTTTAGGTTGGGTCCTGCTCAGGAGTATACGTAGCATTCGCTCCTGTTTGTCTCCTCGAACCAGATATTGACTGGCCGATGGACGCCCAATGGTGATCCTGCGATCCGGCGAATCCATGGCACTAATTTCCAACGATTCTCTTGCCATGTTCGATTCCTTGCGGCTTGGTGTGAACCCTATCATATCTCATCTTGTATGCACTATTTATAAAGAATGGACATATCTCATCTTTATTATGTATATAAACTTATGAGATATATATCTCACATTCCAGCTAGAAGATTAGTGAACATATCATTCATATGTTTACTTTAAGTATATATTTGAGGAATAGCCGGTCGAACCTTGAATAAATTCTGATATGAATGATATTATTTGAGAGAACAGCATACTCGGTTGCTGGATTGGCCATGGAAGTGATTCCACCTAGGAGCGTTTAATTACCTCCGCTTGCCATCATTCTTTTGGGGTTCGGGCTGATGAGCGAGGGACTAATCGCAGTATTGCTTCTGATATTGGTGCCGATATGCGGTGCCGCCGGTTGCCTGGCCTTTGAGAGGGGCAAGTCACCGCGCTATGTCGTCGGTCTCGTCGTGGGCATCACCATGATCGTGGCCGCCTACCTGTTCTACTACATGTGGGAGAA
>CAZCNG010000291.1:0-2178 GCA_964500045.1 uncultured Methanomassiliicoccaceae archaeon
TAGATGGGGCGGTCGATCTTGCGGATCGCCTCCACCTGGCAGCTGTCCGAATGCGCTAGGATCTTGAATCCCTCGGGCATGCGCACCACTTCATCGTTGTGCGACTCCCAAACGGTGAAGTTCTTTGGCAGTCCGAGGAACAGGTCGTCCTCGTCGTCGACGATCAAATGGGCCTTCCCGAACTCCGGCAACGGTGCCGGTGCGGTCTTGCCGCCGAAATGCGTGCAGATGTACTGCATCCCGGCGCATATGCCCAGTATGGGGAAGTCGGCCTTGTCCAGATACTCGCCGTTGTTGCCCATGCGACCAGTTTCCGCCGCCACCGTAGCCGATCCGCCCGAAAGCACGAGGCCGTCGACCTCGCCGATCTCATCGAAGGGGGTGGTGTTCGGTACGATCTTGGTTTCCACCTTGAGGTACTTCAGCACCCTCCACTCGCGGTGCGTCCACTGTCCCCCGTTGTCGATGACGAAGACCTTCATCGAGGAGGAAAGCGAAGGCGCATTTAATAAGCATGTTTGAGCGACAAAGCAGGTGCGGGAGAAGAACGGTTCGTTCCGCTGTCTTACCGTATCGGTCAGTATTAATCGCTTGAACCGCTTCTCCAGGTATCATGAAGGCGGCCATCTTCGACCTCGGTCACACGCTGATCGATTACTACAACGACTGGGCCATCCCCGAAGCCAGGGCGGTGCGCCGTTTCTACAAGGCGGCGGAATCGAAGCTGGACGTGGACGAAAAAGAGTTCTGCGCCAGTCTGGTGGAGATCCTGGTCGAGGGAAGGAGGCACAAGCTGGTCGACATGAAGGAAATTCCATTGGCAGAGCCGCTGGCCCAAGCATTAGTAGCAGGCGGCGCAGAGCCCAGCGCGGGCCTCCTGAAAAAGGGGAACAAGATATTCTATGAAGTGTTGGTCGAGGACCGGCATCTCGTGCCTGGAAGCAGGGAGATGCTGGAAGAGCTGCGCGACCGCGGCTATCGCATCGGCCTGATATCCGACGTGGCCTGGGGCCTGCCTTCCGAGTACCCTTTGGCAGACATGCGTTTCTACCATCTGGATTCGCTGTTCGACGATCTTATCTTCAGCAGCGACGCCATGCTGCGCAAGCCGCACCCGGAGCTGTTCCGCATGGCCCTGCGGAATCTGGATGCAGAGGTGGAAGAATCGGTGTATATCGGCAATTCGCCGCTCTTCGACGTCATGGGAGCGAACGGCGTCGGCATGAGGTCGGTGCTCAAGGAGGCCCCGTATTTCGACGCTTGCGCCGAGGCGGTACCGGACCTCACCATATCCAATTGGGACGAACTGCTCGAATACCTGGCGTGAGGCGGATCCACAGAAACGAACCCTAGAGATTGAACAGGGGATGTTGGAGGGGCCTGGGCCCTCACTCCCACTCAATGGTCGCCGGCGGCTTGTTCGTGATGTCGTAGACGACCCGGTTCACATCTACCTTCATCTCGTTGGTGATGCGCGTGGATATCTTCTCCAGGATCTCGTGCGGAATGCGTGAGTACGCCGCACTCATGCCGTCGATGCTCTCGACCGCCCGCACCGCTATCGTCCGTCCGTACGCTCTCTTGTCGCCGTGGACGCCCACGCTCTGGCATGGGAGGAGCGTGGCAAAATACTGCCAGGGGCGGTCCATGATCTTCTTGGCGGAGGCCAGCTCGATCTCTTCCTCCACAATGGCGCAGGCGTCCCGTACTATCTCCACGTTCTCCCGGTTCGCCTCTCCGATGACGCGGATAGCAAGGCCCGGTCCGGGGAAGGGCTGCCTCTCGGCCACCTCGACCCCGAGGAAGCGGGCCAGGATGCGCACCTCATCCTTGTAGAGGTCGCGCAGCGGCTCCACCAGCTTGAGGTTCATGTCCTCGGGCAGGCCGCCCACGTTGTGGTGCGATTTGATGGTGTCGCGCAGCTTGTCGCCGCTCTCGATCCAGTCCGGAGCGATCGTGCCCTGCACGAGGTACTCGGCATCCCACTCCTTTGCCGTACGTTCGAAAACACGGATGAACTTCTCGCCGATGATCTTGCGCTTCTTCTCCGGTTCAGTGACTCCCTTCATCGCGGTGAAGAACTCGTCGCTGGCGTTGATGATGCGGTAGTTGATGCCCAACCTCTTGAACATCTTCTCGACCTGCTCGTCCTCGCCCTTGCGCATGAAGCCGTTGTTG
>CAZCNG010000292.1:0-2166 GCA_964500045.1 uncultured Methanomassiliicoccaceae archaeon
CGGGCGGCAGGCTACGACAATGGCGGGCGATGAACAACACCAAAAGCCCACAGCAAAGCAACCACCAAGATCAGCCAACCATCAACACCCGGGCCGGCAGGCGGCAGCGGGATCCACTCGACTACAACCACCCGTATGACTCGATGCGGCGATACGCGGAGCTGCTCGCCCTGCGGCATGATTGCGGGCGCACCCGGCACAGCTATTACCGGGCCATGCGGGTCCTGCACGAGCATTTCGTGGCCGATCCGGCCACGCTGGGGGAGGATCAGTTCCGCGACTACATCCTGCACGTCAAAACCCGGAAGGGCTGGAAGCCCAATACCATCCGCCAGACTGTGGCCTGCGCCCGGATTTTCTTTATTGAGATGCTGGGCCGACCGGAGTGGAAGGTCTTTTCGCAGATCTGCACGCGCGACCACGAGGCCCTTCCCGCCGTTCTGACCCGCGAGCAAGTCACCCTCCTGCTGCGATCCATCCGGCTGCGGCGCTACCGCATCCCGGTAAAGCTCATCTATTGCGCCGGGCTGCGGCTCTCCGAATGCCTTTCGCTTACGGTGGACGACATTCTGGGCGAGGAGCGCAAGCTCATGGTGCGCGACGGCAAGGGGAACAAAGACCGCATGGTGCCTCTCGGCCGCGAGATGGTGGAGGACCTTCGCTCCTACTGGAAGTTCCACCGCCATCCGGTGCTGATCTTTCCCAACGCCGGTCGCGGTCCTTGCAGCCCCGACAAGCTGGCCGCCCGCATGCACCGGGCGGCCTCCCCGATGCCCTTGTGCTCCTTGCAGCGCCTGGTCGTCCTGGCCCGCAAGGAACTCGGCATTCCCGACGCCACGGTCCACACGCTGCGGCACAGTTTCGCCACGCACCTCATCGAAGCGGGTGCGAGCCTGCACACGGTGCAGGCCCTGCTCGGACACAAGCAGGTCAAGACGACCATGGTCTATCTCCACCTCACCCACCGCAGCGAGCAGGACAGCCTGGCATTGGTGGAGAAGATGACCCAGGGGCTGCCCCGCTAACGACCCAGCCAGACGCCGTGGCTCCCCGTGTCATCGGGGTCCTGCGCCGCTTCCTGCCCGAGTATCTGCGAAGCAGACCTTCCCTCACTCCGGTGCAGTGGCGTGCGATCCGCGCCATCACCCAATGCCGCACCCCGGCTCTGGGCGGGCACCACTATGCCTGCGGCCCCTGCAAAGAAGAGGTCTTTGCCTTTCACAGCTGCAACCACAAAGCCTGTCCCCAGTGCGGGCGCGAGGCCACCCGCGAATGGGTGGAGCGCGAGCTGGCCAAGCGAGTCAACGCGCCGTATTTCATGGTCACGTTCACATTGCCCTCCGAACTGCGCGGCCTGTTTTTCGGCCCCATGGCCAAAGCCGCCTACGACATCTTCTTTGCCGCCGCCGCACAGGCTTTTCAGGACTGCCTCTCCAACCCCAAATGGCTCGGTGCGGCAACCAGCGGGTTTACCGCGATCCTTCACACCTGGAACCAGCAGCTCCTTTTCCATCCCCACCTCCATGTCATTGTGCCTGCCGCTGGGATCAACCCTCTTGGCCGCGTGATCGTTGGCAAGAGCGACAAGTTCCTCGTCCACATCCCCGCCCTCCAGGCCTGCTTCCGGCATCAGTTTCGTGTGCGCCTCAAGGCTCTGGATTGGAAAGCGGACCCGGCGGTCTGGCGCACCGGCTGGGGCGTGAACATCCAGCCTTTCGGCACGGGCGTTGCCGCCATCAAATACCTCGGCGCCTATGTCTGCCGCACCGCCATCGCCGACAGCCGCATCCTCGCCTCCGACACCGAGTCGGTGACGTTCCAATGGAAAAACCGCGACAAGGGCGACCGCCTACAAAAGACAACTCTCCCCGGCGTCGAATTCGTCCGCCGATACCTGCGCCATGTCCTGCCCCGCAAAATGCACGCTGTCCGCTACTACGGGTTTTGCCATCCGGCAGCCAAAGCCAAACGCGAGCGGATTGCGTTCCAAACTGGCATGCCGCTTTTACTCGGCGCTCCGGCCTCCAGTGAAGCCGATGATCCGGCGCCTCCTCCCGCCTGCCCCCGCTGCCGCAAGCCCATGACGCTCGTCCGCGCCCTCAAAGCCCATCGATCCTTTATGCCGTGGCCGATGTGCGCTCCCCCCAACAAGGCCCCGCCAAAATG
>CAZCNG010000293.1:0-2164 GCA_964500045.1 uncultured Methanomassiliicoccaceae archaeon
GGGAGAGAATTGTGCTATGGGTATTAATAATGTGTGCCATGTTAGTATGCCACACATTAGCATGGAGGCCCCTCAGATGTCAAAGAGCAACGGGTCTGGCCTTGACTAGTTAGCCCTTACCATCCTTGGCATTCCATTTCAGCAATCCCCAAAGGACGCAGAATGCTGCCAGCCCTATCGATATGGCATAACCTATGATGATCTGCGGGTCCTCTATTCCGAATATCATGCTGGGTCACCTGCCGGCATGCCCTTGGCCCGGGCGATAATGATGCCCACTCCCAACGCGATTACTGCGGCGGGCATGGCCAGGATCAGCGGGTCCACGACAGTCCACGGCGCCGGCAACAGCGCGGTGACGCCAAAGAAGAACTTGCATATGCCTAGGACCGCCGACTCGGCCGCGTGGAAGAATACGGTCCAGATGAACCAGGTAGCTGCGCCAACGACCAGGCTGAGCTGTGCCGCCAAGGCATAGGGTTTCTTGGAGAAGAGCCCATAGGCGAACATCGGCAGGAAGGCGGAGGCACAGATGCCCATGAACATGGCGGTGGTGCGGGCGATGATATCGCCTGGCATGAGGAAGGCGAGCGACACGCTAGCCACGATCATGATGACCATCCCCCATTGGCTGGCCCTCATCGAGCTGGTGGCCGTGGGGGCGACCTTGGCCTTGTTCTTCCTCCATTCATACCAGAGATCGTGTCCGGCCGCGGAGCCCATGGTGTGGAATATCGAGGAAAGGGTGCTCATGGCCGCCGCCAGGAGGGTGAGCATGAAAATGACAATGACGACGTCCGGCATGGCCATGTTGATGTATTTTGGGATGATCTGGTCCACGTTGGGAACGTAGGCCGTGGAGATCATTCCATAGTTCTTGTAGAAGTAGACATTGGTGAGAGCCCCGACGGTGAAAGCCACCCCGGTCATGAGGGCGATGAACAGACCGCCGGTGGGTACCGCGCGGTCGAGGACGTTCGAGTCCTTGGCGGTCATGAAGCGAACCACCAGCTGCGGCTGCGCCAGGACGCCTACACCTACTCCCATGACAATGGTGGTGATGAGAGTGAGCCATATCTCTGAGCCGAAGGTGGGCATACTGGTCCATCCGGTCATGCCTTTGCCGGCAAGGCCTGCGGGTACCAGGTTGGACATGTTCGTCAGGGAGAGATTGGCGGTGTCTATCCCTCCCAAAGAGACGTAGGTGATGATGAGGACCGCGGACATGCCGACCACCATCACAGCGCCCTGGAAGGCATCGGTATACATCACGGCCAGGAGTCCTCCCCTTAGTACGTAGGCTGCGGTGAGGATGGCAAATCCGAGCAGAGCGAGCTGGTAATTGACATTGAGGGTCACGTTGATGAACTGGGCGCCTCCGATGATCACCGCGGACGCATAGAGGGGCATCATGATCAGGATCAGCACGCCCATGGCGTAGCGGATGAAGCGGGAATTGAACCTCTTGCCCATGAGGTCGGGGAAAGTAAGGGCGCCCAATTTCTGACCGAGGCGCCTGGTGGGATGACCGAAAACGATGAATGCGATGAGCACGCCGACGCCTATGGTCAGGACCGTCAGCCAGATGAGGCCCATTCCCAGTTTGGCGGCGGTGCCGCCGAAGCCGACTATCGCGGAGGTGGAGATGAAGGTCGCGCCATAGGAGAGGCCGATGATCCAGGGCTTCACGGCCCTGCCGCCTAGGAGGTAATCTTCCTTGGTCTTGGTCCGCCGATAACCATACCAGGCGAGCAGGAAGGTGGCGGCCATGTAGGCTATCGTTGCCACCCAGAAAATTGCTGTATCTACCATCGTGAGTCCTCCGCGCCCATCCCCGCAAGCGCGAGGTCCCCTAGGGCATGCTCAACCTGATGGCTGGCGGGATATTTAATTGTTATATGTTAGCATGGTCCATGCTAAGCTAGCTCAGAGACGCGATTACCATCGTTGGCGCAAGGAAGCCCACGATTTTAATCGTGGGGGGAATTGCCCCCATTCACATCTGGTGCCTTGCCCCCGCAATGTAACTGTAATAGGATTGTTGACACATTGAGGCTGCTATTAAGTTTCAATGCTGCTGACGGTCAAGGTGAAGTTGCTGCCCAATAGCGAACAGAAGCAGCAGCTTCTCGCCACGATGGAGAAGTTCAACGAAGCATGCGAC
>CAZCNG010000294.1:0-2158 GCA_964500045.1 uncultured Methanomassiliicoccaceae archaeon
GTCCGGACTGGTGCACGATTATCTCATCAAAGAGGCAGGCCGGGTATTCCCCGAAGGTCTGCCGCAGGTGCGGCGCGTCACGCCCAAGACCGCCGAGGCTATATCCCGGGCCAGCGTCGACCATAGGCGCGGCGCCAGGGGCGACGTGGCCTCATTTTGAAGGGCGTTCACGCCGGATCAGATGATAGAAGAGGATGGCCAAACAGCCGGCGATGATGGCGCCCACGGCCACCTCCCATCCACTAAACTCATTGCCGACCTGTTTCTGCACGTAGATGGTCATGCTCTTCTCCATCTCGCTCCAGGAGGTTTCATTGGCCAGCTTGGCCTCGAAGCGCAGCGTCAGCGTATGGGCGCCGATGGGCACCGATTCCGAGGCGTTGACCTGGTCCGGAATGCGCAGGAATTGACCATTCTTGATGTTGCCCCCGCCGGAGAGCGCAGTCCAGTTGTCCTCGAAATCGTACTGCCGCTCCAGGCTGCGCACGCTCAGCGTCTGGTTCTTTTGCCCCATGTCGAAGAAAAGCTCGTAGGTGATGGTGGAGTCCCGCCCTGAGAAGATGCCGACCGGATTGGCGTCCAGCCGCACCTTGTTATCGTAGTATGGGACGGCCTGGACCATCGCCATTGGTATCATTAGGAAGGCGATCGCCGCGATGGCGAGCGCTTTCTGGACCAGACGCATGCCGTGAGATACGCGAAGGGGTATTTCTCGCTTAGTGGGATGGATGAAATCAACTTCTAGATACCATCCAGATGTCGGATGATTTTGCCCAGGCTCAAATAGGGTCTCACAGAAATCCGCGGCGATGCCTCCACCATAGTCCTCAAAGATGATGACCAGATTGCCATTTTGTCTGAACGTCCTTGTTCTTATATCCATCCTCGTGCCCCTCCCCTGTGCCAGAGGCAGTTGTCCATAAGTGCTGATTGATTCGTGCAAGCGATCAAGATGGCCATTTAGGGGACTTCGAGACTTGATTATTCAAACGTCAGTGTGACAGGGCTAGAAAGGGCGAAATCTGGTCAGATCGACCAAGGTAGGTATGGCCAACCCATCAGGAGTATTCATTCATCTAACAGCAATGGGCAAGGAGGGCGAAGCTAATAGGTTCGTAAGGCTAATAGGTTCGTCTCACATATTATCATCCAAGATGACGGTCGATACAGCAATGCGTCGGTTGATTCTGGAACTATACGCAAATGAAATGAATGAATTCCCAGGATTCTACTGGTTGAAGCAGGTGCAGTCTCTTGAAGTTCTTACATTTCTCAAAGGAGGCCCAGATGAATGGGCCCTAATCTGCCGCTTAGAGATGAATGATCCATCATTGAACTTCGAGGATGTTTTCAGCGACGATCTAGGTGAGGCCAAGCTACTTGAACAAGAGAAGGATGGCGGACGAATCTACTATATCAAGAAACGGAAGGATATGCATACGAATGTCCATAACATGATGCCCGTATGCGGCTATATCTCCACTCCTTATGAGATGAAAGACGGAATGCTGAGGATCACATTCATTGGCAGTGAGAATGAGATCAACGGATTCATAGTCTATTTTAAGAAACTGGGAGTGAGGTTCAGAATAGTTCTCTTAATTGACGCAAAGTTCCTACCAAGCTCTCCTCTTAGCTACCTCACAGAAAGACAAAGAGAGGTCCTCACTACAGCATATCATCTCGGCTATTACGATGTGCCAAGGAAGATAGAATCAAATGATATCGCCGAGAGATTAGGCATTCGCGCCTCAACTCTGGTCCTGCACCGGAGGAAGGCCGAGAAACGCCTGATAGCAGAAGTCCTCAGCAGGACAGAATAAATAATCATATTTGTATCATATTAAAAAGATTGTTATCCAGCCCATTATTGTGGCGATCTTCTTCCCCAGCATTATTCAATTATCTGATGCGATAACGTGTCTGCTTGACCTGGATTCATTTGCTTCCGCCTGGTCTTCGGGCGTGGCAATCGCCGCCCATGCTCAGAGTCGCGCCACAATGCAGGATCCGATTGAGCACGGGGTCGGCGGGACGGTGCGGTGGATGGAGCGGACGAGATTCTTGCCCCGCGCATAGCCGCGCGGCATAATCCATGTCCGCAATCTCTTCGTTATAAGGCCACTCTATGCAGATAGACCTCAGCCGAGCAATGGGG
>CAZCNG010000295.1:0-2155 GCA_964500045.1 uncultured Methanomassiliicoccaceae archaeon
GCTGAGTATTGTTCCCTTCCTGGAACCTCCAGAACGGATAGGAACCGGAGACGCGGCAGCCGTCGAGCATCGATCGAGCGCCGGGACCGAACTGGAACTCCACCATGGTGCGCATCGCTTCCACGCGCCAATCGTCCCGGGTGGGCTCCAGGTCCCTGCAGGCAGAGGCCACGCCGGCCCGTAGGTCATCAAGGGCGATGCTGTTGGTCGTGCTGCCTTCGCTGGTCACTATGCAGTCAAGGACCTCCTGGACCATCCAGGATTCCTCGCCCAGGTGGCATACGATCTTCTCGTAGCCGTGCGCGGCGGCCACCTTCACGGCCTGCTGCACCATGTGGACCTCCTCCCGGTCCCAGTGACCCGTAACCGGGATATCGTACTGGGCCGCAGGATAGTACATCTCGATCTCACGCGGCACGATGCCCAGCGGCGAGGTGACGATGACCTCGTGCACCATCTGCCTTCCGGGGATTCCTTCAAGCGCCCGCAGGAAGGCCTGGTGACTCTTACTCTGATGATAGGGCTTCTTAGCGGAACAGGGCAGGAGCAGGAGCACCTTCTTGCCGGCGGGCCGGTAGTACCTCTCCGCGATCCCCTTTCTCCAGCGGATGATGTCCGGCCGAGACAGGGATTGCTTCGAGTTGCAATAGAAACGTGGACCGTTCACCGGCAGCATGCCCTCCTGGTAGCTGTAGAGCTCCTCGTCCAGGATGCGCAGCGCCGCCACGCCCCAGGGGTTGGCCGGAGACCTCATCTCGACCAGTTCGCGCAGCCTCTCGCCTTTCATATAGCGGTCGATGAGCGCCAGTTCCCTCTCCAGTTCGGCAGCCGCTTTGACCAATGTCCCCCCATCGGCGGGGAAGATGCCTTCCGCCTGTGGCATGCGTCCCAGCGCGAACTGCATCTCCATGGCGGCGGTGTCAATGATATCGGCACCAGCGTAGATCAGCAGCGCCAGGTTCCACGGTTCCATGGCACCTGGTACATACAGAAGGCGGTTCGGGCCGGCCAGGGTGCGCGCCTTGGCGATGGCGTGCGCGAAGCGGCGTGCGTCACGCCTCAGTTCCAGTGCGCCGCCCATGATGACGACCTCCTCCTCGCCCAGTTCGGTCACGGCACCCTTGACGATGGCGCAGCCTTGTCCGCAGCGCCTATCGCCCCTGCCTTCCCGCTCCAGCTGAGCCAGTGGTATCTCCAGCCCGAAGGTGAAGGAGAATAGCTCCTTGCCGTCCAGCTGTATGGAACGGCCATCAGGTGAATCGACCCATTTCAGGCCGGCGAGAGGAAATGCAGGAGATGAGATGACCAGTGGAGTGCGCAGCTTAGCATCGCCTGCGACCCATTCCACCGACCGCGCCGGAGCGGAGCGCGCCATGAGCTCGATCATAGTGCTTCGAAAAGGAAGGATGCTTAAAAGGTTTGGCGTATCCCGAGCTGCTGGACCGATGCTCCGGGGCATAAACTGTCCATGGCGTTCCGCATCGTGTCCTGATCGGCTCCAATGTACCGCTTGAAGGTGACATCTGGATTGTCGTGCCGCATCAGCTTGGCGATGATCTCGATCGAGTATCCCCGCTTGAACAGGCGATTCCCGAACGTCGCCCGACAGTCGTGGTAGTGCAGCATGAAGCCGCACGCCTCCGACAGGATCTCCGTCGGTTCCCGGATGTCCGTCTGATAGTCTATCGGGACCAGCTTCCGATGGGTCCTCACTTTCCGCACGAGGAGTAGATCGTAGTCCACTCCCGTCTCGGCGACCCACTTCTCGCGCTCGTTCATGTACCGGATCAACGGGTCGCGGGCCATGTCCGAGAAGAACTGCTCTGCCAGTTTCCCCCCGTTCCTGCCCTTGCCCCTGATGATCGACCGGCCATAGAGCAGGAAGTCCTCTGCGTTCTTGAGGGTCAGCCTCTGGCAGTCGACCGCACGTAGTCCCATGTCCACGGCCAACGTGTAGAGCAGTTCCATCGTGATTCCCATCTTCTGGGCCTCCATCCGGGCCTGCGCCACTTGCCGTTCGTGCATCCATATCCTTGTCTTGCAGGGGGCGCCCTGCTTCGCCTTGATCCTCCAGCGGAACGCGTCGCGGTTGCCCGTCGAACGCAGGAACTGCCGGAATATCGAGGCTTTGATCGACACGGTGCCCTCCGAGCCC
>CAZCNG010000296.1:0-2149 GCA_964500045.1 uncultured Methanomassiliicoccaceae archaeon
AAGGCGCACCAGCCGCATCGTAGGACGATGCTGCGCAAGGGGGATGGAGCGGACGGCCGAGTGATACACGTGCTCTTCGCCCTGGGCTGCTGCGCCTCTCCCCTTGCTTACTACGTTTTCGCGCAGGCTTTCCCTGGCGCGGAGCAGAACAACCCGGCCACGCTATTCTCCATAGTCATCTCCGCCTGCCTGCTGCTCTGTGGCCTCTATGCCTTCTTGGCCTTGAGAAATACAGCGGACGTCCGGCCGCGGCGGATCTTCGTTGGCATCGCGCGCCTCGCCGCGCTGCTGGCGCTGCCCTTCATGCTGGTGGTGCTGCTTACCGGCCCTCGGCCATTATTCTATTTGGGTACGGGCCTCCTGGAAACGCTCGCCGGCGCGCTGTTCATGTACGCGACACTGTTCGCCCTCGTCTTCGCGCTGGGAATTGCATTCTTGTTGCAGGCCTTCGGGGTGGTCAGCCTGCTGATGATCGCCTTGAAGCGGATCGTGCCGTGGACGGTGCGCTCGCTGCGCACCGAAGGCAACTCGCCCTGGTTCGTCAGGAAGACGGTGCTGTGGATTTTCAATGTGCCCTATTTCATGGACCCGGCAGAATTGCGCCTGGGGCCGGCACAGCCATCGTACTCGAGGCACGCGTTCCTGCGGGCGGTCCTGGTGGCGTTCCTGCTCGACCTGGCCTTTGGCGTTTACCTCTGCCTGAATCCGCTGTTCCTGCAGATGATGCCGTACCAGGATCTGGTGGCCATTGTGACGGTACTATCCATTCTAGTGCCGCTGCTGCTGATCTGGATAGAAAGCTATGCGGCCGTGGGCGCGCACATCCCCGGAGGGAAGAAGGACCTCGATCTGGCGCGCGGACTGCGCAACCGCGCCATGGGAATATTGCTGCCGATAGGCACGTTCATCGTAATCCTTAGATTGGCGGTGCAGACGGTGCAGTGGGATTCGCTGCTCGGGCTGCTAGAAGTTCTTGGCATCTATCTGTTCTTCAACGTCGCGCTGGCGGCGACGATGCTGTACGTCTATTCCCACTTCTTTGAGAAGCAGGCTTCTGGTTTCATTGCGTGATGCTCAGGTCTTTCCTTCGATGGGCCAGAAGACCTGCGTCTTCCACTTCGCGGGGTCCTTCTCCTGCAGCGGCCCGATGAGGTAGAATTCCCAGCGCATCTTGCTGGGGGTGAGGTTCTTGGATTGCATCCAGGCCTGCATGGATTGGTACGTTTCCGCCAATGATTCGTAGGGACCTTCATGGATAGCAGTGACGCACTTGGCGGCGGGGATGGTGGAGCGCTTCACCCGGCCGCCCTCGGGAGCGAAGCCGGTGATCGGGAATCCGCACTCCAGATCAACAGTGCTGGTTTTCAGAGAATGGTAGAGGCAATAGGGAGCGCCGGCGGTCTTTAGCTTATGGAGGGCCACGTGACGGCCGAGTTCCTGCCACATGAGGTTGAGGCGTTCGGCAACCTCAGTGTAGGGGATTGTATCGCGTATTGTCAGTGTTTCAATATCATTACTCTTACCAATTGAAGTTGTCACGATCGCCCCCACCTTTTTCAACTACCTTATGATCAATCTCATTTAGAAGTTCCGCTGATCGGATCATTTGTCAGGATGAATACCTACTTCTCAAAAGATGGCTTCGATCTCTATCTTGGAGATACCTTAGAGGTTCTCGATCAATTCGAAGATGGAGAATTCGACATGATTTTTGCAGACCCACCTTATAACCTTTCGAACGGTGGATTTACTTGTCAATCTGGGAAGCGCGCTTCAGTGAACAAGGGAAAATGGGATGAAAGTAGTGGAATTGAAGAGGATTTCGAATTTCATAAGAAGTGGATTGGGAAATGTCGAAGAGTGCTCAGCAATGATGGAACTATGTGGATAAGCGGGACATATCATTCCATTTACTCATGTGGATTCGCACTTCAGCTTCTTGGATTTCATATTCTGAATGACATCTGTTGGTTCAAACCAAATGCCGCTCCTAATCTAAGCGGTAGGTTCTACACTGCAAGTCATGAGACTCTAATATGGGCAAGGAAGGACAAGAAATCGAAACATATCTACAATTATGATCTGATGAAGAATGGGTGCTGACCTACTAACATGGTGATGTTTATATTTGTGGCAAAACTATCCACTT
>CAZCNG010000297.1:0-2131 GCA_964500045.1 uncultured Methanomassiliicoccaceae archaeon
TGCTGGACCTGACCGTCGGCATCCAGAACGAGGCGCTGCCCATGCATGTGGGCATCTTCGCCACCACCGGCATGGGGAAGAGCAACCTGATGAAGTGCCTGGCGCTCTCCTGCATGCGCAGCCGCAAGTGCGGTTTCCTGATCCTCGATCCGCACGGGGAATACTACGACGGCGGCGGGGCCGGAAAGAAGGGGCTGCGCGACTTCGCCGGCGCCGGCGAGGCGCTGCTGGTGCTCAGCTCCAGGAAACTGGACGGCCCGCACAGCGCCCTCAAGATATCCTCGTCGGAGATCGACATCCCCGACCTGGCCAACCTCTACGAGTTCACCGGCGCCCAGGTGGAATGCCTGCAGACGGCGCAATACAAACTGGGCAACAATTGGTTGGCGGCCCTCCTGGAGAGAGATGTGAGCAAGCTCATGGGCGACCTCAACGGCCGCTTCGGCGAGGGCACCATCTCGGTCATCAAGCGCCGCCTGGAAAGCGTCTTCAGATTCGACCTCATCACCACCGACCAGAAGCACTCGGTCACGAAGCAGGTGATCTCGGCGCTCGACCAGGGCATGGTGGTGCTGGTCGATACCAGCAACATGTTCGAGGCGGAGGAGCTGTTGGTCTCCACCGTGCTCACCAGGGCGATCTTCGAGCGCAACCGCGAACTGTACGCAGAAAGGAAGGAGTTCGCCCGCATACCATCGATGCTCGTCGCGCTGGAGGAGGCGCAGCGCGTGCTCGGTCAGGCGAAGGGCACCGTGTTCGCGCAGATCGCCCGCGAGGGGCGCAAGTTCAAGCTGGGCATCTGCGCCGTGACGCAGCAGCCCAAGCTCATCAACGAAGAGATAATCTCCCAATTCAATACCCTCTTCGTGCTGGGACTGGCGGACCGCCGCGACAGGGACATCTTGCGCAACAGCGCCAAACAGGATGTGGCCATGTTGGAGAACGAGATCCAGATGCTCATGCCGGGCGAAGCTCTCATCGCTTCACCGTTCACTCCGTTCGCCATACCGGCCCGCATCGACCTGTTCGAAACCTACCTCGAAGAGGCGAACGCCGCCATCGCACCGAAGACCGCCAAGCCGACCCGCGACCAGGGATTCTTCTGAGGTGAGCACATGGACGCCGACGCGACCTTCGTGTTGGAAATGGCGCTGGTGATGATCCTGGCGGCCTTCATCGCCCTGGCCTTCTACAAGCTCAAGATGCCGATGGTCATCGGCTACCTGGCGGCCGGGATGATCCTTGGACCGTACACTCCCGGTTTGCAGGTCGATGCAGAGATGATCAGCTTGCTGGCCAACCTGGGCATCGTGCTGCTCATGTTCTGCATAGGGCTGGAGTTCAACCTGAGGCGCCTGAAGCAGGTGGGAATGTTCGCCATCCTGGCCGGAAGCATAGAGGTCCTCATCATGCTCATGATGGGCTACACCCTCGGCCTCATGCTCGGCTTCGGAGGCATCGCCTCCCTCATCCTCGGAGGCGTGCTCTCCATCAGCAGCACGGCGGTCATCATCAAGGTGCTCACCGACCGGGGTGAGATGAGCAAGAAGTACGCGGAGGCCATCATAGGCATCCTCATCATCGAGGACATCGCCGCCGTCGTCATCCTCACCATCACCACGCCGCTGGCGGCCGGCGAAGCCATGGGGCTGGGCGCGCTGGTGCTCATGCTACTGGGCATAGTCTTCTTCCTCGGCATCTCGCTGGTGCTGGGCTTTGCGATCGTCCCCCGCCTGATGACCTGGGTCGCCAAGGGATTCCCCAAGGAGGCTCTCCTGTTGGTCTCCCTAGGCCTCTGCTTCGGCATGGCCGTGTTCGCGAACCTTCTCGGCCTGAGCGTCGCCATCGGCGCCTTCATCATGGGAGTCATAATCTCTCAGGCCAAGGCCCCCGTGAGCGAGGATGTGATGGAACTGATCTTGCCGCTGCGCGATGTCTTCATGGCCGTCTTCTTCGTATCGATCGGAATGATGATCGATCCCAAGGCCATCGCCTCCATCTGGCCCATGGTCCTCATCATCGCCGCGGTCTTCATCCTCGGCAAGATCGTGGCGGTGACGATCGGCACCTACACGGCCAATCTGGACGCCAAGAGCTCCCTCATCGCGGGAATGAGCATGGTGGCGATGGG
>CAZCNG010000298.1:0-2113 GCA_964500045.1 uncultured Methanomassiliicoccaceae archaeon
AGCAACTTTACGCCACCCGCTCCGCATGCTTGGTGATGCCGAGATCGACGGCCGTCATCACCTGGCGGTAGCCCTGGACGGGATCTGCGGTATGCATGACGTGGCGGTCGATCGGCGGGAGGGGGAGGTATTTCCCGTTCCACCAGTCGCCGCGGATATGTGACGACCGATAATCCAATGGCACCGGCTCCCCGCCGTTGGCGCGCAGCGCGGCAGGACCGCTGAACCGCTCGTCTTTATCCCCGAATGCCCGGACAAACGGCTCCTGGCGGTTTCTGAGAAAACCCAGCACATGCCCGATCTCATGAACGGCAGTTGTTATCAGGTCGTAGTAGTTTTTTATCGGCACGTCATATTCGGTCTCCGGGGTGGAGTCGAAATACCACGGCCGATCCCCATGCGTGTTGATCGCAAGGTAGCCGACCGAGCCGTTCTTATCATAGTTCCCGCCATAAGCCTTCGCCGATGACGGGGCCGCATGGCCGGCTTTATCCACCTCCCTTGAAAAATCGTGCGCGTAGATGAAAATGACATACGCGTTCACGGGATGGTCAAACGTCACGACGGATTCTCCGGCTGATGTGAAGCTCTTTCTAGCCGTCACCCTCGTTCCGGCCGCGACGGCCCGCGGCGATTTCAAAACCTTCTCCCAAAGCCCTGCCGCGTATTCCAGCGGGATCCGCCGTTCGGGATGGTCGGAGAAATACCCTCCGTCAAACCGGTAGTCCAAAAGGATCTTGAACGGCGCTGCCGCCGCTGGGCCCGCAATGCTCATTGCGAGCGCGGTTAATAATACAAATGCGGGCAGTCGTCTCATAGTTCTCTAATGCGCGCCATACCCTGACAGCTTGACCGCCAAAGGCCAAGGAGATACGCGGCGCCGCCTGTTGCTTTCAAGCGGCAGCAGGCGCAGGGCGGCCGTAGCGGAAGCTAATTAGCAAAACTAATTAGCGGATATGCGTATTAGTTTTTGTATTTTTTTATAAAAACCGGTGGATTAATATTAGCGCCGTGATAATGTCCGCAGCATGAAAAAAATCCTTATCACGGTTTCGCTTGTCCTGGCATTGTTCCCGATGATGGCATCGGCAAAAACAATCAAGATTCCGAAGGACGAGCCGGCAACCTCGTTGGACATCCCCAAATCGTGGGAGCCGGAGGATTCCGATGGCGGGGTGCTGGCCGAATCGCCGGACAATGTGGCCACCGTCTTTTTTAAAGTTGTCGGATCCGATAAGGAAATGGGAACGCTGATCGATGGCGGCATCGACTGGCTCACCAAAGAACATGACGTCAAGATCGACGCCTCAAGCAAGGCCGAAAAGGACTTTGAAGAGGGCGGCCGCAAGTGGAGCCGGATCTCCTGGAAAGGCAAAAGCAAAGAATGGGGCCCCGCCGTCGTCGGGTTTCTGTTCACCGATCTTGGCAATGGCAAAGTGCTCACCGTAACCTACTGGATCTCGGAAAAAGATAGCGAAAAAAGCCTGGAAACCCTTCAAACAATCTTTGCCAGCGTGAAGGCCATCAAGTAGCCGGACGCTTCAACCCTGCCAGTTTTCAAGCGTAGCGCGAACTGTTGAATGCGCATCGGCGGATCGTGACAGCGAGGGGGGACGCGGGTGGCCCCTCCTTCCGACCGTCCGTCAAATCCGACGTTGCCAGCCCTGCCGGGAAACGCTTTCCCCTTTGCTGTTTTTCTTTTTGTAATACACGATGCGTCTCGATAGTTTTCTGGGAACTCGGGTGCTCGCTCTGCTGCTGATACGACCAAACCAAATCCAACACCCGATAAAAAACCATGCGTACAACCACCCTCTTCCCGCTTGCCCTTTCTGTTGTTTCTATCTTCCTATCCGCCTGCGCTTCAAACCCGGGGGTTGATCCAGCAGTCATCGGAGCGGCGACAGGCCGGGGTGTGAGCGAGGCCACTTGCAACAAGATGACCAACGCACGCCCGCTCAATTACGCAGACATCCAAGGGCTCGTGAGCAAGGGCGTGCCCTCGGCGACGATCGTCGGCTACCTGAACAGCACGCGGAAAGCTTATAACTTTACCTACGCGCAGCTTGCGGGCCTGAAATCGGTGGGAGCGACCCCGCAGCTGCTAAACTAC
>CAZCNG010000299.1:0-2093 GCA_964500045.1 uncultured Methanomassiliicoccaceae archaeon
TCGTACTGCTCCATCACGCCTACACCTTCTTGCCGTGCATGAGGAAATCCTTGCGTACCCAGGTCTTCGCGGCCATGCCCTTCTTGTCCGGGTCGCGGCGCGCCACCACGCGGTATTCCACGTCGAGCTCCTTGGCGCGCACCCAATCGAAGAGGAAATCGAACGTCCCCTGTGCGTTCGTCTCAATGGCGTCGAAGAACATGTCCATGACCTCCGGCGCCGGCGCTTCGCCGCGGCGGCGGTCGTTCACATCCATGAACTGCGCCCTTAGGATGGCGCTCATGGTCTCCTGCTCGCCCTTGGCGAACTGCCCCTTTAGGAGGGCGAAATCCACGTTGGACGGTTCTTTGCCCAGGATCTTCTTGACCGACAGGAAGAGCATCTCCGACTTGGCGATCTCCTTCATGATGCTCTCCAGGCCGCGCGCCCCGCCATCGACGTAGAAGTCGGTGACCTTGACGAAGGGGTCCTTGTGCGTGACCGCCCGTTCGCAGTCGCGCAACAGCAGCATCAGCTTGGACATCTCCTCGAACATCGTCAGGAGCGTGAGGAAGCGTAAACGCTCCCGGCCCAGGTAGTCGTCTATTGAGAGGCGGCGATAGGCGTTGCAGTATTCCAAGATCTCCGCGGAAAGGTCCAGGGCGGCCAAATGCGCATCGTCCACCCGCATCTCGAGGTCATTGCTCGCCATCGGTCGTGAGGATGGAGCGACCTGGAAATAAGATTTCGCATCTGAGGCGTTGACTCATCGGTCAACCAATAATCCTTCTTTATCTGGTCAGGGGTAAGATTATTATATTGACTGGTGGAGTCAAGAGGATATGAAGAAGATAGTCTTCGTCGCTGCAATCGTTATGGTGATCGGCGTCCTGGTGGCGGTGGCCCCCTGGACCTTTGCACCCGTTTGTGAGGTGCATACCGCGGAGAACCCCAATGGATTGTGGATAGTCACGAGCACCGGCAAGCTGATGCCCATGCCCTGTGGCTATACGGCGAGGGCAGAGATAGGCGTCGGTGCGGTACTCGTCATCTTCGGAGGCCTCATGGCGGCGCTCTTCGCATTCGGCAATCGCCTCCTCTTCGGTTTGATCGGCCTCTCCCTGGCGGGTATGGTCGCCATTTTGCCCACCGAGCTCACGGGAATGTGCGCCAACTCGGCTCACGGCTGCAGGACGCTCACCGAGCCTCTCCTCATCGTGATGGCCGTGGTCATCGGCATCATCAGCCTGGCGCTGCTATTCTACAAACCAAAGGAAAAGTGATCTCAATTGAAAGGGTCGATGGGATACTTCGAGCTGCTCGGCAAGAACATCCGCCGGCGGCTCTTCAGGAACGTCGCGACCATCATGTGTTTCACCTTCGTCACCTGCAGTCTGCTCTCCGCCTATTTCCTCATCGGCGGGGCGCAGAACAGCGTTGACGTCGGTATGCAGAGGCTGGGCGCGGACATACTGGTGGTCCCATCGCAATACGGCGATCAAAGCCAGGCCATCATCCTGACCGGCAAGCCATCGACCTTCACCTTCCAGAACGTGGTGGAGGCAAATGTGGCGGCGATAGACGGGGTCAAACAAACGTCGCCGCAGCTGTACATAGCCACGCTTTCCAACCAGGCTTGTTGTTCCAGTGACGTGCAGCTCATAGGCATCGACCCGCAGAAGGATTTCACGATCCAGCCTTGGCTCGTCACTGAGCTGGGTCGCGATCTGCAGAAGGACGAGATAATCGTGGGGTACCGGATCATCGGTTTCGTCGGAGACCAGCTTCGCTTCTATGGCACCAACTTCACCATCGCCGGCAGGTTGGAGCAGACCGGCATGGGCATCGACACGGTCGTCTTCATGTCCCTCAACGATGCGTACACCATGGCCGAGGACTCCTATGTCCAGGCCGTGGAGCCGGTCAATATCACGCGGGGACAGATATCTTCCGTGCTGGTGAAGATAGTTCCAGGACAGGACGTGGTGCGCGTCGCCGATTCCATCGCCACCAACATCCCGGGCACCTATCCGGAAACGGCGAGCAACCTGGCGGTGGCGGTCAACGAGCAGCTGTCGGCCACCACCCAGGTGCTGTACGCCACCACGCTCTCG
>CAZCNG010000300.1:0-2092 GCA_964500045.1 uncultured Methanomassiliicoccaceae archaeon
GGGGTATGGTTGCCAGCTGTACTGGTGTAGGCTCGACGAAGCCCATGTCGTCGACGGCCTTTATGATGTCCTCGGAAACGCCGAGGGACTGGAAGTTGTCGCTCATTACTTCACGCACTCTAATCCCCCGTATCCTTTGAAGGATATATGGGTTGTGTTGCACCTACCAAACTGGCCTGAGGGATCCCGGACCTGCCTGGCTCCCGGGAAAATATCCTGCAGACCGACATTTGGGAGCATTCGGCCTGCTACCGGTGCCCCTTGGCCGCCGCCAGGATCGTATCCAGCACCTTGATCCTAGAGAAGTACTTGTCGTTCGACTCCACCACGGTCCACGGCGCGTAATCCGTGTCCGTGTAGCGCAGCATGTCCTGGACCGCTACCTCGTAGGCGTCCCACTTGGATCGGTTCCTCCAATCATCCTCGGTGATCTTCCACTGCTTGCTCGGCTCCGCCTCCCGCTCTTGGAAGCGCTGCATTTGGGTGTCCTTGTCGATCTGTAGCCATATCTTAACGACGTTCGTGCCTTCCGCCACGAGACCCGCCTCCATGTCGTTGATCTCGCGGTAGGCGCGCTTCCATTCCCCCTCCGTGCAGAAGCCTTCAACCCGCTCCACCAGCACCCGTCCGTACCAGGAACGATCGAAGATCGTCAGGTGACCGAGTGCCGGCATGGCCACGTAGAACCGCCACAGGTAGTGGTGGCCAAGCTCCACGTCATTGGGGGCGCCGACCGACACGACCCGGTAGAGGCGAGGGTTGAGCTCCTCCGTGATGCGCTGTATCGCGCCTCCCTTTCCGGCGGCGTCCCAGCCCTCCATGACCACCACCATCGCCCTATCGCGTTTGCGAAGCTGGCACTGCAACTTGGCCAGGTCGTTCTGGGCCGACTTGAGCCGCGGCCTATATTCCTCCAGGGTGAGGGCCGGCCGGAGGTTGATATCCTGCAGCAAGAGCCTAGAACTGGCGCTAGGCAGTACCACCTCCTCCTGCGGAATGAATGGTTCTGCCAAGCGCGCCTGCAACGTGTTCGTGATGACCTGGAATGCCTCCGCGATGGCGAAGCGGTCGTCCTCGGCGGCAATGCCGGTCCAGGGCGCCCAGGGCACGTCCGTCGCGGCCCTGACCCGCTCCACGATATCCAGGTACTCGCTGTAATGCTTCTCCCGCTTGAGGAAACTACGGCTATTGACACAGCTATTCTCTTCCGTTTCCTTGGCCTTCTCGATGCGCCGACGCAGTTCCTTTCTGCTCATGTGGAAGAATAGTTTGATGAAGATGTTCCCCTGGTCCGCCAGCAGATGTTCGAAGTTGGCGATCTGCGCGGTTCGCAGTGCCAGCATGTTGTCGCTGCCCTCGGCCGCCTCCACCACGGTGCGGGAATACCAACTGCGGTCGAAGAGGGCGATCCTCCCCTTGAGGGGGATGTGGCGGGCGAATCTCCAGATGAAGTCATGCTGCCTCTCTTCGTCCAAGGGTTCCTCCATGGTATAGAGGTCGAAGCCACGCGGATCGAGGGCGCGAATGACCTCGTTGACGTGGTCCGCCATCTCGCGCGTGTCCCACCCGTCGAAGGTGATGATGACCGGCACGGACTTCTCGCGGGCCAACCTCTGCAGCTCCCCCAGCTTCAGCCGCAGGGGCGGCATGAGCACCTCGACCCTGTCCTTGCTAAGCCGGGACTCCAGATCGATGTCCTTCAATTGCATGGATAGGACCTATAGGGACGTTCTATCGCTAATAACAGTTGCCTGCCTTGGTGAAAACCTATTAAGCGCTGTGGTTATCCCGTCCACATGGCCAATCTCAACGTCGTGGTGCTGGGGCCCATTGACTACGCCAAGGACCTGGGCAAGAAGGGCACGACCTCCGACATCACTCTCTACGACATGAAGAAGGGGGCGGACACCGTCTCCCTGCTCGAGGCGACCAAGTACCCCGAAAGGCTGGCGCCGCTCTTCTACGCCTGTTCCATGGCGGACGCGGCGCTGATCGTGGTCGATGAGCTGACCCCCTCCCTCGGTGAAGGCATCCTGATGCTGGACAGCATCGGCATCCACCGCGGTTGGTTCGTCCTGCGCAATTACATCCC
>CAZCNG010000301.1:0-2082 GCA_964500045.1 uncultured Methanomassiliicoccaceae archaeon
GATACATATAGTTCACAATAGTTAAATAAACATTTGGTTAATGACCAGGAACAGCCATCTTTGGTGGTCGATAGAACACATGGAGAAGATAGAATGATACACGACAGCATACTCGAGACCATCGGGAACACCCCCCTGGTAAGGCTGAAGAGGATACCGGCGTCGGGTTCGGCGGATGTGCTGGCCAAGGTCGAATCGTTCAATCCTATGAGCTCCATCAAGGACCGCATCGCTTTGGCGATGGTCGAGGACGCCGAGAGGAGGGGTGCTCTGCGCCCTGGCATGATCGTCGTGGAACCGACCTCCGGCAACACCGGCATCGGACTGGCCATGGTATGCGCCTCCAAGGGTTACAAGTTGCTGCTGACCATGCCCGAGAGCATGACCGTCGAGCGCAGGAAGCTCCTCAAGGCCATGGGGGCGGACATCATCCTCACGCCGGCACCAGAAGGCATGGGCGGCGCGGTGTGCAAGGCCGAGGAGATCTGCAAGAGCGATACGAACCGCTACATGCCGCTCCAGTTCGACAATCCTGCCAACCCGGCGGTGCATGAGCGAACGACGGCGCTGGAGATCCTCAAGGAGATACCGGAACCCGATGCCTTCGTGGCCGGAATTGGCACAGGAGGGACGGTCACTGGAGTCGGACGGGCCTTCAAGAAGAAGGGGCTTGGGACGATCATCGTCGGAATCGAACCAGCAGGATCCCCAATCATCACTGAAGGGAAGAGGGGCCCACACGGGATCCAGGGGATCGGGGCAGGCTTTGTACCGAAGGTGCTAGACATGAAGGCGGTGGACCGCATGATGACGGTGAAGGATGCGGATGCCATGATTGCAGCCAGAAGACTGGCGCGGGAAGAGGGCATCCTGGCCGGCATATCGTCCGGCGCAGCAGTACATGCGGCCTGCCTGGTGGCCAAAGAACTGGGCCCAGGCAAGAAGGTCGTGGTCATCCTCCCGGATACCGGGGAAAGGTACCTATCGACCGAGCTCTTTGAAAGCTAGAGTATGGGAAAAATGGAAGAGGCGGGTGATCTCCCCACCTCTCCATTCGGAATCTCTCTCAGGTCATTGCTTTGGCTTGCATAGCAGCAGCGGTGCGACCATCTTACCATGGGTCTCGTTGAGCGTTATCGCCGATCCGAGGTACATGGCCATCACTCCGACGAGCAGTCCCCACCATCCGGCGATGGAGGCGAGGGTCTCATTCCCCGTATATATCTCCAACCCGACCAGGACGAATAGGATGGAGGCGAAGAAGATCGTCAGCGGCAGGAGGCGCGCCGGCATCTTCATGGTGATCAACGCCAGGACCCCTACCAGGAGACCGAAGGTGATCAACAATGCGGCCAGTTCGCTCACGGTTGGGGGCGCTGCCATGCCCAGGGCCGGCATGATCATGAGGGCTGCGAAGGACCAGCAGAAGATGGCTATCGCTCCGAAGGCGAATAGGGTGAACAACGCACCTCTCTTCCACCCCATGTAGGCGACGAGGAAGAATCCGAACCCGGCGAAGAAGACCATCGAAAGAACCATTCCGCTGAGCGCGTAGACCTTGAGGATGCTCAGGGAGAGCAGGATTGCCAGCCAGCCTAGGAGCATTGCGCCCAGAGCCTCCGGACTTGCGGTCGTATCTTTGATGATTACCCGTGTTTCAGCAAATTGGTCGGTCAAATGAGCACCTTCTGCCGCGAGGAGTCCCTCGCGTCTGTGTTGGATGTATCATCCAATTGAGAATTGAAACTTCATCATCCTATTAATCATTAATTGGGATGGATAGAAATCCCTCCAGCCTGGAATATATGAATAGAGGGCAGAATTCGGCACTATCTCGATGCGGCACGCCCCCAAAGGCGCCGGCAAGCGCAAAGGTTTTTTAGACAAGTGAATGCTTGAAGGAAACTAGCATGGGCTGGAAAGAGGATCTGCAGGTGGTCATGGAGCGGGACCCCGCTCCGAAGACTCGACTGGAAGCGGCACTGTACAGCCCAGGCTTCCATGCCATCATCGCGCACCGCATCGCCCATCAACAGTACCTGCGCGGTAATTTCACACTGGCCCGCGGCATCAGCTATTGGG
>CAZCNG010000302.1:0-2020 GCA_964500045.1 uncultured Methanomassiliicoccaceae archaeon
GGGAGATCAAGGCGGTGCTGGGGGTCAGTGATGGTGCCCTGTATTCAAATCTCAAAGCGTTGCAAGGCATGGGCTATGTCGAATCCAAGTCGGTCCGGGTGGAGGGAAAGAGCCTGGAATCGTTCAATATCACGAAAGAGGGGAAGGGCGCCTGGAATGAGGCCAGGAAATGGCTCTGGAAGATGTTGGATCGAGGAGGGGCAAGCGAATGAACCGCTTCGCTAAGGTCAAAGCATGCCTCAGGACCTTGGGGTATTCCAGTCTCTCCAGTGACAATTTCGAGGACAAGCTGCTGATCCAGAAGATAGTGTATCTCCTGAGTTTGCAGGGGCTTGAGCTGGGTTATCCCTACGGCCTCTATTTCCGAGGTCCGTATTCCCCCGCTTTGACGAGGGACATCTATGACCATGGCCAGGAATTGCGATATCTGGAATCGGAATACGCCCTAAGCGTCCCTGAAGTGCAGAAGATCGAAGAGTTCATGGATATCATGGAGCTCAGGCCAGCGCAATTGGAGGTGGCCGCTACCTATGCCTATTTTGCCTACGAGAGGGGCGAGGCGGCCTCCGCTGCGACCGCCTCGGTCCGCAGGATGAAGGGTTTCTACCCCGAGGCCCAGATCGCGCTGGGGATATCAAAAGCGAAGCAGTTGTTGTACAGACCGACAGCGGAAGAAGCGCGCCGCCTGAAGAAAGAGACAGAGCTGTGGGAGAACGCATCTGAAGCGGACCTGGACGATGGTGCGGATGGCTAGAGGCGAACTGTGGCAGGTCGACCTCAAGACCGGTGCCGGTCATGAACAAGAGGGCAGGCGGCCCGCCATTCTCGTGGGCTGCAAGGTCGCCGACATCATCGTGGTCATTCCCGTCACCTCGAATCTGCATGCGGCGAAGTTTCCTTACACGGAGATAATCGATGCCAGTGAGACCAACGGCTTGACCGAGGTCAGTGTGGCTTTGGTATTTCAGATGAGGGCCATTTCCAGTGGTCGACTCATCCGCAGGATCGGAACGCTATCCCCGGGGGAGATGGAGAGGATCGACGCCCAGATGATCGGACTTCTGCAATTGCCGAAGAGGTCTTGATGCTGCTTCCCTCCAACGCACATCTTCTGGCGCTCAATTGCAAATTGGATCAGGGATGTAATTCGGTCCATGGCGGCACAGGTGGATCTTTCCGATTCATTCTTCTCTTCCGCTCTTGCGTTCAGATTGATTCAGATCAAACTCGCATTTATTGCCAGCGCATTATTCAACAACTATCTGCCGCAATTCAACATCATTCAGGCGCGATTCTAATTCATGAACCCGACTTGCTTTCAGGGAGAGAAGACAGGCGGTCGGTAGGCAGAAATGGAATCTCAGATCGATCGAACCGATCACCCACTCGAAGTGAGAGAGAACCGATATGGTTCTCTCGCGAACCGCGTGGGTAGACGAGTGCCTGTTTCAACCGTGCTTTGGTCCGCGTTCGGCGATCATGCGGAACTATCTTCACAATAAACAACTGCGAAAAGAGGCTTGTTGAGGATATCCAGGTGCCATGGGTCTGGGCTCCATAAGAGGTCGATCAGCGCATATCGCGCGCTGTCACAGGAGCCGACCCATCAATATGTTGATCGTCATCGTCATTGATGGCCCGTACTTCACCCAATCGAAACGAGAGAGGACCGAAGAAATAGGTAAAGGGTTTCATTCCATATTTGCCTACGTTGAAACGGACCCATGAGGTGCCGGTCAAGGCAGAGGCGTTCAACGTTCGCCTTGACTAACATTGCCTATAGGGCGGCACCGACCTTCTTGGCTTCCTCCAACAGGTCTTTTCTCTCCTTGACCGCGTGGGGGTTGTTCCCGTTGCTCATGGTGATCGTGTCGACGACCTTGAACCCGGCCATGGACATGATCTTGCCGAACTCCTTGGAGGCATTCTCGAATGCCTTGGGGTCGGGGTTGCCCTGGCTGGTCACGATGACGGCCTTCTTGCCTGGCTTCAGGTTGGAGCTGAAGGTGGCGTCGATGAA
>CAZCNG010000303.1:0-2018 GCA_964500045.1 uncultured Methanomassiliicoccaceae archaeon
TTATCGGCGCCTCCTCCGGCACATCTATCGGACGGCCAACTGGGCGGAGAGTCGGTATTCTTCGCGGATGCGCTTGTACAGCTTCGCCTGGATGGCGAACTTGTTGAAGCAACGGCATGCGAATGCATCCACTGACACCCTATCGCATGCCTTGTTGAATGCCTCCATCGTGGCGAGAAGCTGACGATTCTGTTAGCCATTAGGCAGCAACTTCACCTTGACCGTCAGCAGCATCGAAACTGAATGGTCGCCTCGATGTGTCAACAATCTATTACAGCTACATTGCGGGAGCAAGGCACCAGATGTGTGAATAGGGGCATTCCATCCACAATTGAAATCGTGGGCATCCTTGCGCCAACGGTGGTGATCAAAAGGCTAGCAGATATGATAACAGGCCGGACGGCTTTTTATAGAGCATTGCGCGATTTCGAAGTGTGCTCGACGAGCTAGCGCTCATACGCATCGCCATCGCATTGCCGGTACTGGCGGTGGCCTCCTATTCCGATCTGAAAACGCGGACGGCGAGCGACCTCTTCTGGGCTATCCTCGGCATATCTGGCTTGGTGCTCTTCTGTGTGCAGACGATACAGGGCGGACAGGCATTGCTCAGCCTGATCATGGCGCTGCCCCTCGGCTTCGTCCTCCTGGACACGATGTGGGACCGCAAAGGCGTCTTCGAGGACGGGATCAACGTCGTGCCGCTGGTACTGTATCTCGCGAGTGCGGCGGTCATTGTCGTGGCGGTCGTCCTGCTACCTACCAGCCAGGCTGTCTGGATGGGCATGTCTGTGCTCGTCATGTACGTGCTCTATTTCCTGCTCTATCAGTTCGGCATCATTAAGGGAGGGGCGGATGCCAAGGCCTTGATGGCGCTCTCGCTGCTGTTCCCCCTCTATCCACTTCTCGGCCCCTTCCCAATGTTCGGTCCGGGGCCGCTCCTGGCACAGGAGGCCTTCCCGTTCTCGCTGCTCATCCTGCTCTACGCCGGTCTTATCTCTCTGGTCGTGCCGCTGGCGCTCTTCTTGGTGAACCTGAAGCGCGGCGACCGCGTCTTCCCGGCCATGTTCGTCGGCTACCGCATGGACATCAACCTGGTGGAGTCGAAGCACGTGTGGCCTCTGGACCGCATCGAGGACGGTCACATCGTGGCCCGCTCGGCCGCGATACCGGATGACGACATCGGCCCACAGCTGGAGGCGCTCCGTGCCGCCGGGGCGGCACGCATCTGGGTCACTCCCAAGATACCGTTCCTGGTGCCCATGACCTTCGGCGTGCTCATTGCGGTGCTGGTGGGCAACTTCGTCTTCGCCTTCATTCATTAGAGAAGATGGATGCCGTGGCCACGTCCCTATTATAGGGCTGCATGTGCGCTCACCTCTGTCGTCACGGAACTATGTCTAGGGTCGCGCCGCATTTCTTGCAGCGTCCGTGGTCGTAGGATTCTAGTTTGATCATGTAGCCGCGGCGGCTGATGGCCACCGCACTGCAGGAGGGACAGACCGTGTCCTCTCCTTTGCCCAGGGAGACGTTGCCGGCGTAGACATGCTTCAGGCCTGCATCCTTCGCCACCGCGAGCGCCCTCTCCATGGTGCGCAAGGGCGTGGCCGGAACGTCCATCATCATATGGTCCGGATGGAAGCGGGAGAAGTGCACCGGGATGCTCGTTCCCAGCTGAGCGCACCACGCGCAGAATCCTTTCAATTCCTCCTCCGCATCGTTCTTGCCGGTGATGATCAGATAGGTCAATTCCAGGTGCACGCCCCGGTCGTGTGCCACCTCACAGGTGCGCAGCACTGGGGCCAGCTTCGCCTTGCAGATCTTGTGGTAGAACTCCTCGGTGAATCCCTTGACGTCGATGTTCATGGCGTCAATGCAGGTGCACAGCTCGCGCAGTGGGGCCTCTTCGACATAGCCGTTGGTCACGAGCACCGTGAACAGGCCCTTGGCCTTGCAGTCTTTGGACGCGTCCATGACGAACTCTTGCCACATGGTCGGCTCGTTGTAGGTCCAGGCCACGC
>CAZCNG010000304.1:0-2007 GCA_964500045.1 uncultured Methanomassiliicoccaceae archaeon
GGGTTTCTTACCTAGGCTTTCCTGCCGATATATCGCAGCGCGGTGCGGAATCCTTCTCCGCCGTTCTCATGCCCGCCCCAGATCTCCAGCAGGATGGGCAGGCCGCGGCCGCGCGGGACCAGGGTGAGGTCCACCGCTCCCGTACCCAGCGGCAGGCCTTCCTGGTGCGGGTAGGCAGCATCACTGAGGTGGATGTGCCGGATGGAGTCGCCGAGCTGGGTGATCATTTCCTGCAGCGCCTCGTTGCCGCCTTGGTCCCTGCTTAGGAAGGCATGCGAAGTATCCAGTACAAAACCGTCCACCCGGGACTGGACTTGCTGCATCTGTTCTGCCTGCACCAGGAGATTGGAGGTCCACAGCTCGTTGCCGCGATGATAGCCGCGGGGCATGTTCTCTATCCAGAGGAATCCGTCCAGCTCGCACAGGCTCTTCTCCAGGCGTTCCAACAGCGGTTCCGGCGGCACAGCCCGTCCGCGGACTCCGCCCGGGTGGATGACCATCGGGACCGCGTAATCGCGGGCGGCGTCGGCCACTTCCTGTAGGCGGGCCACGCTGGCCTCCCTCAGCTCCTCCTCCGCGGCGAGGTCCAGGAGGACCATGCCTCCGCGCCAAGCGATCAGCTCCGGGGCATGCAATATCATCTCTCCATCGAAAGCGGAGAGCACATGTTCGATCTTTTCGGGCGGATCGCCAGCTCGCACCAGTAGTTCCAGGAAGTCCACTGGTAGCCGGGCCATGAGATCGATGTCGTCGAGGGTGGCCATGACCCCGAAGCGGTCCGGTGCGGGCATGGGACTGCGACGGCATCGCGTAGATAAAGCGCTTGCGCGGCAGTGGGAATCAGATAAACAAGCGGGGGCAAGGCGAAATGCAAGGTGGAAATATGCTATTCTTAGGAGGAGAATAGGGGGGTGTGCCTTGCCCCGGCGCTCTAAACGCGCTATTGGAGAACTTATATTTATACGAAACGAATCCTAAAAGAATCGCGTTTTTCCATTATTTGAGTCTCATTCAATGTCAATAGTGCATAGCTGGATTGATGCAACTTTCGGGATAGAATAAGTGAGTTGTTCATGTTGTTAATGTTTTATTGGAATCTTTCAATATGTGGAATCCGTTAGGTTTTGGCTACTTTGATTTCCCTAGGGAAAATGAATTAAGTCCCCAGACGATAGTGGCATTCATTCGTTCATATCGAAGGGGGGTGAAGACGTGGAAGAGAGCAAGCACCGGCACAGGATCCTAATGATCGAGGACAACCCCGATCACATGGAGCTCAACCGCGTCCATCTGACCGAGGCCGAGTTCGAGATCGATGAGGCCGGGACCGGCGCCCTGGGGCTTTCGAAGTTCGAGGGGCGGGACTATGATCTAGTGCTGCTCGATTATCTGCTCCCCGATACCGACGGTCTGACCGTCCTGCGCGAGATGAAGAGGACCAAGCCCTTCGTTCCAGTGGCGATCGTTACTTCCCTGGATAGTCCCGACCTGTCTCTGAAGACCCTGCGCGAAGGGGCCTGCGACCACATCGTCAAGACATTTCAGTACTATGAGGCGCTCCGGGATCGGGTCATAGAGAACATCGAAGAATGCAAGGTGCCAGCTCGGGAGGGTGGCCCCACGCTCTACTTCCTAGGTGTCTGTGGCAGTCCGCGCCGGCAGGGAAATTCCGAGATCCTGCTGGACCAGGCGTTGAAAGGGGCACAGGAGGCCGGTGCCGATGTGCGCAAGATCAACGTCTCTGAATTGAAGATAAATCCCTGCCTGGCCTGCAATAAGTGCCACGAGGGAGAACAGTGCCATCAGGCGGACGATATGCAGATGATGCTGACCGAATTGAGGAAATGCGACGGTCTCATCGTTGCTTCTCCCCTCTACTTCTCTGGCCTGCCCGGTCCATTTAAGAGCTTCATCGACCGCACCAACCCGCTCTGGGCCGAGCGTTTCCTTCTGAAAGCTCCGAAGAGCAGCAGGGTGCGCATGGGCAAGTTCATCAGCACCGCGGCC
>CAZCNG010000305.1:0-2003 GCA_964500045.1 uncultured Methanomassiliicoccaceae archaeon
TTGGCCTTCGACGAATACCACTTTTCCTGCCATTTCAGTTCGATGTCCTTCATTCCCGCCATTCGTGCACCCGCCGCGCCTTCGCGGTTATCCCCTTGCGTGTAAAAAACCATTTGCCTGCGTCGAATGCTGGCTTTGGCTATTGTTCGACCCGCTACTGAGATCATCTAGGTGTGGTCAGCCCACGCTCAGACCTTCTGAACGTCCCTTGGTCGAAGGATCCGGATAGCCGGACCCTAGACCATTTTATACATCCTTCTCCACTAGAAAATGGAGACAGGAGATGTATCGGCTATGCCACTGGAGAATGTTCCCTACGTGTTCTCAGAGAATGACGAACGCTTCCGCATAATGGCCGACGTTGCTCCGGTCATGATCTGGATGGCTGGTTTGGATAAATTGTGTTATTTCTTCAATCAGCCCTGGCTTGAATACACGGGACGCACCATGGAGCAGGAGATGGGCAACGGCTGGGCCGAAGGAGTTCATCCAGATGATCTGTCCCGCTGTCTTGACATATATGTCAGGTCCTTCGAGGCCCACATCGATTTCCGCATGGAATACCGCCTGCAGAGACACGATGGAGTGTACCGCTGGATTCTCGATACCGGGAGGCCGGTCTTCGGCAAGGACGGCTCGTTCAATGGCTTCATCGGTTCCTGCATTGACATCACTGACCTGAAAGAGGCGGAAGAACGCAATCTGAAATTGCAGGTCCAGGTCTTCCGGGCGCAGAAGATGGAGGCCATAGGTGGCTTGGCCGCCGGCATTGCCCACGACATGAAGAACCTCCTCCTCATCATCCAGGGAAATGCGGAGCTCATCTGCAAGCAAACCGATTCCGGCACGAAGCTGAACGATTATGCCACGAGGATCAGCGCTTCCTCGACCCGAGCCTCGGACATGGTCCACAAGCTGCTCCTCTTCAGTAGCAAGCATGCCTTGGCCCGGGATTGGATCGACTACGGAGCTGTGGTCCAAGGAATGCTGGATCTCTTGGAACGTCTGATCCCCCCGGATGTGGAGGTTGAATTCGATCGTCCTGGGGATCTCTGGGCCGTGAATGCCGACGCGGGCCTCCTGGAGCAAGTCCTGGTGAATCTCGTCACCAACGCCCGCGACGCCGTCTCTGGCCGCGGGAAGATATCGATATCCCTGTCCAACGTGGTCATCACGGAAAAGGATCGTGCCAAGGACGAGAACGCCGTCCCCGGCTCCTTCGTCCTATTAACGGTCGCCGACAACGGCAAGGGCATGGCACCGGAGGTCATGGCCCGGATATTCGATCCTTTCTTCACGACCAAGGCGCCGGGGGTCGGAACCGGGTTAGGTCTATCAACGGTCTATGGGGTAGTAAAGCTGCATGATGGGTGGATCAGTGTCGACAGCGAACCGAACGTCGGGTCTCAATTCAGAATATACCTTCCGGCGGATCCGAAGGTGAAGTTGGCGGGGCCTCCCTGATTTAATATTATATACATGTGCAATATAATTAGAGAGGCAAGGCGGGCGACCGATATCATGGCCACCGGACTAGGGTATGACAGCAGCAATCATAATGTCCTCAAACATGCTATTCAGACCTATCTAGAATTGTCGAGCCAGTACGTCATTATTACTTTGTATGACGCACCGGCATACAATTAAATATCGGGTATGACACTCTCTTCTGTATCCCTTGGAAGAAGGAGGACTTAGCATGGATGGAGAACGGATATCTCTGCGGCTGGAGGGTGAGGACCTCGAGCTCATCGACGCCTTCGTCAAGAAGCGTCCTGAGTTCGCGAACCGATCCCACCTGGCGCGGGTGGCGCTGCGGGCCTTCATAGAGCAGGTCCAGAGCGACATACCGGTCAGGGCGAACCGCATCACCATCGAAGTCCCCCCGGCGGTCCTGGCACAAATGCAAGGCGCGGTGGATGATGGGATGTACACCGGCGTCTCCGCGGTGGTCGAAGAGACCCTGCGCAATGCATGGCTGCCGCAGGACAAGCGGGAGGAGC
>CAZCNG010000306.1:0-1998 GCA_964500045.1 uncultured Methanomassiliicoccaceae archaeon
TTGAAATACGGACATCCGGATTCACGGCAAGCCGCCCGATACGAACCTTCCGAAAAACCGATGTGGAAACGGTCGGAAGCGAGTTCAAGGCGCCTTCCGTGGACCCCGCTAGGAAAGGTTGTCCGTATGGAAGGTGAGGGGCGGTCCCGATCGCCCCAAGCTCGGTGCATGAGGCAACGGGAGGAATGAGGCGTGAACTGCCGAACGATTCATAACCAGGGAGATGACGGCGCATATGGCCGCTCTCGTGGTGTGACTCGTTCTAGCACGAAGCAGTACCGCCTTCTTCACATCAAGATAATGAACAATGAAATGAACTAAGGAGGAGCACAGATGTCGGCAAAGACTGGTTCCGTATTGGTTGTAGGGGGAGGCATATCCGGCGTCCAGACGTCGCTTGATCTGGCGGAGTCCGGATTCAAGGTCTACCTCGTTGAGAAGAGGCCAAGCATTGGTGGAGTGATGTCACAGTTGGACAAGACGTTCCCTACGAACGACTGTTCCATGTGTATCCTCTCCCCCAAGCTCGTGGAGGCGTCAAGGCACCCGATGATCACCATGATGACTCTGACCGAGGTCATGGGGATCACGGGCGAGGCGCCGAACTTCACGGTAACTCTGAAGAAGCACCCCAGGTACGTACGCGAGGACCGCTGTGTCGGTTGTGGCGTCTGCGCTGAGAAGTGCCCTGTCAAGGTCCCCAGTGAGTATGAGGTCAACATGATGCAGCGTAAGGCCATCTACGTGCCCTACGCCCAGGCTGTGCCGATGAAGTTCGCCATTGATGCCACCAAGTGCCTTTGGCTGACGAAGGGCCGCTGCGGCAACTGCAAGAAGGTCTGCCCGGCAGACGCGATCGATTATGAAGCGAAGGAAGTAATCGAGAAGATCGATGTGGGCGCCGTCGTCCTCGCCCCTGGCTACGACATGTTCGATGCCAGGTTGAAGCGCGAATACGGATACGGCGACTACAAGAACGTGCTCAGCAGCATCGAGTTCGAGAGGGTTCTGAGCGCCACCGGTCCCTACCAGGGACATGTGGTGCGCCCGAGCGACCACAAGACCCCGCAGAGGGTAGCGTTCATCCAGTGCGTCGGATCCAGGGACGAGAAGGTAGGCAACCCCTACTGTTCCAGCGTCTGCTGCATGTACGCCATCAAGCAGGCCATCATCGCCCAGGAGCACACGGCCGGACTGAAGCCCACCATATTCTTCATGGACATCAGGGCCGTCGGAAAGGAGTTCGAGGACTACCGTGCCCGTGCCGAGAAGGAATACGGCATCAAGATGGTGCGCGGCACCAGGGTCGCGTCCGTGGACGAGAACCCCGCCAACCAGAACCTCATCCTCCGCTACAGTGATGGAAACAACCTCGGAGAAGAGGAATTCGACCTGGTCATCCTGTCCTCCGGCTTCGAGCCGCCTGCGGCCGCCAAGGACCTGTCCGACCGCCTCGGTATCAAGCTGAACGAGTACGGTTTCGCCGCGACCGGCGTCTACTCTCCGCTCGAGACGAACGTGAAGGGCATCTTCGCGACCGGCGCCTTCACCGCGCCCAAGGACATCCCCACCTCCGTGGCCGAAGCGTCTGGCGCTGCCTCCAAGGCAGGCGGAATGGTATTCTCCAACCGCATCCAGATCGACCAGGTGGTCAAGGAACTGCCCGAGACCGACGTCAAGGGACAGGAGCCGAGGATCGGCGTCTTCGTCTGCGACTGCGGCATCAACATCAAGGGTACCGTCGACGTCCCGTCGGTGGTCGATTATGTCAAGACCCTGCCCAATGTGACCTATGCGGAGGAGAACAAGTACACCTGCTCCGCCGACTCTCAGGTCAGGATCAAGGACATGATCAAGGAGCACAACCTCAACCGCGTCGTGGTTGCGTCGTGCACCCCCCGTACCCATGAGCCCCTGTTCCAGAGCACCATCAAGGAAGCTGGCCTGAACATGTTCTTGTTCGAGATGGCCAACATCCGCGACCAGTGCTCCTGGATC
>CAZCNG010000307.1:0-1998 GCA_964500045.1 uncultured Methanomassiliicoccaceae archaeon
ATCGATTCTCCACGACGATGTCTTTCCCGCAGCTCCGACCACTCCATTGCCGACCTCATCCTTCGCCCCGCTCGGGTATCGAGAGGGGTGGTTAATTTTGGACCGGCACTTGAGGTTGTCCCAGTATTGATTCTCTGAGCGACGAACGGACATCATAGGCGCTACGATAGAAAGTTAACAGGCACTGAGGAAATTTCAACTGATGATTGCTGCGGTCGTCGAATTCTTTCCGAGGATCGCACTCGATCCGCTTCTCTTGAACCACAATTTCTTCAGGTTATGGCCGATGCAGGCCAGCGTCCATTCGCCTCTTACTTTCCGGAGTCCACGTACAAGGAAACGGCGCAGGCCTCGATTCTCCTTGATGTTGCCGAAAGCGGTCTCGACCGTTCTGCTGCGACGGGCGAAGAGGGCGTGGCCCTCTTCCGTACGTAGCTTGGCCGCCATCTCCTCCCTTAGCGACGGAGCGCGCTTGCGTTTCCGTAGCGGCACCCCCATGCGATCATCGTAAGACATCTGCGTAGCCACGTAGAGGTCGATGTGCTTCAGACTCCGGATCGCCTCATCGCTGTAATATCCAGCGTCTCCGAGTCCCTTCTCCGGGGACCTCCCCGTGTTCTTTTCCACGATCTTCAACATGGGCACCAATTGCTGCTCATCGTTGCAGTCCTGAACGACTTCTTCGGCGATTATCACCTGGCTATCGCAGTCGACGACTATCTGGGCGTTGTAGCTCTGCACAAAGCCGTTCGATGACATCATGACCCTACTATCGGGGTCGGAAGGATTCCGACAGATCTCCTTGAACTTCTTCTCCAGCTTCGGCTTACGGCCGCGGACCTTCTTGCCTTTGGCCGCCTCTTCCTCTTCCCGCCTGCGCCGGTCTTCGATCCTCTCTTTCAGCTCAGCTTCTCGCTTGTCCTCTTCTTCTTTGATCTGGCGCAATGATTCGGCGATGCGTTGGCGGCGGCCATCGCGCCGCCTCATGTCCGGAGGCAGTGGATTGCCATCGTCCTCGCCCAGCGCTTCGTCCTCATCCGCGTCGACGTTCTCAGCTTCCTCGATTATCCTTCGGGCCACGCGGTCATAGTACTCGGCCTCATCTTCCAGCTCGTTCTTCCTTCGGTTCTTGGTGACGTTCGCATTCGCCTTCAGCTTGGTACCGTCGACCGCCACCACTTGCATCTTGACCAGGCCTTCGGCGGTGCAAAGCTGCAGGACCTGACGGAATACGCCATGAAACGATTCCGCGTGGTCCACGCGGAACCGGCAGATGGTTCGAAAATCAGGAAAGTTGCCAGCGGCGAGGATGCGGAAAGCGACGTTCTCCTTCGTCGCGATCTTGATCTGGCGCGACGATCTCATGCCGATACAATAGGCATAGATGATGACCTTCAGCATCATCTTTGGATCATAAGGCGGGCAGCCAGGCGCTGGCTTGTAACGAGCATAGAATGCTGAAAGGTCCATCTCTTCGACGATGTCAGAAATGAAGTACGCAAGATGATCCTCTGGAAGCCACTCACGCATATCCGTTGGCATCAGCATCGTCTGGTCGGGGTCATAGCGCTTGAATGTTTTCTCATGCGCTGGCATGAGTAGTATATACATTACTAAATATATATAATATATCATACATTATAATACTCAATTAGTATATTGTAGAATATATAATTACAATTCTGGGACAGCCTCCACTTTTGGTGAAAATTCAACCGGCACTCACATCAATAGGCCATTTTGGCCGATTTCTTGGCGGAAACCTAGCTTTGGACCCCCGAAATGGGGGTCCTGAACCTAAAGAACGGGATCAAGAAGACTCCTGTCAAAGCAGGATCTTCGATGCATTTCCCATGGTCTCAATGAAAATGCGGTCAAATCAGAGCATGCAAGGTGTCAGAGTTAGGGTGAAAATCAGGGCATATCCATCTCTAATCGGTCAGCTGTCACCTATGTAAAATAGGCTCCCCGTTTTATTACATTATTCTCATCCTTAAT
>CAZCNG010000308.1:0-1994 GCA_964500045.1 uncultured Methanomassiliicoccaceae archaeon
TCGACCACTTTCTGTATCTCGCGGTGCGGCATCGACTTGATGGTGCCCATGTAGCGCTGGTAGATGGTATCCTCGGAGAACGAATAGAAGAGGTCGCGCAGCATCGGTTCGTCCGTAGGCTTCGCAGGCCGGTAGTAGACGTTGACGCCCTTGTGATCGACCACGGCCTCGTACTGTTCCGGGTACTGGCTGCCGCGGAAGGCGTTCTCCAATTGGTCCTGATAGATGTAGCGCATGGACTTGGCGCGAGCGAGCAAACCTTCGCGGAACTTCGGGTGCGCCACGGAGATCAACGCCAGCGCACGCTGCATGATGCTCTTCCCGTGCAGTTCGGCGATGCCATACTCCGTGACCACGAAGTGCACGTCGCCGCGCGGCGTGGTCACTCCCGCCCCCTCTTCCAACGTCGGCACGATGCGGGAGATGGTGCCGTCCCGGGCGGTGGACGGCAGTGCGATGATAGGCTTTCCTCCTTTGGAAAAGGCCGCTCCACGCATGAAATCGACCTGACCACCGATGCCGGACTGGAACCTGCTGCCCAACTGCTCCGCGCACACCTGGCCGGTGAGGTCTATCTCCAACGCCGAATTGATGGCGATCATGTTCTCGTTGCGGCCGATGACGGTCGGATCGTTGGTGTAGGAGGAAGGATACAGTTCGACCATGGGATTGAGGTCGACGAAGTCGTACAGCCGCCTGGTGCCCATGACGAAGGAGGCGATGATCTTGCCGTTGTGCAACGTCTTCCTTTTGCCGTTGATGACGCCCGCTTCCACGAGGTCGATGAGCGTATCGCCGAACGTCTCGGTGTGAATGCCGAGGTCCTTCTTCTGCCTCAGGAACGGCAGTACGGCGTTCGGTGTCGTTCCGTACCCTATCTGCAGCGTGCTGCCGTCCGGGACCAATTCCGACAGGTGCTTGCCTATGCGCGTCAGCACCTCGAGGTCCTCTTCCCGTTCCGGCATGAAGATCAGCAGCTCCTCCGTCTTCTCCACGATGTGGTCGAACTCGGCGATGTTGAGGACGCTGTCGCCGTAGGTACGAGGCATACGGGGATTGATCTGTGCGATGACGACGTCGGCGTGCATGGCCGCCGATTTGGTGATGTCGACCGAGACGCCCAGGGAGCAGTCGCCCATCTCGTCCGGCGGAGACACCTGGATCATGGCGACCTCTACAGTGATGGTCGCATCTTCGAACAGATCCTCTATCTCCGACAGGTAGATGGGAGTATAGTCGGCCCGGCCTTCGTTCACGGCGTTGCGCACGTTGGGCCCGATGAAGAAGGCGTTCAACCGCATCTGCTCGTTGAACTTCTCATCCGCGTACGGTGTCAGCCCCAAGCTGAGCGTCTGGATGATCTCATTGTCCGAAAGGATGTCCGAAGAGGACACGAGGGCACGCACCAACGCTTGCGGCTCGCCGCAGGCGGTGCCTATGAAGACTGTGTCGCCCCTCTTGATGGCGCGCACCGCTTCCTCAGGCGTGCGCAATTTCGCATCGTACTGAGCTTGCAGATCATCGGGAAGGGGCATCTGCACCATAATGGCACAGGGATGGATAATAGCCTATGCAGGCGAAAATGATAATATGACGGCATCCAATGCACGGGAACATAGGTCATCAACCCACGGATGAATCCGTGGGCTTGCCGTTCCAGCTTCATGCGGAACCTTCCGCAGGACGGACGACCATAGGCTGGATGATGGCAGCCCTGTTGCGGATGTTCTTGGCGGCGTTGAGGTCGGCGTTCTCGCTGTGTCCGCAACTGACGCAGCAGAATTCCGATCGCGTGGGCCGGTTCTTCTCATCGATGTGCCCGCAGACATTACACTGACGACTGGTGTTCTTCGGGTCGATGATGACCAACGGAACGCCCGCCAACCTCGCCTTGTAGGCGATGAACTGACGGAGTTGCGAGAACGCCCACTTCGACCTAGAATCCCTTTGCGCCTTCCTAACCGTTGACCGGACGTTGATGTGCGTCAGCTCCT
>CAZCNG010000309.1:0-1994 GCA_964500045.1 uncultured Methanomassiliicoccaceae archaeon
ATCTACATGACCGCGGGAGGTCTGGTGCTACCCACACCATGTTGAAGAGAACCTTATTTCTTGATGCCCCACCGAGTGGCCAATGGGGGGGTTAAGACAGTCGAAGTACATTCTTCTCCCATCAGCATTGGTGACCGCCAGATCCTGTTCTCGATCATCAACGATGTCACGGAACATCAGATAATGGAGGGGGCTCTGCGCGACAGCGAGGAGAAGTTCCGTCATCTGTTCGAGATGGAATCTGACGCGTTGTTCATGATCGACAGGCGCGACGGCAAGATCATTGAAGCCAATGGCGCGGCAGAACGCCTCTATGGATACTCCCGGTCAGAGATGCTGCAGATGAAGAACACAGATTTTTCCGCGGAACCAGAGGAAACCAGACGCGCGACGGTGGAAGCGGCGACGGACATTCCCTTGCGCCATCATCGCAAGAAGGATGGCACCCGCTTCCCGTTGGAGATAACGACCAACCACTTCGAGTGGAATGGCATTCCGATCATCCTCTGTGCCATGCGCGACATCACCGAACGCAAGAAAGCGGAGGAGGTGCTGCAGGAGAGCGAGGATAAGTATCGCCTCCTGGTGCAGAACGCCAATATGGCCATCGTCGTGCTGCAGGATGGAATGACCAAGTTGGTCAATCCGGTGGCCATTAAGAAGATAGGCTTTCCAGAAGAGGTGCTCAGATCAAGACCTTTCATATCCTTCGTCCATCCAGAGGATCGCGCGATGGTGATGGAACGATACCAGAAGCGGCTCCAAGGAACCTCCTCCCCCGACCATTATGAGGTCAGAATACGCACGAATCGGGGGGATGTGCTGTGGGCCGAGATCCATGTGGTGGCGATCATCTGGGACGGACACCCTGCGGCTTTGAACTTCATCAACGATATCACCGAACGCAAACAATTGGAAAAGGCGCTCCACGAGGCCAACCGCAAGCTCCATCTCCTATCTAACATAACGAGGCACGACATCACCAACCAACTCCTTGTGCTCAAGGGGCGCCTGGCCTTACTGGAGCGGGAGAAGCCCGGTTCTTCAAGGGACGATCATCTCCAGAAGGCGGAGGCCGCCGCAGCGCAGATCTCGTCCCTGGTCCAGTTCACCAAGGAATACGAGGACATCGGCATCAAGGCGCCTGCCTGGGTATCACCCGGCGGCCAGACCGAGGAGGCCTTTGCCATGCTCCATCCGACCGGAGTGGAATTGAAGGACGATACCGATGGAGTAGAGATCCTGGCCGACCCCCTGGCAGAGAAAGTACCGTACAATCTGATCGACAACTCGGTGCGGCACGGGGAGCATGTCACGCGCATCAAGATGAGCGCGGAACAAAGGGGCGATGCCATGTTGATCATGTACGAAGATGATGGCGTGGGCATCAGCGCCGAGGACAAGAAGCGCCTGTTCGAGAAGAGCTTCGGCAAGAACACCGGCTTCGGACTGTTCCTCTGCCGGGAGATATTGGCCATCACGGGCATCACCATCACAGAGACCGGGAAGGCAGGAGAAGGGGTGCGCTTCGAGATGCTGGTACCACCGGGTGCATGGCGTCTCCCCATCCCCCAGATAGAACAGTAGCTCGCCAAGCCAAATTGCCTTAGACCGCATTCATAGGATCGAGGACCTGCGCGGTGAAATCTCACTACGTCCCAGCCAGCGCCGCTCTAGAGCATCTATTGAGTCCAATCCCGGAACTCATAGCTCTTGCATTGGGCTCTGCGCTCATGAGGAAGGACCCCTGATGGAAACGCTCGACGGAGGGGGGACCGATTGGACGCCTCTATCCCGGGGATCGGAAAAACCACGAATTGGATTGTAGCCAGAAGAGTGATGGTGCTCCCGTCGGGATTTGAACCCGAGTCGAAGCCTCGAGAGGGCTTCATGATTGGCCACTACACTACGGGAGCCTAGGGGTCGGAAATGGCCTTCATCATTTAAACCTTTTGTAGAGGGGAGTCCATTCATCTGGTCAGGAACATGGGAAC
>CAZCNG010000310.1:0-1992 GCA_964500045.1 uncultured Methanomassiliicoccaceae archaeon
CGACCTCGACAAGGCGCTGAAGACGGGTCTATTCCCTAAGCGGCCGGGTTAAAGTTAGATAGACTTGATCCCGGTTGAGGGTCCATCCTCCGCTGTCACTCGACCTTCCTACCTTAACATCAACATTCAATGGAGCTTCTTGCTCTATGACGGTCCTCATAGAGATGTATTCAGCCACTAAACTGGCTAACCGAGTTTTGCCCGATCCCGAGTTACCAGTCAGTATCAACATTCGCTTTACTTTTAGAGACAATAGAATATTCTCAATCGCCTGAGTGTCATATCGATATCCCTTCTTGGTGAGGAATTCCACCAGGGACAAATTCGATCCAGAAACCTGAGGCACTCTTGCAGGCTCAAGAACGAGGGCTAGCTTCTGGACGAATATCTCGTCGCTCTTGATTCTGAAGCCTTCCGATGCTATCCTCCCATACTCACTTGCAAGAGCACATAGACTATCACCAAGCTGGATAGAGAAGTCTGGTTTGGAAACATCGAATTCCTGATATGCCGAGGAACCAGAAGCATAGGATCTCTGCAATATCGTATCCCAAGATTCAACGGGGATCGGGCCGGGTATGATGCCATATCTAGCTAGATTCTTGAAATCAATCTTCTCTGCTAGCGTTTGCGCGATCTGTGATACTCTTTGAGTCGCGGTGGTTCCTTTTGGAACGTCAAGAGACGCACTGGTGACACCGATCATCAATGTCAGGTATATTTTCCGAATTTCTGGGTCGAACAAAAGTGTACAATAATATCCAGATTTCGGTGAATCTGACGCTCTAGGATCGAGAAATGCTATCCATGGAATCCTTGCAGCCCCTCCTCGGCCCACACTCTGTGTCACTCCAAGGGATTTGATGCCAGAAAGAATCAGAATATCATTCAGATGATCGGCCAGTTCTGTCAGAATTCTTCGAGATTCTCCCCACCTTGCATGATCAACCCTTACGTCTTGAAATGAGTATATTTCGAAGAATTTTGAGACCAATTGCCGGGTCTTCTCATTTGACTGAAGTAAATCAGGAATTTGCTCCAAATACTAGCCCCCATTCCCAGTAGCTCCTCTCCAAGATCTTAATCATTGCATCGGTAGAATTCAAATGCCTAATCATCTGAGCATTGCCGGACATTGTATCTATCTACCTCGAAATTGTTTGGTTATCTGAATGAAGGTCTCAATTGCATCGAATACCGAGACGCTAGCAATCCGCGACACCATACCCTATTCCGAGGTCGCCGAGCGCCTCAACCTCCTGTGGCAGGAACTGGGCCGCCACGTCGCTCTCCACAAGCTGAAGACCAGTGGCGCTCCCTATTGCCTCTACCATTCGCTCAATACCAACACCGTTGATCTGGAGTGCGGCTTCCCCGTCACCGGTTTCGCTCCCGAGGGCGGCAGGGTCAAGCGCTCTTCCATCCCCGCCGCCAAATGCATCACCGCCATCCACGAAGGCCCCTACGAATCGTTGGCGGAGACCTACCGATCCATGCAGGCCTGGATGCAATCCAAGAAACTCGTTCCGAGCAAGATGCGCTGGGAATTCTACCTCATCGGGCCGCTGCAAGAGAAGGATCCCACAAAATGGAAGACCCCGGTCTTTTGGCCCGTCGAAGTAGGCCTGAGCCTCACGCCATGAAACTCGAAGCCTGCCTTTCGAAGAAGCGATAATAAACGTAGAGCATCGCCGCCGCTAGCGCGACATTGAAGAACAGATAGATGCCCAGCAGCACGCGGCGCGGCGTGACGTCCGAGGTATTCCTCATGGCTGTGAACGCATAAAGGCCGCACAGCAACAGGCAGGCGGAAATGGCGATGGAGAACAGCGTGGCCGGGTTGCTCTGCTCCGAGCCGGGGAACGCCTGCGCGAAAACGTAGTAAGCAAGAGGAGAGGCGCAGCAGCCCATGGCGAAGAGCACGTGTATCACTCGGTCGTCCGCTCCATCCCCCTTGCGCAGCATCGTCCTACGATGCGGCTGGTGCGCCTT
>CAZCNG010000311.1:0-1966 GCA_964500045.1 uncultured Methanomassiliicoccaceae archaeon
CCTTGGCGAGGCGGTCGCTGATGCGCGAGAAGTCGTTCACCAGGAACTTGGCCAGACCCTTCTGTTTGGTGTCCTTGGCCATGTTCATCAAGGTGCCCAGTTCCAGCCCCTCCGGGTGCGGCTTGATCTCCTTGGTGGCCGGAGGCAGTTTGTCGACGGCCCTTTCGAAGGTGAATGTCCGGCGTTCCGGGTCTATGAATGTGAGTCTAGCATGCGGATTGACGATGGCCGTCTGCCGTAGATATTCTAGGATCGATTGCTTGCCGGTGATGTACCGGCCCGTCATGTAGAATTCGACCTTGGTGCCGTGTTCGCGGCCTTCCCAGATCATGCGGTCCTCCTTCAGGAGCTCAGGCATGTTCTTCTTCGTGTTCACCATGATCTCGATGAGGCAAGCAGTGTCTTCACTGGCGATCTTGGAGATGACCGTGGTCGGTTTTCCCGTCGTGATCTGCCCATACATAACTGTGGCGCTGATGCCGATACCTTGCTGACCGCGCGACTGCCGCACGGCATGGAAACGTGAACCGTACAGGAGACGGCCGAAGACGTTCGGCAAGGCCTTCTTCACGATGCCAGGTCCGTTGTCTTCCACGCCAACGCGGTACTCGTCCTTGTCCACCTTCTCGATGCGGACGATGAGTTCGGGCAATATACCCGCCTCTTCACAGGCGTCCAGGGAGTTGTCCACCGCTTCCTTGACGCCCATCAGCAATGACTTTACCGGCGAATCGAAACCCAAGATGTGTCGATTCCTTTCGAAGAATTCGGAGACGGAGATCTCCTTCTGTTTCTTGGCCAGCTCCTCCGCTGTCGGCCCGCTCATGTGCATCCCCAAAGGCCGCTGGGCGGCCCCAGGGAGGTCATCCCCGGGGCGATAGATAAAGGTGTTTGCCGGGGCCAGGATTACTTCTTGATAAGTTCCTGGCCGCAGTTCCAGCACTTGGTGTCGGTGTTGAAGACGACGTTGTTGCACTTGGGACAACGCAGTTCGCCATCGGCGACCTTCGCTACTTGTGCATCCTTCTTCTGCTCCTCATCGAACTTCTCGCCACATTGCGGGCACTCGTTCGCTTCAGCAGGTACGTCGGCTCCGCACTCGGAGCAGATGAACTTCTCCTTCTCTCCCGGCTTGGCCTTGGGCGCCATGGGCGGGTTCTTCTTCATCTTCTCTTCCATCTTGACGCGGCTGCGGTCCATCCACCACATCATGGCCAGGAACACGAAGAACAGCGGAGCGATGAAGGTGAAGATGAACACCTGCAGGAAGCCGCCATAGAGCGAGGTGGTCAGAACGGTGCCGGAATCCGCATAGACCGGCCCCCACGAAGCGGAGGAGTAGATCTGTTTGTTGGTGGCGGTGGTCCAGTAGGCGAACTCATAGATGCCCGCGGAGAGGTTGCTAACGGTGAGCTGGTATAGGGAGTAGTTACTGCTCCCAGGCATCGGGCCCACATAATTCATGCTAAGGTTGAGCAGAGTGCCGCCCAGTGGCCATTGGATCAAGTAAACATTGACCAGGCTGGTGCTGATGGCATCCTTGACCTGCACGGTGAAATTAAGAGGGGTGCCAGGGCCATTGCTGATGATCGGGGTCACGGTCCCGTTGGTCAGCACACTATCGCCGCTGCTCATGTTCGGGGCCGTCATGGATTGCAGGGCCGAGGCCTGGAACACACCATAGGCGATGGACAGGACGAGCAGTAGAACGATGCCGAAGACGGCGATCTTCTTCTTGTCCTTCAGCCCAAAGAACACGGGCAAGAAGTACATGACGAGCGCGATCAGGATAGGTGCGAAGCAGAGCCACGAAGCGGTGTAGAGGAGGAGAAGCAGGGACAACAGGGCCGTGATAGCCATGCCTACGGGCACTGACCATTTCTGGTTCCTGATGTTGGCCAAGAATCCTCCCTTGGTCTGAGCGGGGGACATTGACCGCGGATAGTTGGGGGGTGCTATAAATCAT
>CAZCNG010000312.1:0-1958 GCA_964500045.1 uncultured Methanomassiliicoccaceae archaeon
TCATCATCTCCAGCTCACCCAAGCCTGAAGAGGCTAGGGGTGGTTAATTTTCGATTGGCACTTTTGTCACAGCCGAGTGAAAACTTCCCCGAATCGCCGGTTTAAAACTCCCCAATGACCGCTAAGTTCCCCGTTGGGGGAGGGAAGTGAGGTCGGACATGGACTGGGCGAAGATGGTCGAGATGCACGACCAAGGGGTCGGCATCGGCGAGATAGCCAGGAAGTTGAACGTGAGCCGGAAGACGGTGAAACGGTACGTGGAGAGCAATTCTCCACCGCGATATTCTCGCGAAGAAAGGGGCAGCAAACTGGACCCTTACAAGGATACGGTCCGCGCCATGCTGGCAGAGAATCCGCTGAACGCGCCTCGCATTCTGCGCGAGATCCAGAAGCAGGGATATCGGGGAGGCATCTCCATTCTCAAGGACTTCATGAAGCCCATTAAGGACTCCTCCAGATGCCTCGCCGAGATACGCTACGAGACGGGGCCTGGCGAACAGGCCCAGGCCGACTGGGTCGACTTCGGCATGCAGATGGTCGATGGCGAGAGGACGCACCTCTACGCCTTCGTCATGGTCCTTTCCTACTCCCGCATGCGCTTCGTCCGATTCACGACCGACCTTCGCACCGAGACGTTCATCGAATGCCATCTGGCCGCCTTCGAATATTTCGGCGGCTGGCCCAAGACCATCCTCTACGACAACACCAAGAACGTCGTCATCAAGAGGGCGATCAAAGCGTCGGAATCGACGTTCAACCAGATGTTCGCCGAGTTCATGAAGCATTATGGCATCAAGATTCGACTGTGCAAGCCGGGCATCGAGGGCGCCAAGACCAAGGGCAAGGTCGAACGCGCGGCCCAGTACGTGGAGCGGGACTTCTTCCTAGGTCTTTCCCTGACATCCCTGGCCCAACTCAACTGCGACGCCGTGGCGTGGTGCTGCCGCGCCAACGGCGCGGTGCATGGCACCACGCACGAGATACCGACGGACCGCTGGCCGCGGGAAGGGCTGCAGCCCTTCTCCTCGTTGACCGTCTATGAGGTCACCATCATCGACCCGCGTAAGGCCGCTCGCGACTGTCTGGTATCTTGGAGAGGGAACCACTACTCGCTGCCGTGGCGCTTCGCAGGCAGGGAATGCAAGGTCCTGGTCCGGGGCGAGAGGCTGCAGATCGAGGTGGCCGGTGACCTCGTCGCAACTCATGAAGTGTTGTCGGGTTCGCATCGCGTCTCGCGGCAGAAGGAGCACTTCGAAGGATTACTGAAGCAGAAGCTAGACGCACACAAACGCACGCATGAGAAGAGGATCACGGCGCAGAAGGTGCATGTGCCGCAGGCACCGCCGGTGGAAGTGGAGAGGCGCAGCCTCTCCTACTACGAGATGATGGTCGGTGGTGCCTCATGAACGAGCAGCTGGAACGATTGCACGAGAACCTGCTGAGGCTGAAGATGAACACCGCCGAGAGGATAGTGGACGACATCCTCGAGCTGGCAACTACACGCGAGCAGTCCTATGTGGAGGTCCTGGACCGCCTCATCGGCGACGAGGTGAAGTCCCGGCGTTCCTCGGCCGTGGAGACGAGAACGAAGCTGGCCCACCTCCCGGCGCGCAAGCGCCTGGAAGACTTCGACCTGGGCTTCCAGCCATCGATAGACAAGAGATTGTTCGATGACCTGCGCACGCTGCGCTTCGTCGCCGAAGGCGAGAATGTCATCCTGCTCGGTCCGCCCGGCGTCGGCAAGACGCATATCGCCATCGGCCTCGGCCTGGCGACAATCGAGGCCGGATATTCGGTCTATTACATCTCCTCGGCGGCCCTGGTCGAGAAGCTTAAGCTGGCCGAGGAGAGGAACCGCCTGGATAAGACGTTGAAAAAGCTGGCTTCGTACAAGCTGTTGATCATTGTAAGCGCCGGTTGAAAAGTAACCAATTGTGCCGTTTGGAATTTGTTCATCG
>CAZCNG010000313.1:0-1956 GCA_964500045.1 uncultured Methanomassiliicoccaceae archaeon
TGCCAGTGCTGATTGTCCCTTCAATGGAGCCAGAAAAATGGGCAAAGGCGATCATCGCCAAAGCTGATGGCAACGTAAATCCAAGCCAAGCCGCACAACCCCCTAAAAAACCGCCGCGTGAAAGGCCCAAGGCGAACCCAACTTGGCTGCTGGCCGGACCAGGCAGAAACTGGCAAAGGGCGACAAGGTCGGCAAACGCCTGCCCGTCAAGCCATTTGCGACGGACGACAAATTCATTTTGAAAATAGCCAAGATGGGCAATCGGCCGAGACGGCCGATCACCCCTATGAGGCGGATTTCCTGAAGGCCATCGGCAAGAACGGTCTGGTGGCCCGCGACCAGTTGAAGGATTGCCTGGCGAACGTGATAAACGGTACGCGGGACAAGATGGCCCATTTAGACTACGGGGCCACACGCCGCTATTACGAGAAGATCTGCGACAATGCCTGGGAGCAGGTGCAGAATGCCGGCACCCCGGACAACTTCGCCCGCCTGCTCAACGAGAAGAACGACTGGCTAATGGTGGACAAGGACTACAACCACCGCATCGGGGGTACGCTCTCCCGGTTCCCCTACTATGTGCCGATCCCTATCCCCGGCCCCTCCACCAGCGGGTCAGGTGGAAATCCAGCGGGCGACTATGTGGCCCTCCTGGGCAAGGCCGGCACCAATCTTGTCAATGATATGAGGGGCATCTCCAGGGATGTGGTCATCGTCACCAATCCCATCCCCGTCAACACCAGCAGCGGCGGCAGCACCGGAGGCCATTGCGCCTGCGCCTGTGCCTGCGCTTGCGCCTGTGCGGGAGGTGGACGCTGATGTCCTTCTCCTCGTGGTGGAGGGAACTGGCGGGCAAGGGTCTGCCTCCCGGTGTCTACAAATACGACGGCCAGAAGGAGCTGGCCCACCACCGTTTCCATCTGCGCATCGATTCGGCACAGAAAGGTGCTCTGCTCATAGATGCTAGCAGCATCATCTTCCTCAATGGAACGGCCGTCGATCACGTGCGCTGTGTGCTCGAGTCGAGATCGGACAAGAAGGCGGTCAAATATCTGCGCCACCGCTACCAGAAGCTCGATGCCGCCACCGCTCTGGCGGACCTGAAGGATGTGCGCGCGAGGCTGATCGACCATATCAACGGCAAGGCGGTCATCGAGATCATGGGCACGGACCGCCTGGACCTCGGCAAGGACGATCTGCCAGCGCCGTACCGCATGGATTTGGCCATCACCTATCGTTGCCAGAACGACTGCTCCCACTGCTACAACGAGCACCGCCAGATGCGGGAATTGACCACGGCGGAATGGAAACAGGTCATCGCCAAGACGTGGAAGCTGGGCATACCGCACATCGTCTTCACCGGCGGGGAACCGACGCTGTTCGAGGACCTGGGCCAATTGGTGGCCGAATCCGAACGCTATGGTCAGGTGACCGGACTGGTGACGAACGGACGCATGCTGGCGAAGGCAGGTTATCTGCACGATCTTGTGGTCAAGGGATTGGACCACGTGCAGGTGACGGTCCTTTCGCACGCGCCGGAGGAGCACGACCGCCTGGTCGGTGCGCAGGGCGCTTGGATCGAGACCATCAACGGCGTGAAGGTGGCGGTCCAAGAGGACGTCTACCTGAGCACCAACACCACCATAATGCGTTCCAATCTGACCAGCATCGAAGAGACGATGCGTTTCCTGATATCCCTGGGCGTGAAGAACACAGCCTTCAACAGCATAATCCGCTCCGGCAAGGGCACGGAGGCCGCAGGCGTCACCTATGCGGAGTTGACCGCCGTGCTGAAGAAGCTGCAGGCGCTGGCCGCGGAGGCGCAGGTGCGCTTGATCTGGTACACTCCGACCCCATACCACGAGCTCAATCCGATCAATCTCGGGCTCGGCATCAAGCAGTGCACCGCCTGCTCCCTCAACATGGCGGTGGAGCCGGACGGCGCCGTGCTGCCCT
>CAZCNG010000314.1:0-1920 GCA_964500045.1 uncultured Methanomassiliicoccaceae archaeon
CAGATGCCCACGAACTTCCGCGTCATCCGCACCATGTGCTCGGCGCGCGTCGACCCGGAGTTCGTCCTCCAGGCCTTCGCCAGTGGCGCCGATGGCGTCCTCGTGCTGGGTTGCCACCCGGCCGACTGCCACTACATTGGTGGCAACTACCGTACCCGCCGCAGGATCGCCCTGCTGCGCGTGCTGCTCGAGCAGTACGGCTTCAACCCCGACCGCCTGAAGCTGGAGTGGGTCTCCGCTTCTGAGGGGCAGAAGTTCCAGAAGACCATCAAGGAGTTCAATGAGGCCGTCAAGGAAATGGGCCCGAACCCGATCAACGATGTGGAGTGAAGCTACCAGCTTACAGAGGTGAAAAAAAATGGCAAAGATCAAGATAGCGCAATACTGGGGAGCCGGTTGCGGAGGCTGCGATGTAGCTCTCCTCGACATCGACGAGAAGATCCTGGGAGTGGCCGAGATCGCGGACATAGCGTTCTGGCCCATCGCGGTTGACGCCAAGATCAAAGACGTGGAAGCGATGCCCGATGGGGCCATCACCGCCACCTTCTACAATGGAGCCATCCGTAACAGCGAGAACGAGCACATGGCCAAGCTGCTGCGCAAGAAGTCGACCCTCATCGTGTCGTTCGGCTCCTGCGCCTGCTTCGGCGGCATACCTGGATTGGCCAACACGACCAACGCCAAGGCCCTGATGGACCTGGTATACACCAAGCTGCCGACCTCCGACAACGTCGAAGGCGTGATCCCGCAGCACATAACCCACACCCCTGATGGCGACGTCGAGCTGCCCATCATGTACGACACCGTCCTGACCCTTGACCAGGTCATCGATGTTGACTACTACATGCCTGGCTGCCCGCCCACCACCAACCTCATCAACGCCTTCCTCGACATCGTGACCAAGTACCTCACCGAGGGCACCCCGCTCCCGCCCAAGGGAAGTGTCATCGCCTCGCAGAAGACGTTGTGCGACGAGTGCAAGAGGACCAAGTCCGCGAAGAAGATCGAGAAGATCTACCAGCCGCATGAGATACCGATAGACCCGGAGAAGTGCATGCTCGAACAGGGCATCATCTGCCTAGGTTCTTCGACCCGTGCCGGCTGCGGCGCCAAGTGCCTGGATGCCAACCAACCGTGCCGTGGCTGCATGGGCCCGACCGCCGAGGTCATGGACCAGGGCGGCAGCATGCTCAGCGCTCTGGCATCGGTCTTCAAGGTGGATGAGAAGGAATCGCTCCTCAACGAGGATCAGATCGCCGAGCTGATGAAGCAGGTAAAGGACCCCCTGGGCACCTTCTACTGCTTCACCCTGCCGAAGTCCATCATCAAGAGGACCGTCACTGAGAAGAAGAGAGTCAAGAAGGAGGCCTGAACAATGTCCCCGATCATATCCAGCCCTAGCCACAAGTCCGAGTCCAAGAGGATCACCATCGACCCCATCACGAGACTGGAAGGTCATGGCAAGATCGAGATCTTCCTCGACGACAACGGCAATGTCTCCAACGCCTACTGGCAGGTGCCCGAGCTGAGGGGCTTCGAGAAGTTCTGCATCGGCAGGACCGTCGAGGACCTCAACAAGATCACCGCCAGGCTTTGCGGCGTGTGCCCCGGTGCGCACCACTTGTGCTCCACCAAGGCCATCGATGGCGTCTACGGCGCTACCCCGCCCGAGGCGGCCCTAAAGCTCCGTGAGCTATTCTACGCGGCGCACTACATACACTCGCACATCGCGCACTTCTATGCGCTGGCCGCGGCCGACTTCGTGCTCGGTCCGCATGCGCCGGCGGCAGAGAGGAACATCCTCGGTGTCGTCGGTGCGGTCGGTGTGCCGGTCGGTGCCGAAGTCATCAAGCACCGCGCCTATGCGCAGAAGATCCAGGAGATGCTGGGCGGAAAGGCCACGCACCCGGTGTGCGGCAT
>CAZCNG010000315.1:0-1888 GCA_964500045.1 uncultured Methanomassiliicoccaceae archaeon
CATAGCCGCCTGCGCTCGATCCCACCGCCCAAGCCGTCTGCGCGTCGATGGCCCTAATGTCCGAGAGGACCACATCCGGGACCGTACCGTTGCTGCCCTGGCGGACCCAGTGGACCCCATCGGTGGTGTGCAGGATCACGCCATAGCCATCCCCGACCGGCGATCCTACGATCCAACCGATGGTCGCCCGGCCCTTCTCTTGATTGCCTACGACGGCGATGGCCGCCAGGATGACGATCGCGATCACCGCCAAGCATGCGATCAGCAGTCTCGCATTCCCCCTTGACGTTCTGACCATGCGGCTCCCCCCAAGACTACTTGTCGGCGATAGAGGAGGATGAGAAAATGGTATGGGCGCCCTATTCAGCAGGGCGGCATTAGAGATCGAGCGACGAGAAGATCGATGATCTTTTGAGTGCTGAAATGAAAGTGGCGGGGGCAGATATCACTTCGGCACCATCTGGTTGAATTGTCCATAGTCAGGCGTCAACATCGGAGGATATGACCGGATCGCCCTCTGACCAGTACGAAGCGGACGGCGTTCTTGGCGTCAACTAGAATATTCGACCCCATTTCTTCGATTGCTCGAGGTGTTCATGCCTTCTATGATAATCACCATACTATGGCAGAATCTGTTACATTGAAATATTTGTGATAGTATGATTGAACCATGAGACAAATCGCTTACCGCGTAGAGGCTTCCAGTGATGGCGGAAAGACCGGCTACTACCTGGTCAAGGACATCCGCGTCAAAGACAAGAAGGCCAAGATCACCAAGTTCATCGGTACGGAGAGACCGGACCCGGCCCAGGCGCTCAGGCTTTCGGATGTGCATCGCTGGGAGATCGAGAACAAAATAGTGGCGAAGAAGGTCGAGATGAGCTCGCAGCTCTACCATACCGATCTCATGCCTGCGGAGACGGCGAAAGAGTCTATCACCACCATCGAGGAACTAAAATTCCTAACCCTAGCATTCAACCAGTTCATCACCCCGAAGGAGGCAGAGGCCTACGAGAAGGGTATCGAGGCCGATTACATTCACGGCACGACGTCGATCGAGGGCAACTCCATAAACCGGCAGGATACGCGCCGCCTCCTCGAGGAGAGCATCATCCCCGAAGGGAAGAGCCTTAGGGAGATCAACGAAATACAGAATTTCAGGAACGTCAAGCGGTACCGGGATAAGTTCGAGGGGCCGGTCACGCTCGAGTTCATCAGGAAGCTGCATGGGCTGATCATGAACAACATCGATCAGGAAGCGGCGGGGGAGTTCCGGCGCATTGACCGCGTAGGCATCGACGGAAGAGACTTCCTTCTCAGTCCCGCAATAATGATCGAGAGCGAGCTGGATGAGCTGATCAAGAGGTACTATGAGCGCCTGGCGCGGGGATCTCACCCATTCATGGAAGCGGTCCTGTTCCATCACGGATTCGAGCGGATCCATCCATTTACTGATGGCGATGGTCGCGTTGGCCGGGAGGTCCTGAACTTCATGCTCATGGCGGAGAAGTATCCCCGGCTGCTATTCATCAGGGATCGGGAGCTCTACCTGAAGGCCCTCGCCCGCGGTGACGACGGGAAAGAGGGATCGATGTGCCTGGCCATGATCCAGTTGGTGATCACGCAGCGCATGGAAGTGACCCGCAGCAATCTGAAGAGGATCACCGAGGCGGAGGCCAAGGGCGGACAGACGAAGCTCATTGATTTTGGAGACGGGGCAGAGTGATCTGACGGTAGCATGAGGGGGATGTTGCCCTTCCGGCACTTGAAGGTGCAACGCGATCTTTCGATCGAGCCGTGTGGTAGTCCCGATCGTGTCACAGCCGAGTGAAGACTTTAACTCGGCAAGATAGGCAATAGCCTGACGCCAAAAAGTCTACTTTCTCGC
>CAZCNG010000316.1:0-1881 GCA_964500045.1 uncultured Methanomassiliicoccaceae archaeon
TTTTGAGAGACGGTCGTAGGAATGGGGTCTAGAAAACTAACTGCGGCACAGGCTCGGGTGCTTGGAATAATCAGGTCGGACAGTGATGGGCCAACGTGGGTGCTCTGCAGCGCCTACCCGAACCGCGACCGCAGATCCCATTTCCACAATGTTGTCGTCACCTTCACTGACATCACTGCGCGCAAGCAGGCGGAGGAGGCGCTGCGGGTGTCGTCCACCAAGTACCAGGTGCTCTTCCAATCCATTCTCACGGGCGTTACGATATCGGACAGCCAGGGCAAGATAATCGAAAGCAATCCGGAGGCGGCGCGCTTGCTCGGGCTATCGCAAGATGCGCAGGCGTGCCGGAACATTGCCGGGGAAGAGTGGAATCTCATCCGGTCCGACGGCACTCCCATGCCGCCCGAGGAGTTTGCCAGCGTCAGGGCACTGAAGGAACGGCGGGCGATCTCCAATGTGGAGATGGGCATAGTCAAGGGCGACGACGTCGTATGGATCAACGTCAACGCGGTGCCGATGCCCCTAGAGGGGTATGGAGTAGCGATCACCTACGCGGACATCACCGAGCGCAAGATGGCGCAGGATGCGTTGAATGAGAGCGAAGATATGTATCGCCTCCTGGTGCAGAGCGCCAACATTGCCATCATCGTGCTACAGGATGGAATGACCAAGTTGGTCAATCCCACAGCCATTGAGAAGCTGGGCTTTCCAGAAGAGGTGCTCAGATCGAGATCTTTCATATCCTTCGTCCATCCAGAGGATCGGGCGATGGTGATGGATCGATACCAGATGAGGCTCCGAGGAATACCTGCCCCTGACCACTATGAGGCCAGAATACTGACGGAAAGGGGGGAAACGCTCTGGGTCGAGATTCATGCGGTGGCAATTGTGTGGGGGGGACAACCTGCGGTTTTGAACTTCCTCAACGACATTACCGAACGCAAGCGGTCAGAAGAGACCACAACGGAAAGGGTAAGTTCCTTGAGGAATGGGGCAGAAGAGCAACTGACGCGAAACCCGAAGCCATCTCCCGATCTCATGGAACAGAAGAAGCTACTCCTCATCCACGAACTCCAGGTACACCAGGTCGAGCTTGAGATGCAGGGCCAGGAACTGCAGAGAGCGCATATCGCGCTCGAGGAGTCGCGGGACAATTACTTCGACCTCTATGAGAACGCGCCCATCGGCTACCTCACGCTCACGGACAAGGGATTGGTGGTGGCGGCAAATCTCACCAGCGCCACCCTTCTCGGACTTGCTCGCAATCGACTGCTAAATGAACGATTCAGCAAATTCATCATTGATGAGGAGTCCCATGCGTGGCACCGCCATTTCTTGAGAATGCTGAAGGAAAGGGAGAGGCAAACCTGCATCCTCACCCTCAAACGGGGCGACGGTTCTGTCTTCCCGGCCCAAATAGAGATCGTTTGGGCCATCGACACCAGCACTAAATCCCCCAAGATTTGGATGACGATCAGCAACATAACGGACATCCGAAAAGTGGAGGAAGCACTGCAGGAGAGCGAGGCGCGCTTCGATCAATTGGCGGAGCAGAGCGGCGCCGTCACCTGGGAAGCGGATGCGGACGGTCTCTTCACCTATGTCAGCAGTGTTTCCGAGATCGTTTGGGGCTACCGCCCCGACGAACTGGTGGGCAAGGTGCACTTCTACGACCTGGTGGTGGAAGCGGAACGCGAGGCGGTCAAGTCCAGGGTATTCGAGATGGCCAAACATGGGGAGCGCTTTGTCGGCATAGAGCATGAGGTGCGCACCAAGGACGGCCGTGCCCAGTGGAACTCCACCAGCGGCATCCCTCTGCTGGAGGCGGATGGAACCGTGCACGGCTACCAAGGCAGCGATACCGACATCACCGCACGCAAG
>CAZCNG010000317.1:0-1877 GCA_964500045.1 uncultured Methanomassiliicoccaceae archaeon
GATGATATAATCTCTACGCTGCGTGGCCAGATTTATGATGACATTATTTACAGGCACAGTAATCATGACAGCAGCGGGTGAATTGAACTGACCGACCTGGGGGAACGCAGGCCTAAGAGGCGGTATAGCGTGCTAGAGCACACCGCTGACATCATGATCGAGGCCACTGGCCGCGACCTGGCCGAGTGCTTCTCCAATGCGGCCTACGCGCTCTTCGACCAGATGCTCGACGCCTCCACGGTCGAGGACCGGGAACAGGTTACCTTCGAGGTCGAAAGCGATGACCTGGAATCACTGTTCTACAATTTTCTTTCCGAATTCCTGTATCTGCATGACGCGCGTCGGTTGGTATTCGGCCGCTTCGACGTCACCCTCACGAAGGACAAGGTGAGCTGCGTCGCCGGCGGGGAGCGCTTTGATCCAACCAGGCACGAAGGGCGCCGTGAGGTCAAAGCCATAACATACCATATGCTCGAAGTGGACACAACTATTCCGAAGGTCAGGGTGATCTTCGACATCTAGGTGAGAAGGTGAAGATGTCCACCATGGCCGATCAGATCCGGGGTCTGATCAAATACCACTGACTGCGAGACGAGCGGCTACGCCTTCCCCAACTTGATTCCATTTCAGTCTGCACCGCGGCACACCCATACGACGGTCGGATTTGGATACGATGCGGGCAGTGCTCAATTTGATGGACATAGCGCCTCTGGAAAGGAGCTGGAGGGCATTCTGACGGTCCTCGAACCGCTGCGGCGCCGGGCCGGCGAAGGTAGCGGTATGCACATGGTCCCCCGTAGCAGCTTACAATCCAACAATGGCCTCGGTTTGACCAGGCGCGATGTGTCCCATTGTGCCAGATTCGGCGCTGGCTCGGCTTCGCGGGCGGTTTCTCCCTCGAGTATGCGGGGGAAGGAGATGAGGACAGCTACTCCGAGCAGCTCGCATCCACCAAAGAGCTGGACATGGGAATCACCGCCGCGCTCGTCCCGGCGCTGAAGAGCACCGACACCGCGCGCATCGGGAGATCATCAGTTCGCCCTCCTTCAAAGCGAGGCTAGAGTACGTGCCATCTCGCATCGAGAAGATGGAACAGGCCATTTCCGAACGGGACCTGAGGACGATCGGACATCTGGCATGATCAGACACCCTGCTCCTGCACGGCATCACCGTGATCGGTGTGGACCAGCTCTTCCTGTGACGGCCGGAGACCGTGTCGATCAGGAGATGCGCAGACTGCGACAGGGGCATGCTGTGCCATTTCAGCAGCGACACTAGTGCCACGGTCTATGTCAATTCCAGCCGGGTGGACGTGGCCGAAATGCGCCGACGCATCGAGGCCCTGGGCATCAGAACGCTGGCTTGCAGTGTCGGCGACGAGGCCCACACGGTCGACCGGCACCTATTCTAGGATCAGCTGCAGAAAGGAGATGTCGAGGTAGTGGCCGAACTTGAAGCCCACTTCGCGCAGCGTACCCACATCTTTGAAGCCGTGCCGGTGGTGCAGGCGCAGGCTCGCCTCCTGCCGTGCGCCGATGATACCCACCATGGAATGGAAGCCGTGTTCGCTACCCGCCGCTATCAACTCGGTCAGGAGCGCGGTCCCGATGCCTCTGCCCTGGAGGTCCTCGCGGACGTACACCGAATCCTCCACCGTGCGATCATAGGCGGGTCGGGGACGGTAGCTGCTTAGGGAGGCATAGCCGACAAGACCTTCTCCTAACTCCGCCACCAATACCGGGAAAGCTGCCCCGTGAGCCTCCAACCAGGCCCTTTCCTCCTCCGCTGAGACCGGCACCGTCTGCATGGTACAATCGGAGCACAGGATGTAGTGGTTGCGGATGGCGGCGATGCCCGCCGCATCGTCCAGTACTGCC
>CAZCNG010000318.1:0-1875 GCA_964500045.1 uncultured Methanomassiliicoccaceae archaeon
CCTCTGCAGGTAGACTGAATAGTTCCCATTGGCCGCGAAGGTGTAGTCGTCCAAGGTGGGCGACAGGTAGCGCAGGGTAGCGTTGCCTGCGGTGACCGTACCGTTGACCAAGACTCGCTCCACGGCATCCAACAGGATGATGGTAGGCACGTCTCCGATGGAGATCGTAAGGGTCATGGGATGGAGCAATTGATACTTGGCCAGGTCCGAGCCGGGGGTCACGTTCTGGTCAAGATTGACCACGTAGACGCCCGGGCGCAGGCTGACCGAGAACTCTCCATTGTTGATGGTGGTGACTCCCTGAGTAACTCCACCGGAACCGGCCACGGCATCAAAGCTGAACGTGACCTCGACCGGCAGACCGCTGACGGTGCCGGAGACGGGCCTCAAGCTGGGTACCATGGAGAAGTTCTGTTGCAGATCCGCCTGGAAGTTATCTACGCCGAACACCTGCGTGTCGAAGTCCATGATGGATACGGTGAAGGCATAGCTTCCGTTCCGGGGCAGGACGATGTTGTACTTGCCCGTCGCCGAGGTCACGAAGTTGACCGCCGTGCCGTTGTTGGTGACCTTCACCAGGGCATTCTGCATGCCCTTGGCGGTGGTCATCACACCGTTGTGGTTGCTGTCGTACCAGACCGTGCCGTTGACCCAGGCCGAGGTCGTCAGGGTGTAATTGGCCACCAGGCTCGTGGCGAAGCTGATGTTCTCCCAGAAGGCACCCTTCGAGGTGGCTCCGATGTAGAGCTGATAGTCAGATCCGCTGTTCTGCGGCACCACGAACATGAACCCGCCGGTGCTGTTGCTAACGGATCTCAGCTCCGCTCCGGAGAGGGCGTTGGACATTACCACGGTGGCGCTCACGGACGAGGCATTGTTGTACAGCGCCCGGCCGCTGAGGACCTTGGCGATGGACATGTTCAGGTCGCGGGCGAGCGGAATGGAGGTGGTCAGCACGTCCAGATAGGCCAGCTGTAGCCCATCCCGGTACGCTATGGCGTAGATCGTGTAGGATCCCGCAGGCACGGTGACTGAGTAGTGACCGGTAGCATCGGCATCCACCCAGACCTGGCGCAGCTCGTTGCTGAGCAGCACCTTGGCATAGGGGACGGCGGAGAGGTTGTAGGTGACCTGGCCGGTCACCTGCACCGCATTGCCCACATAGATCGTCTTGTCAATGTTCTCATTCTGGATCAGGTTGAAGGCCTGGGTTCCGAGCGAGAGGTTAGGGTCGGCGGCGCTGAGGGTGTAGTCGCCCGGCAGCAGCATGGTGAAGGAGAAGCGGCCAGTGGCGTTACTGACGACGCTCATCACAGTGCCATTGGTCAGGTCCTTCAGCTGCAGGCCCACTCCGGAAGCCAGCACGCTGGACGGTAGACGGAGAGTACCAGAGATGCTGGCCGTCTTGATCGCCACATTGCGGGTGTTGTTGGTATTGGGGATCAGGTCGGTGGCAGTGCTGGCGATGGTGTGGCCATTGACGATGACATAGACGCTGACGACCTTCGGGGCCAGGCCGGTGAAGGCGTAGCCCGAGAGGGAGGTCTTGGTCTCCATGTGGAAGCCAGCGGTCTTGTTCTCGATGACGACGGTGGCGTCCTCGATGATGATGTCGCCGTCACTGTAGGAGCCATCTCCGTTGATGTCCCAGAAGACGAGGCCTTTCAGGTCCGCGCCGGGCAGGGAGATGGTGCCGTTGATGATCCACGGCGTGCTGACCGCCTCCGCTGCGGGGGAGCCAGTTCCCACCGTGGTCTGGCGCATGGCCATGGCGTAGGTGATGTTGTAGTTGACCGTCTTGATGATGGTCGCCGTCTGTGTCAGCCGGTTGAGCGTGCCGTACGAATAGATCAGCTTGACACCGCTGCCGTTAGC
>CAZCNG010000319.1:0-1868 GCA_964500045.1 uncultured Methanomassiliicoccaceae archaeon
CGCGGGGGACATCACCACCGCCGCCCTGGGCATCAGCGGTGATTGCCATCTCCGCGTGCGCGCCCAGGAAGACTGCGTTCTGGCGGGCATGGAAGAAGCTTCCGCGGTGCTGCGCCATCTTGGCCTCACCGTAGAAGCGAACGCCGTCGACGGTAGCCGTATCAAAGCGGACACGGTGGTGCTCATGGCCATCGGTCCGGCCAGCGCCGCGTTGGCCGGCGAGCGCCTATGTCTCAATTTTCTAATGAGGATGAGCGGCATTGCGACCGCCACCGCCAAGGCGCTGCAGGAGTGCCGCCGCGTGAACCCGGACATCCGCGTAGCTGGAACAAGGAAGACCACGCCCGGCTTCCGCATCTACGAGAAGAAGGCCATCCGGCTCGGCGGCGGCGACCCGCACCGCTTCCGTTTGGACGATGCCATTCTGATCAAGGACAACCATCTTGAGATGGTCGGCAGCGTCGCCGACGCCGTTCGTCGCGCCAAAGCGTACTCTCGCTACAAAGTGGTCGAGGTGGAAGTGACCAGCGCCGCACAGGCCGATGAGGCCGTCCAAGCAGGGGCGGACATCATCATGCTGGACAACTTCACGCCCGAGGGTGCAGAGGTCGTGTACCGATCCATAAAAAAGGCAGATCCGCGCATCAGCGTCGAGATATCCGGTGGCATAACGCCCAAGACGGCCGTCCGCTACGCCCGCTCCGCCGACATCATCTCCATGGGTGCGCTCACGCATTCCGTGTGTTCGGCGCATTTCACGATGGATATCTTGCCCGTTGGCAAGTGATAAATCCGGCCTGCTGCCTCTCTCCTCCCATGGATATCGAGAGCGAGAAGTGCCAGATCTGCGGCCGGCCTGCCAAGCAGTTCGTTTTCGCTGCCTTCTGCTGTGAGAAGGAAGAATGCGTCGACAAGGCGCGCGAGGAGAGGGGCGGTCCCGGCGGGCACATGAAGCAGAAGAAGGAATTCATGAAGCTGGACTAGTGGCGGTGCGGCAATGGCAAGGATTATGAACGCGGAGGTGCAGATGCCCCCCCGCATGAGCGCCCGGATCGTCGGTTTCAATCGTACCTCGCTGCTGGACTGGGACGGCTATGTGGCCGCCACCATCTACCTGCAGGGGTGCAATCTGTGCTGCGGCTACTGCCACAACCCGCAACTCCTGCCGCCAACCTCAGATCTCGAGGAGGTCCCGCTGCAACTGGTGCTGGACTATGTCGCCGAGCACAAGGATTTCGTGGACGGCGTCGTCATCACCGGCGGTGAGCCGACCATTCATGCCGATCTATTTGCCATCCTCAAGAAGATCCGCGCCACTGGTATGAAGACCAAGTTGGACACCAACGGCACGAACCCGGATATGCTCGAGGACCTCCTCGGCGCGGGAATGCTGGACTTCGTGGCCATGGACATCAAGGCGCCACTGGACGAGCGGTATGCCAAAGTGGCGGGGGTGGAAGTTGATCTGCAGGCGCTAGGCCGCTCCATCACCTTGCTCAAACAGGGCAGCGTGGACTACGAGTTCCGCACAACCATCGTCCCTTTCTATATCCAGGAAAAGGAGGTCAGTGACATCGCGACCGCCATTTCGGGCGCGAAGAAATATGCCCTGCACCAGTTCCGCAAGGGACACAGCCTGGATCAGAGGCTGTCGGTTCTAGATCCGTATCCAGACGACAGGATACGTCTCATGGCCGACATCGCCAAGAAGCACGTACGCCGCGTCGTGATACGTGGTGAAGTCTAGGCAATCCGTCAAAGATTAATACCTGGATTCGATTCCTAGGCTAATCGGGCTCGTGGTCTAGCGGTTATGACGTTTGCCTCACACGCAGAAGGTCGCCGGTTCGAATCCGGCTGAGCCCACT
>CAZCNG010000320.1:0-1862 GCA_964500045.1 uncultured Methanomassiliicoccaceae archaeon
ACCGTCCGAGGTCATCGTCGACCTGCCCTCGCGGGAGGCGCTGCTCACCGAGTCGCGCATAGGCAAGACCGAAGTGCCGATATTAGATGGCGAGAGGGTGCGCGCTCTATCAAAATATTCGCCGCTGGCAAAGGCACTGCAGACCCGCGGTATCCACGACTGGGCGGTCATGGTCTCCTGTCCGGAGAGCATTCGTACGGATGTGCAGAGGGCGGCGGAGAGATCGCTTTCCTCGTGATTCCAGAATCAAAGAAATCGCACCATCTCTGTCAAGCCGGTTCTCTGGTTCCTCTGCGCGAACTCGAAACCATTGCGTCGATAGAGCGAGAGCAGTCCCGGGGCGTCTTCGCAATCGAGCCTTACGAACTTACCGCCCACGCTATCCCAGGCGTTACGTATCTCGTTCATTGCTTCGTTCAGGATGCGATCCCCGGATATTCTTCCTGCGGACGTAGCGCTGCGCCCCATCTGACCGATCAGGTAGCAAGGGGTCAATTGAACTATTTGATCATCATCGTAGAACGGGCCAGCAAGACGCCGGCTCTTGTTCCGGGAAATACTGGAGGAGATCCTCATCATGCCCATGGCCAAAGTGAAGAAGGCCATGATCTCCAATGGCTTCTCTGGAGACGAGGCCGCATCCAAGATGAGGAAGGTGCGACTTCTGTGGCCCCGCTCGTTCTGCAGTGCCGAACGCCTGAGGAAGTGCTCCACATCCGCATTCCTGGAGCATTGGAATCCATCGAGGATCTCAGCTGTTGCTCTCTCCCCAGCCGCTTTGATGAGGTCTCTCAGCGAGAGTATAGCCTCTTGAGTAATTGCCTACCCCTCTCTCGCTCTTCAAGGTAGACTGACCTATCGGAGCTTTCCGGAACGGGGGGTCTGTCCATGGCCTTGATTATCCGGTCAGCGGTCGCTTCGTCGCTGATATCCAGGATGGTGCGGAACGATGATGTGGCCACGGTACTAGCTCCTACGTTCTCAATCGAAGATGGCCTATTTAAATGATATTTGCGCTCATTGCATGTAGCCTTCCCGCGGCGGTTTTGGAAAAGGTAGAAACGGATGGAGGCGGCGCTGTCCAGATGGTCGCCGCTCGCGAAGACGCTGCAGACGCGCGGCATCCACGATTGGGCGGTCATGGTCTCCTGCCCGGAGAACTTGCGCGACATAGTGCAGAAGGCGGCGGAGCGGTCATTATCGAACTGGTCGGTTCCGCATCCTAGGAATACTCAACACCGACTCCGCTGAATTGCGTCCCCGGCTCAGAAGAATTGGACCAATTCCTCCAGGCCATTCGCTTCATTGCGTTGTATCCACTCAAAGCCCAGTCTTTCATACATGCGCATGAGCCCATCGATGCGGGCACAATCGATCCTCACGAACAGGCCGCCGACCTTCTCTCGGGCCATCATCGCCATGACCAATGCGGCATCGATCAAGAATCCTCCATCCACCAACTCGCCGCAGCGATCGTCGCGTCCGATCTGTCCGATAAGATAGCAGGGTGTCCTCTGTTCCCTCGTGTCCTTGTCGAAGAACAATCCAGCCAGCTTCTTCTGTTTGGTCCGTGAGACGGATGGGGAGATGTCCATTAGCCCCAGGGCGAGGGTGAAATATCCCAGTATGAGGGGCATTTCCTCCTTCGTTAGGCTTCTTTCGACGACGAGGAAAGTTCTGCTCCTTCCCGATTTCTCATTGGGGATCGCACTTTTCCTAAGGAAATTCTCCACATCGGTGTTGCGACGGCACAGGAAACTATCAAGGCGGGCCTGAACGGCTCTCTCACCATCGTTGGCGCAAGGATGCCCACGATTTCAATCGTGGGGGGAATTGCGCCCATTCACACATCTGGTGCCTTG
>CAZCNG010000321.1:0-1838 GCA_964500045.1 uncultured Methanomassiliicoccaceae archaeon
CCAAGGGCGGCATGAAGAAGCTCCAATCCATGGAGAACGCCGTCGAGAAGAGCAATATCGAGGTAGTCGGCAAGGAGATCCGCGCCCTCTTCGAGGCCAAGCCGGTCGCGAAGAAGGCCCCGGCCAAGAAGATCGTTGCCAAGGCTGCTCCGAAGAAGGCCACGGCCAAGGCAGTGGCGTTCAAGACCGTCGCCAAGGCCCCGGCCAAGAAGATCGTGGCCAAGCCGACCGCCAAGAAGGCGCCGGCCAAGGTGGCTGCCAAGGCTCCGGCCAAGAAGCCGGTCGCCAAGGCAAAACCGAAAGCAGTGAAGAAGTAAATCGCTTCTGAACGCAGGAGGAGGGCTCTGGCCCGAATCCCACAAATAGGCGCTCGGGAGATAGGGGCGCGTGCCCCTACCCCAGCGCTTCCCGTATCATCGCCGCGCTGCCGCCACTGTGGCGGTCTTTCTCACGGCCATGGATATCTTCCTGGCCGTGGTCATTTATGTCGCTTCCGAGAACTGGCTCCTCACCATTTTCCTCGCCGGCCTCTTCTTTCTGGTTGATCTGGTCTTTGCGATCTCGGCGCTGACGACCGCCCACGAGGTGGGCGATGACTATATCATCGTCCGTCAGGGCTGGTACTTCAAGAAGAAGATAGCATTGAAGGATATCACCCTGGTGCAGAAGATCAAGCGCGGGCCGTTCTCCTATGGAATGCACTGGCTCTGGGACAGCACCAGGTATGTGAACGGCTCTCGCGATGACCTAATATTGATCGAGGAGAACGGCCACGACCAACGCCGCTGCTATCGTGTGCTCTTCGACGTCCTGGACCGCGACGGTTTCCTGCGCGCCATGAAGATCGACCCCATAAAGGTGCCAGAGGTGCCCGCACTGAATCTGTCGGGCAAGGAAAAGAAGGGAGGCTGAATATGCCGCTGAAGATCCTGATGAAGACCAGATACGAAACGTTCGAGATAGAGCTCAACGACACCGAGACCGCGGACGCCATCTACATCGCCCTTCCGCTGGAAAGGGAGATCAACGTCTGGGGCGGGGAGATCTTCTTCGACATCGGTGTCAAGATGCCGTTAGAGAATGGCCGCCAGGTCCTGGAACCGGGGGAAGTGGCATTCTGGCCGGAGGGCAATGCTTTCTGCCTATTCTTCGGACCGACACCAGTAAGCAAGGGCAAGGCGCCGGAGGCCTACAGCCCCGTGACGCCAGTGGGCCGCGTGCTCGGCGACCTTTCCCGGCTGGAAGAATTGGCGGACCGCACCGAGGTCCGCTTGGACCGTCCCTAGATCACTCGCCGATTATCTCCAAGGAAGCGAAGCAGATCGAAGGGGTGATGACCCCGCCGACCACGGTGGCATCGTCGCCGATGGCCTGCACGTTCTTCAGCGCCTCGTAGAAGTTGCCGACCAGCAGGCAGCGGCTCACCGGCTGCGTGACGACCCCGTCCTCCACCAGGAGGCCGAGGCGCACCTCGAAGCCGAAGGCGCCGCTGACCCCGTTGACTTCGGCGGAGGCGGTCTTTTCTACGATCAGACCTCTCTTGAGGCCCGATACCATTTCGGCCAGCGATGCCTTCCCTCTTTGCACCACCAGGTTGGAGGGGGAGATGGTCAACGGCTGACGGTAGGCGCCCAGCGCATCGGTGTGGCCGCGGCGGAAGGCATTGCCCGTCGGCTTGTCGTTGAGCAACTTGGCGGAATAGGAGTCGTGCAGGAAGGTGCGCAAACGGCCCGCTTCGATGACGTCCCTCTCTTCGCAGGGAAGACCTTCATCGTCGAAGTTGGAACGGAACACGCCCCTCTCGTCCAGCGGGGAGTCTTTGATCGTTAGGCTGGAGG
>CAZCNG010000322.1:0-1812 GCA_964500045.1 uncultured Methanomassiliicoccaceae archaeon
TTCTTAAGGAGAGTACGAATGGCACTGCAAGCATTGGGAATGATCGAGACCAAGGGCCTGGTCGCCCTGATCGAAGCCTCCGACGCCATGTGCAAAGCCGCCAACGTTGAGTTGATCGGCTGGGACAAGGTCGGCTCGGGCATGGTGACGGCGTTTGTGAAGGGCGACGTGGCCGCCGTGAAGGCCGCCACCGACGCCGGCGCTGCCGCCGCCGCCCGCATCGGCGAGGTGGTCAGCGTTCACGTGATCCCCAGGCCGCACGACGACCTGGCCAAGGCGATCCCGGCCGAACCGAAGAAGGCGACCAAGTAATTCCCCCCCTGCGATTGCCGAGTCTCGTCGGGCCGCGCGTGCGGTTGACGAAGTTCGCAATCTCCAGGTTGGAATGCTCGGATTGGTACACAGTCAAGACTACGGCGCAACAAGCGTCCTATCAGGAGTCTAAGAGATGGAAGCATTGGGCATGATTGAAACGAAGGGTTTCGTGGGCGTGGTTGAAGCCTCCGATGCCATGTGCAAGGCCGCCAACGTCGAACTCATCAAAAAGATCGAGATCGGCGGCGGCTACGTCACCACAATCGTCAAGGGCGACGTTGGCTCGGTGAAGGCTGCCGTTGAAGCCGGCGCCGCCGCCGCGGGCAAGGTCGGCGAGCTGGTCAGCTCGCACGTCATTCCCGCCCCCAACGAAGGTCTCCGCGGCGTTTTCATCTAATTCACGCAGCGTGATCCGCACTCCGCCTGACGCATGGGCAAGGCTTTGACCCTGTCATCGCCCCGCCGACCGCTCGGCCCGGAACGCGGCTCGCTTCAATGGAATTCCATGAAGATTCTCGTATCCAACATCGGATCGACAAGCTTCAAGTTCCGCCTGTTCGAGATGAGTCAGGGCGGCGAAGCTGAAATCGCTGTCGGCGGCGCCGATCGCATCGGCGGCAAGGGCAGCGTGCTCAAACTTCGCGCGGGCGGCAAGGAGCAGTCGCAGACCAGAGACTTCGCCGATCACGGCGAGGCCATCCGGTTTGTGCTGGACTCGCTCATCGCCGCGGGCGTGCTGAAGTCGCCCAAAGACCTCGACGCCGTCGCCTTCCAGGCCGTGATGGCCGGCGATATCGAACCGGTGGTGCTGCGGAGGCAAAGTAAACTTTTTTAGCGCCTGCATCGCGTGCCATTTGAATGATTTGCGCAGAAGTTGTGCCTCTGACGACAGAGTCATCGACTAACAGAACATTTTTGCCGTTGAACTCTAAGTCGATAGCATTCAGCTTTTGTCTAACTGACTTTTCACGCATTTTCTGACCGGGCATAATGAAGGTTCTACCGATATATCGGTTTTTCATAAACCCTTCGCTGAATTTAACCCCTAGCTTGTTTGCCATTTGCAATGCTGACGTTCTACTGGTATCAGGAATAGGGATAACGACATCAATATCATAGTCCGGCCATTCTCTGATTACTTTCGCAGCTAGTTTATCACCCATGCGTAACCGAGCTTTATAGACTGAAATGTCGTCAATAATGGAATCGGGACGAGCAAAATACACATATTCAAATATGCAAGGGCAATGGTCTATTTCTTCAGCACATTGTTTGGTGTGTAAAATCCCGGATTCTTCGATAAAAATAGCTTCACCCGGTTCTATGTCTCTAATGAGATTAAAGCCTAAGACATTGAGTGCAACACTCTCAGAGGCAATCATAAAATCAGAACCTTCTTCCGTTTTTCGTTCTCCAAATACGACCGGTCTAATGCCGTGAGGATCTCTAAAGCCTAAAATTCCAACGCCAGCAATCATGATAACAACGGCATAAGCA
>CAZCNG010000323.1:0-1807 GCA_964500045.1 uncultured Methanomassiliicoccaceae archaeon
GGCCCCGCGGTCCTTGGTGCCCTTGAACATGACATGCTCGACCAGATGGGCGATGCCGCTCTGCTCCCGGTCCTCATCGCGCGAACCCACGTCGAAATTCACAGAAATCGCTACCGACCGCATGGTGGGCAACTTCTCAATAATGACGGGGACGCCACCTGAAGTGAAGATGACTTTCGGACCGGACATGGGGCCCCTATCGCCATATCTGTGGCATAATCTTTATTCTGACCGACGGCAACAGGAAACCGGGGTCCAGCCCCGCGCTAACCGGTACTCTCACTTCTTCTCTTCGAGTTCTTTGCATCCTTCCCCTTCGTAGCCACAATTGTCGCAGGTAGCCTTCCCGCGGTTGACGTACATCGAGAGCAGCACCGTTATCAAGAGCACGGTGACGATCACTCCGAGGGACACCAGGACCGGTATGTGGATCCAGCCTGCCAGGAGCATCTTGGCTCCAACGAAACCGAGGATGACGGCCAACCCGTACTTCAGGTAGCAGAAGGCGGTGATGCTGCCCTGGAGCGCGAAGAACATGGACCTAAGACCGAGAATGGCGAAGGCGTTGGAAGTGTAGACGATGAATGGGTCCGTGGTGATGGCCAGGATGGCCGGAATAGAATCCATGGCGAAGATGATATCGGTCGATTCGATGAACACCAGCGTGACCAGTAGGGGCGTCGCCATTAGGATGCCCGCGTGCCTCACGACGAAGTGATCCCCATTGTACTCGTCGGTGACTGGCATGATCTTCCTGAAAAGACGCACCGGGATGGTGTTCTTCGGGTCGATCTTCTTCTCCTTCTGGAAAGCCATCTTGAGGGCCGTGGCGATCAGGAATATCCCAAAGATATACAGGACCCAGGCGAACTGATCCACCAGGGTGACGCCGACCATGATGAATATGCCTCTGAAGATCAATGCACCGAAGATGCCCCAGAACAATACTTTGTGGAGGCACACCTTTGGTGTGCAGAAGTAGGAGAATACCATGATGAAGACGAATAGGTTGTCGACGCTGAGAGTGAGTTCGAGCACATAGCCAGTGGTGAACTCCATCGCCTTCTGATCGCCGAACCAGTACCAGACCAGGAGGTTGAAGACCACGGCCAGGAAGATCCAGAAGGCACTGAGGCGCAAGGCCTCCTTGACGCCGACCTCATGGCTCTTCTTATTGAAGACGAAGAGATCGAGGGCCAGCATAACGCCGATGAAGGCGAAGAATCCGATCCAGAATAGCTCTCCGTTCTCGAACATCCTAGATCACCTTTAAGCGCTTTCTTGCCTGGGACTCCACTGTTGGCAGGCCCCGGTTGATTCGCGTATATTGCATGAGTATTTAGGAACTGTGCATTAGCCCATTATTCAGTCAGAAGCAAACGCGAGGCAAGTATTCTTCGGAATGTCCCAGCCATCCAAAGGCTTTTCATTAATCGGTCTGATGCGCTCCTCTGTTATGCCCGCGGGAGATTTCACGGTCACGCCCTGGGAGGTCAGCGGCGACATCGACTATGACGAATTGATCACCCGATTCGGGACCCGGAAGATCGACGAGGCGATGCTGGAGCGCCTGTCCAAGTACGGCCCGCTGCACCCCATGCTGCGCCGCGGCGTCGTATACTCCCAACGGGACCTGGAGTTCATCCTGGACCAATATGAAAAGGGCAATAAGTTCTTCCTCTACACCGGCCGTGGACCTTCCGGCGGCACGCATCTCGGGCATCTTATGCCCTGGATCTTCACCAAGTATCTGCAGGACACGTTCTACACCAACCTCTACTTCCAGATGACGGACGATGAGAAGTAC
>CAZCNG010000324.1:0-1791 GCA_964500045.1 uncultured Methanomassiliicoccaceae archaeon
CAGTAGGGGCAGGTCATCATGACGCCGCCCTCGATGATCTTGAGGTCCTTCTCGGTGAGCGCGGCTCCGCAGCTCTTGCACTTCAGCTGCCGCTCCTCCATCCTGCCGCCCGCCTCCATCTTGATGTTGACCTTCTGGTTGACGATCATGGGGCGATTGGCATCCGCCTTCTGCAGACGATAGACGAAAAGAAGGATGACGAGTCCGATGACCGCCAGCATCAGTCCGGTGGACATGTTGGCGATGCCTCCGGCGATCAGGAAGATCACACCGAGGAGGATGAGGAATATCGAAAGGAAGAGGAGCAGGGCTTGCGTTATGCGGCTCATAGGGACCTGGTCTCACATTGGTGATGCCGTTCTTAAAAGTAATCAGAAGTGGAAAATGGATGAGCCGCGCGTGGAATCCTGGCCACGCGCGGTTTGAGGTTTACTAGGCCCACAGGCTCTTGAGCATGTTGTAGGCCGCCCTCACCTGCAGGGTGTCCGGTTCGTTGATGGTGGGGTCATAGGGATCAGTATGGCTGCGCCCAGTGGTCTCCACGCCGTTGATGCCGAACCACTTCTCGTCCCACCACTTGCCGGGGAAGTTGTCCCCCTTGGCCGGGGAACCGTTGTGCTGGGTCGGCAATCCGTGATCGCCCTTGCCCCATTCATCGGTCCATTCGAAGGCGAAGCCGCCTACGCACACGGGATACTTTCCGGTGGCGTTGTAGGCCAGATTGCTGACGATGTCGTCATGCTCTACCCGGGAGCCGTTCCAGCAGATGCGCAGGTATTCGGCAGTGGCATTGGCATCGTTGGGGAGCAGTTTCGCTTCACCGGAAGCGGTATTCGGGTCGTGATAGGAGGCCGGCACGCCGAACTCGGAGATGATGAGCGGCTTCTTGCTGGCATCGGTGAGGTTCGCATAGCGTTGGAAGAGGTCGGTGAAGGCCAGCTCCTGGCTGATCAGACCACGGTAGACGCAGACCCCCCACACATCCAGCTTGGGCATCAGGGCGTTCCAGTTCTTGATCTCCTTAGTCCCCACATTGGGCTCGTTGTCATCCTGCAGGGAGATCATGCTCATCTTGTTCGGATCAAGATCCTTGATATGCGAGACCACGCTGTAATAACGGTTCATCCAATAGTCGTTCGAGCCGCTCAGCTCTCCGGGGTTGATCTCATTCCCGATGCAATAGCCGAGCACGGAAGAGTAGGATTTGGCCTCGGCCACTATCATCTTCCAGGCGATCATGACATCAGTGTCGTCCCAATGGGAGGGATTGAACGTCGACCTCAGATAATCGACGCTGAACCATACCATCGGGATCACGTAGAGGCCGTTGTCCTTCAGCATGTTGTAGAAGGCCGAATGATCGATCACTTTCTTGCTGGGGTCGTCCCATCTGAAGGCGGTGATGCCATAGAGCTTCAGGGTATTGGCATTCATCTCCTTGATGGCGGGAATGTCCCGGTTCCAGACGCTCTGCCACCCATCCTGGAAGTAGTCCCCCCAGGGGTAGTTGCCAGTGGTAATGCCGATGGGCGTGGGGGCATAGTTCACGCCCTTGAAGGTGAAATTCGCGCCGTTGACCTTCAGCGTGTAGCCGTCGGTGGTCACCACCGTGGTCGTGGCCTCGGCGGCCGCGCCCTCCACGATCGGCGTGCCGGTCACTCCCGTAGCGGCATAGATGTTGCCATTGATAATATTCAGACAGACGCCATCACTGGTCGCGCCCGACCCGGAGGCCATCTCGGTCTGGATTATCTTTCCGGTGCTGGGCTCATAGGCCCGCACCATCATCTT
>CAZCNG010000325.1:0-1783 GCA_964500045.1 uncultured Methanomassiliicoccaceae archaeon
CCATAGCACCGATGGAGGAGCGACCTGGCAGAATCAGACGTCGCCGGTGAATACCGATCTGAGAAGGATATCCTTCGTCAACTCTCCCAAGTGATGTGGCAGATGACATAGCATTGGCGAGGCGCGGATCAGCTCCCCGCCGATCCTATAGAAATCATCAGCAATGGGTTTGACTGAATAGCAGGACCACTCGGTCGGCCTACTGTCGAATTCTTCCGGTATGGGTTGAATAGACTCAATTGCGCACCCATTGCCAGCAGGTTATTCAACACTTATTGACCGCCATTTGCAAGCAATTAGAGGTCAATTCAACTGCATGCCCCTGGTCGAAGCGCAGATGCTCGAGCTGAAGCGTGAGCTGGGCGATCTGCACGGTCTGCTCAAGACGTTCTGTGCCTTTGCCAATACCCATGGAGGCAAACTCCTGCTGGGAGCGGACAGACCAAGGGCAGCAGATATCGCTTGGTCAAGAAATGAACTGGTGGGCTGGGGCAGCAGCCTGAACGAAGCCCCGATCTGATATCATAGCCATGCAAATTGCAGGTAATGGATACCATTGGGTTTCGATACGGACTATTGGTGTTAGAGCCGAAATCCATGTTCGTCAGACTCTGCCATAGATTGATTAACAACCACTTGCCCTCCAAATATGCAGGAGCGATCGGCAAATGAGCGTTTGTGCTGAAGACAGTGGGATCGGTTCATTATTTGACAGCATGAACTTGTTCAAGATCGCCATGGGTCTCAGGGTGCCCGTCTTTGAAGCAGATAGGAAAGAGCTGAAGAAGGCCCGCAAGATGGTCGAGCAGTACCTCGACCGCATCGAGAAGGTCGAGGATGAAGAGATCGAGCAATTCCTGGATGCTCTCACGGATTTGATGAAGAAGAGGTTCCGCAGCGAGGACCTGGAGAAATTCAAGTTCAAACTGAGCGGTTTGGGCCGGCTCGCGGAGATCATCAACGCCACTCAACTGAGATATGATTCACTCGATGCCAGCATGAAGGCCAAGTTCACCCACGAATCCATCGCCGTCACCTTGGACCGATTGAGGGAGGTGGAACTCCTGATGGGCGAGAGATTGATCGAACGCTCGTCGAGCGATGAATTTGATTGCATATATGCAATCCAGTCCATAATTGTGGCGATAAACTCCTGTCTGAAGAATGCCTTGATCATACTGGAGGTCGACAATGAGGTCAATGAGAAGGCCATGGAGCAATTCGAAATAGGTTTCTTTGGCCTCCTCCGCATCGAGGCTTTCAAGAGGAACAAGATAGGCGTCGAAGACCTCCACGACACCATCACCTTGATACTGGCATCATCCTCCTCCGCCGTAGAGATGAGCATTTCCGACATTCCCGATCTCGTGGGCGAAGAAGGGTAGAATGACCATCCTGATACGGACGCCAGACACGAATCTGGTAATTGCTCGCCTCAAAGAGAACGACGGCCTCCACGGCAAGGCAGTGGCATACCTATCTGGGATACCACCTCGCGATGTCAGGATATTGGGAGAGGTATTCCTGGAGGTCTGCCGGACCTTGAACATTAAATCGGAAAATGGTATCCGGGAGATCCTTCAATCCGCCAAGGAATACATGGATCAAAGAGGTTCTCTCGCGAAATGAGTAAGTAAGAGAGCACTTGTTTCATGAAGATAGACGTGGTTTTCCTGTCTGATGGACGACCGCTCCTCACTTTTCGCCATGGCCCTAGGCCTGAACCGACCCTGGTTCGTTTCGGAGATCAAGCTCGACACGGCCAAAGGCCGTCTCGACCTCG
>CAZCNG010000326.1:0-1758 GCA_964500045.1 uncultured Methanomassiliicoccaceae archaeon
CCATGGTGGCCCTGTGCTCGGAGGCCAGGATGACACCGTCCCTGTGCACTATCCCAATCGTGGTCGTACCGGTCTTGAGCTTGTCTTCCATGATACCACACTCTCCAGGAATGGAAAAATGATGGAAATCGATTCTTACTGACTGCCAATTGAATGAACACTATAAATAGGTTTTGTAGAGCCAGATGAGGCGAGATTCTTCATATGGGGAGATGTGGCCCCCTACCCCGGGACGCCTTCTGCAACCTCCCTTGCACACTTCGGCGTCATTCATTTCCTCGTCTTGCCCACGACCGCGGATCACTGCGCCCGGCCCGGCCACTTCAATTTCGCAAGGAACTTGTCCGCCGCCGTGCCTGCCCTCATGTCCGCCAAGACCGAGAGCAGCATCGAAGCCCCGATGCCGGCGATCAGACCCGTGATCAACCTCAGTGCATTGGTCGATTGGTAAGAGGTCACGGCCTGCAGACCGCCATCGACCAGCATCGGCAGGAAGAGCAACACCGCCCAGAGGAAGCGGAAACGCTGGTGCCACAGCAAGGCCGCGGCCATGCCGACGACGAGACCGACCATGATGCCGATGTCTCGGGCACATACTGGCATCTCATTGCCGTTGAGGAAGAGAGAACGGTCAGGGAGTTGGTGGCAGTTCATGTCGCCGATCGTGTAGGCCAGCCATGCGATGGGGTTCATCTTCCCGATCTGCTGGCCGTTGTCCATGACGCCAACTCTGCCGCCCAGGTCGGTGACCGATCCGGCCGGTAGAGTGAAGGGGGCGACCACCATCAGCAGGAGCACGGCCATGAATAGCCCGAGCAGCACCTTGCGCACCGTCTGCGTCGGGTCCTTGACCTTCATTGACCGTCTTGACCTTACTTCGCGATATAAACCCTTCGTCGAGTGCAAGGTAAGATAGATACGACACCTGGACCATTAGGGTGGGATGAGCGAGCTGCCCCAAGAGCTAGAAGCCCTGAAGAAGTTCCATGGCCACCTAGGACCCTACGTCGTCATCGGCTACCGCATGGGCAAGATAGCCAAAACAAAATACACCAAGCGTTTCCACTGCGTCTCCAAGACCGGTTCGAATCCCCCGATCTCCTGCATCGTCGACGGCATCCAGATGTCCTCCGGCTGCACCATGGGGAAAGGCAACATCAGCATCCGCGAGGAGAACATCGCCGGCGCTCATTTCTATTCCGAGGAAGGCGTCTTCGACATCCAGGTGAACGACCGGGTACGCCGCAGCATCGACTCCGAGATGAACAAGCAGAACGAGGAAGCGCTGGCGCTGAGATTCTATGTCATGCCAGAAGCGGAACTGTTCGCGTTCAACTTCATCGGACAAGCAGAGAGCCAGAGAGTGCTGAAACTGAAATAAGGACGAAGGCAGCGACCGGGCAGGTGAGCGCACTGCGCCAACACCAGCCTCGCCAATGCCCCGGGCCGGCGATGAAGGTGTTCAGGTAGGCGGCCACCAGGCACAGTTCCAGCACATAGATGCCTCCGATCAGGTCCGCATCCGCCAATCCGCCGCCGATCTGCCCGGTCGCGGCGATCACCGCGAAGATGCTCGCCGTCAGGCCGATCACCATCGGTGCGAAGACGCAGGCGGTGAACGTCACCATGTCCAGCATGGAGCGCAGCTGCTGGCGCATACTTTCTCGCGCCCGCTGCAGCTCCGCCAGGTACTGGGCCAGGTCCAAAGCGAGACCTCCGGCCGCTTCGGGGTCCCGCTCGCAGGCGGTCATGACCGCC
>CAZCNG010000327.1:0-1753 GCA_964500045.1 uncultured Methanomassiliicoccaceae archaeon
TTGCTCTGGTCAAAGGCCGTCCCGGCCATGTTGTCGACGACGCTGAGAAGGCGCACCTAATTCGTCACTCCACGCTTCACTACCTTGAGCTTATTGAACTGGTAGACCTTGAAGGGACAGGCCCCCTCGCACTTCTTGCACGCGGTGCCGAGGCAGTGCTCCGTTTCGATCTTCACCTGGTATTTCTTGTGTCCAAGGTCTTCGATCTTCAACGCCCGCTCGGGGCAATTCTCCTCGCACTTCTTGCAGCCAGTGCAGCCTTCGAAGGAGCCGAGCAGGAAGACGCCGACGTCGTTGAGCGTCTTCAGGCCCCGATCGCCGAGGACGGGGATGTCGCTGCTGACCATGCGGATGCATTCCTTGGGGCGCACGATCTCCGGCATCGGGCGGTAGCCCTTCTCCTTCAGCATGCGGTTGAACATCTCGAAGGGCATGCCCTCGTCCCAGTAGGCGATCTCGTTGACGTAGAGGTCCTCGAACGTCTTGCTGGTGGCGAACATGATGTGCTTGGCGCTGATGGCGTTGGCCACATCCTGCATGTTGTCCATGCAGTTGTCGTCGACCAGGAGGTCGTAGGCCATCATGAGCGAGGTGTTCCCGGCCTGCACCGTCTTCTCGAGGATGCGCGGCACGAGGCCGACGGTCTGTGCCTTGAGCGGGTCCACGTAGGTGCCGGAGGCCCCGGCCAGATACATCGTCTTCACTTCATCGTCATCGATGTTGACCTCCTCGATAAGAGTACGGTGTCCGGCGCGGATGGCGCCCATGGCCTTGCCCGCCTCCTTGAGGTCTGTTTCTAGGAAAGAGATGCCGTTCATCAGGTGGATCTTCTTGTCCTTGCTGCCGATGTAGGGCAGTTTGATCATTCCCGTCTCCAGACCCATGGCCATGCAGGCCACGACACCGGTCCCGGTGATGCCCCGCGCCTTCATGTCGATGAGCATCTCTCCGGTCCCGGTGCGCGGGTCGATGAGCGCCGCCTTCTGTGGGTGCAGCCTCGCATCCAGCACAGTATTGTACCACTTGCCGCCCGGCCCCACATTAAGGTCGGAGATCGCCTCCGGGGCCGCCAACATGCCGAACTTGATGCTCTGCCCTTCCATGGCCGGTCCCGCCGCGGCGGAGCCGGTGTAGAGCTCGCCCTTGTGCATCAGACCCATCTCGGCGTTGGTGCCGTAGTCGGTGACCATGCAGGTGCGCTTCTCGTCCAGCATCTTGGTCTTGATGATCATCGCCAAGGCGTCGGCTCCGATCTCATGGCGGATGGAGGGGGGAATGCGCACATCGGCATTCGCACGCACCGAGGCCATGCCCAGCTGCTCGGCCTTGATGATGTGCGCCTTGCGCGGCGGCACCTTGACGTTGAGACGAGTGAGGAGGGAGTTGCCCGCATAGGCCAGGTCCCTCACTTCGATCTTCTCGAACATGGAAAGTTGCGCGGGATTGCCGCAGATGGCGACCCGGGTGATCTCCTCCGGCCTGGTGCCGTGCATCGAGATCAGTTTGTCCACGGTCTCGATGATGATGCGGTGGCCCACTTCTTCGCCGTTCTCCAGCCAGAAGTGGAGGTGGTCCATGATGTTGGCGCCCGGCAGGGGGTGCCTCATGGTGATGGCGGTGGATATGATCTTACCGTTCTTAGAAAGGTCGACCAAATGGGTCCTATACCCACTGGTCCCCAGGTCCAGGGCAACACCGAAAGACATGAAATCGAGACCGTAAATGTGTTCCTTATTTATCCCCTTAACCCCAA
>CAZCNG010000328.1:0-1751 GCA_964500045.1 uncultured Methanomassiliicoccaceae archaeon
AGGACACGGAGTTCAAGATATCGGACAAACCGGCCAAGGATGCGCTCTCCAAGATCCCTAAGATACGCTACGAGGACATCGGCGGCCTTGGTTCGGAAGTGCGCAAGGTGCGCGAGATGATCGAACTGCCGCTAAGGCATCCTGAATTGTTCGAGAAGCTCGGCGTGGAAGCCCCCAAGGGCGTGCTGCTGCACGGCCCCCCGGGTACGGGCAAGACGCTGCTCGCGAAAGCCGTGGCCGGGGAGACCAACGCCAATTTCGTCTCCATCGGCGGACCGGAGATCATGAGCAAGTTCCACGGCGAGTCCGAGGAGCGCCTGCGGGACATCTTCAAACAGGCCGAGGAGAACGCCCCCACCATCATCTTCATCGATGAGATCGACAGCATCGCGCCGAAGCGGGACGAGGTCGCCGGTGAAACGGAGCGGAGAGTGGTCGCTCAGATGCTCGCCCTCATGGACGGGCTACAGGCCCGCGGCAAGGTCGTGGTGATAGGCGCCACCAACAGGCCGAACGCCCTGGACCCCGCGTTGAGACGCCCAGGCCGCTTCGACCGCGAGATCGAGATCAACATTCCCGACCGGAACGGCCGTTTGGAGATCCTCGAGATCCACACCCGGGGCATGCCCCTGGAGAAGGAGGTGGACCTGAATAGGCTGGCAGACCTGACGCACGGCTATGCCGGCGCCGATCTGCAGGCGCTCACCAAGGAGGCGGCCATGCACTCGCTGCGCCGCCTGCTGCCGGAGATCGACCTGGAGATGGAATCCATACCGGTCGAGATACTGAACAAGATCTCGGTCAGTAAGGACGACTTCTTCATGGCGTTGCGGGAGATGCAACCGTCCTCTCTGCGCGAGGTGCTCATCGAGAGACCGAACGTGCACTGGGACGATATTGGCGGGCTGGAGAGTGTCAAACAGGCCCTCAAGGAGGCGGTCGAATGGCCGCTCCGCTACGGGAAGTTGTTCGAGCACATGGGAGCGCACCCATCCAAGGGCATCCTGCTGTACGGTCCGCCCGGTACCGGCAAGACGATGCTGGCCAAGGCCGTGGCCACCGAGTCGGAGGCGAACTTCATCAACGTCAAGGGACCCGAGTTCCTCAGCAAGTGGGTCGGCGAAAGCGAGAAAGCGGTGCGAGAGACGTTCCGCAAGGCGAGACAGGCAGCACCCTGCGTCATCTTCATGGATGAGATCGACAGCATCGCCCCTACCCGCGGCGGGGATGCCGACTCGCACGTGACCGAGAGGGTGATCAGTCAGCTGCTCACCGAACTGGATGGCTTGGAGTCGCTCAACAATGTCATCATCATAGCCGCCACGAACCGCCCGGACATCATCGACCCGGCGCTGCTCCGCCCCGGCCGCTTCGACCGCATGGTGCAGGTCGGTCTGCCGGACCAGGATGCCCGGAAGGACATCATCCAGGTGCACCTGAAGGGCAAGCCGCTGGCCAACGACGTCGATGCGGACGAACTGGCCAAGAAGACGGAAGGCTACACCGGCGCGGACCTGGGCGCGGTCGTCAACGAAGGCGTCATGCTCAGCATACGCCGCAAGGTGGCCGAAGGCAAGACCCAGGAGAAGGACTTCAAGGACACCAAGGCGTCCAGGGAGGACTTCCTCAAGGCGGTGGATACCTACCGGGGAAGCTCAAAGGGCGAGGTCCGCCGCCTGGAGAAGATCTCCCAGGACTTCGAGTACGTGAGGTAGAAGATGTACGACCCCTTGGAGGAGGATTTCTTCTCC
>CAZCNG010000329.1:0-1745 GCA_964500045.1 uncultured Methanomassiliicoccaceae archaeon
ATGCAACTGGCAGACCGTTGCGCATGGTCGGCACGAACTGGGACGTCACCGAGCGCAAGATTGTGGAGAAAATGCTGCACATCTCGGACCGCCTCTCGCTGGCCACCCGTGCAGGCGGAGTAGGCATCTGGGACTACGATGTCATCAACAACAAGCTGACCTGGGATGACCAGATGTTCAGAATAAATGGGATCCAAAAAGACCAATTCAGCGGCGCCTATGAAGCCTGGAAGGCAGGCCTGTTCCCGGAAGATGCTCAGAGGGGCGATGAAGAGATACAGATGGCGCTGCGCGGAGAGAAGGAGTTCGACACCGAGTTTCGTGTCCTCTGGCCGGACGGGACCGTCCGCCACATCCGTGCCATCGCATTGGTGCAACGCGACGCTTCGGGCAGACCGTTGCGCATGGTCGGCACGAACTGGGACATCACCGAGCGCAAGAAGGCAGAGGAGATCAAATTCGACAAGGAACATTCCTTGAGGAAAGAAGCAGAAGAGCAACTGAGACGATTCCCGAAGTCCTCGCCCCAGCTGGAGGAGCAGGAGACAACGCGTCTCGTCCACGAGCTCCAGGTGCACCAGGTCGAGCTGGAGATGCAGTCACAGGAGCTCCGAGGAGCACAGATCGCGCTGGAAGAATCGCGGGACAAGTACCTGGACCTGTATGAATTCGCACCGCTCGGCTATCTCACGCTCACCGAAAAGGCAATGGTGGAGGGGGCAAATCTTACCAGTGCGGCGCTTCTCGGCATTGACCGAGGCAAACTGATAGGCGCCCGCTTCAGCAAATTCCTCGCGGAAGAAGAAGCGGACGAATGGCATCTGTATTTCCGCAATGTGCTGAGGCATAGGGAGAAACAGATCTGCACCCTCACCCTCAGGAGAGGCGACGGTTCTACTTTCCCTGCAAGGCTGGAAAGTATTCAGGTCAGCGACAGCAGCGAAGGAAGAGCAACGGTCCGGGTGGCGATCAGCGACGTCACCGATTTCCATCAGACAGAGAAGGCGCTGCAGAAGAGCGAAGCCCGTTTCGATCGGCTGGCAGAGCACAGCGGCACCATCACTTGGCAGGTGGATGCTCAAGGATCCTACACCTATGTCAGCAACGTCTCCGAGACGGTCCTGGGCTATCGACCCGACGAGCTAGTCGGCAAGAAGCATTTCTACGACCTGCATCCCGAATCCGGCCGGGAGGCCTTCAAGAAGGCAGCTCTCGAGGCATTCGAACGGAAGGGGCGGATCCATGACCAGGCCCACGCAATGCGGACCAAGGACGGCCGGACCCTGTGGATCGCGACCAACGGCATCCCCTTGCTGGACGAGGAGGGAAGCCTGCTCGGCTATCAAGGTAGCGACACTGACATCACCGAGCGCAGGCGGGCGCAGGAATCGCTGAAGGAACGCGAACAGTACCTCAGGATGATTCTGCAAACAACCGCAGATGGATTCTGGATGGTCGATTCTGAAGGTAAGATCACAGATGTCAACGACGCCTATTGCCGCATGCTAGGCTATACCAGGGCCGAGCTCCTTGAATTGCACATTCCCGATATTGATGCCGCTTTGACACGGGACGAACAAGCGGCCGCCATCAAGAAGATCGCCGCCAATGGTTCGGGGGTCTTCGAGACAAAGCACAGAAGAAAGGATGGTAGCACCTTTGCGGTCGAGCTGTCCGTGACATTTCAGAATGGCTCTGGTGCAAAACTCCTAGTTCCAGAATGCAGCTGATCGAGCCAGCAGGAA
>CAZCNG010000330.1:0-1740 GCA_964500045.1 uncultured Methanomassiliicoccaceae archaeon
AGTGGCAGCTGGCGGGCCATCTCGCCCTGCTTGACGACCTCCTCCTCGAGGTCGCGGCAGGCGGGACGAGACGCGTGCTGGTCAGCATGCCGCCCAGGCACGGCAAGAGCATGCTTCTCAGTCAGTACCTCCCGGCCTGGTACATCGGCACGTTCCCGGACCGAAGGGTCATCCTCGCCTCCTACGAGGCGCATTTCGCCGCGACCTGGGGCAGGAAGGCGAGGGATGTGCTGGAGGAGCACGGCTCCCTCTTCGGAGGCGTCCGCGTGAGGCAGGACTCCTCGGCCGCCGATCGCTGGGACATCGAGAACCACCTGGGCGGGATGATGACCGCCGGGGTAGGCGGGCCGCTCACCGGCAAGGGCTGTGACCTGCTGCTAGTAGATGACCCTTTGAAGAACTCCAGGGATGCGAACAGCCGCACCATCCGCGACTCGATCGGCGAATGGTGGGAATCGACCGCCTACACCAGGCTGGAGCCTCAAGGCGCGGCGATCATCACCATGACCCGGTGGCATGAGGACGACCTGGCCGGCCGCCTGGAGAATTCGATGGAAGCGGGAGGGGAGGAGTGGAAGATCGTCAAGCTCCCGGCCGAGGCGGAGGAGGGCGACCCGATGGGCAGGAGGCCGGGCGAGCCGCTCTGGCCGGAGCGATTCTCCTCCGACGATATGCTCAGGATCAAAAGGGCGATAGGCGGCTACTATTGGACCGCCCTCTACCAGCAGCGGCCTGCGCCGGAGGAGGGCTCCATGTTCCGGCGGGAGTGGTTCCGCTATTTCCGCCGGGAGGACGGCTACTATCTGCTGTTCCACGAAGGTAGGGCCAAGAGGGTCGAGGCTTCGCACTGTTGGATATTCCAGACCTGCGACCCCGCGGCCACGGAGAAGGAGACTAGCGACTTCTTCGTCCTGAGCACGTGGGCCGTGACCCCGGACCGCGACCTGCTGCTGCTCGACGTGGTGAGGACAAGAGCGGAGACGACGAAGCACCTCGCCCTGCTGGTCGCCGGGCGGGAGAGATGGCGTCCCGCCTTCCAGGGCGTGGAGGCGCAGAGCTTCGGCCTCAACATCCTGCAATCGGGGCGGATGGCCGGCCTGCCCTTGAAGCCGCTCAAGGCCGACCATGACAAGGTATCCCGCGCCCGCACAGTGGCCGCGCGCTACGAGATCGGCGCCGTCTACCATCTGTCCGGAGCGGAGTGGCTCGGAGAGTTCGAGAGCGAGCTGCTCGCCTTCCCGCGCGGGGGGCACGACGACCAGGTGGACACGGCCAGCTACGCGGGCATCGAGATTGCGGGGAGCCCGGAACCGAGGGTGATCAGACTATGACGATTGCGAAGAGCATCAAGGCGAGACTGTTCGGCGAGAGGAAGGGCTTCACCATCCTGAGCGACATGATGAGGGCGCCCGGTTCGATCGGTAGGGACTACCATTCGCAGGCGAAGGAAGGCTACGAGGCCAACGTCTACTGCCGCCGCTGCGTGCAGACGATCAGCATGGCCGTGGCCGGCATCGAGTGGGACCTGTACCGCATGAAAGGGAAGGACCTGCAGGAGATCGAGGGCCACCCGATGCAGGCGTTGCTGCGCAAACCGAACCCGCAGATGGGCGGCTCTCGATTGATGGAAACGGTCGCCGCCTACCTCATGCTCCGGGGGGAGAGCTACCTTTACGCCGCCGGGCCGGACGGCAACAGGCCGCCGCTGGAGCTGTGGCCCCTGCGGCCGGACAGGGTGCG
>CAZCNG010000331.1:0-1737 GCA_964500045.1 uncultured Methanomassiliicoccaceae archaeon
GCGTAGGGCAGTCGCAAACTTTTGCGTGCTGACGCTGCCGGGACCCGAAACGTCATCAACCATATTGCCGCGCTGGGTGACAACGCCGTAGAGGGGAAGCACAGCGATTCCACCGCCCGAGACCGCAGTTGCCGTCTGGCGCCGAGCCTCGCGGGCGACTTTGTCAGTGTCGATGCTGGCGAGCACGTCCGTGCTGGCAGGCGAATTTTGCGACCAGCGCGCAAGGACTGCAGCGACGGCGTTGAGTCGTTCAGGCATCAGCGCCCAGGGCGTTGCCAGAAACTCGGCAAGCAGCAGTTCATGTTTCATCGTTGGGTTCCTGGCTGTTTGTTGGTTTGGCCGGATTGGTCGCCTGACCACCGGCATCGCCTTCCTCGACCATATTGAGTGGCCGCAGGGGCTCATCCAAACCGTCGAGCGGATTCAGGTTTTCGGCGATCCGTGCCTCATTGCGGGTGAGCCACCCGTTCTGGATGCCGCTCTGGTAGTAGGAGGCGCGGCTGGCAGCATCCCCGCGCATGAGATTCGCGAAATCGAACTCGACTTCCAGTTCCTCACCATCGAGCATCAACTCGGACTCGATCGAGGCTTCCCAGCGTTCTGCCCACGGGGTCATTGTGTGCATGACAAACTCCAGGCTTTGTTGCTCGATGTTCGAGAACGTCGCCCGGTCCAGGTCCGCGATCATGTGCGGCGGCACCCGAAACAGGCGCGCAATGTCCGTGATCTGGAATTTTCGGAGCTCCAGAAACTGGGCGTCCCGGTTGGTAACACCGACCTCGTGGAACTTCATGCCGTTTTCAAGCACCAGCACCTTGCCGCGGTTGGCACCTGACTGGGCTTGCTGGTACGACTCTCGAAAAGCCTTTTTCGCCTCGGAATCCTTGAACGACCCCGGAAACTCGATCCAACCGCCGGTGGGTTTGGCGTCATTGGCAAAGAACCGCGCGCCATAGTCCTGGGCGGCAAGCGCCATGCCGAGGCTTTCCCGGGCCAGATCGATCGGGCTCAGCCCCATCAACCCGTCCGACGACAGCCCGCGCAAGTGCCAGACCTGTCCCCGGGGCAGGATGTTCTCGGTGCCGGTGCGATCTGTGAACCGGTAGCGGTACTCCCCTGAGGCGAGCAACTCCAACCGAACCCGATCTGGGTGCAGTGGCAGGAGTTCGACCACTTCGCCGCGGGCGTTTGTGATGATCTGGTTGTAGGCGTTGCCTCGGAGCACCAAGTGGCTCTGCAGCATCTCGCGCCACTCGAACGGGTTTTGAAACCGGTTCGGGCGTTTGGCGAGCAGGCGGTAGAGCCAGTGATCGGTGACCTGATCCTTGCCGCCATCAGCACGTGGTCGGTAGACAACCAGAGGCAGCGACGCCATGGTCTCGGATAACACCCGAACGCAGGCATAGACGGCTGCTAGGCGCAGTGCGCCGTCGGGCGACACCCGCGCGCCGCTTGCGGTTCGCATCGAGACCGGTTCAAACCAGAAGTCACCCCCTGGCGAGCGGTCACCGCTTGATGCGCGCCATCGGGAAAGAAAGCTGAACATCCCCATCAGAGCGCCACCAGTTCGTAGTCCGCGCCCAGCACGATGCTGGTGCCGGGAGTGATCGCGCGCGACAGCGCCATGATCAGCGCCACAACTCCGTCGATCTTGTTCTCCGGGCGTTCCTTGCGCGGATAGATGTTGTCCTTGGCGTCCAGGTGCGCCACCACGTTACTGGTCATCCAGCCGAGCAC
>CAZCNG010000332.1:0-1735 GCA_964500045.1 uncultured Methanomassiliicoccaceae archaeon
CTCTTCCATCGCGATCGAAGCCAGGAAGTGGCTGCCACAATATCAAGCTTGACATCTTGATGACGCAGTCGACACCGAAAGGAATAAGCCGGGTACTTGCCCATGATTCCGGCATGACCTCCAAAGTGACCATCGACGAAAAGGAATGTACCGGATGCGGACTTTGCTACGAGGACGAATGCCCAGCTGTCTTCGCGGAAGGGAAGGACGGCATCTCGATGCTGCAGCCTAAGTTCCAGAAGGGCGGGGTGCACATGGGTGAGATACCGGACGACCAGGTGAAGTGCGCCAAGCAGGCTGAGGACGCCTGCCCGGCGACCGCCATCAAGGTCGGCTGAGGTCAAGCCTCGTCAATCATCATATCCCGGCCGCGCCGGCACCGGTCCGGCAGCGGCCCCAGTGAAAGGCGCCACTGGTCGAGCGATGTTGAGGCCGTACCTTCAGCGATGATCAGAGGACACGGCACTGAACTTCTGTGCAACATCGTTCCCAACCTGGATCTAGATCGGAGGCGTGGCATCTAGTACCTCACGGATCTTGCGCGTGAGGTCCCCAAGGGAGAAGGGCTTGGAGATGAAGTCGTACTTGCCCGCCTGCAGATCGGCATCGGAGATCCTCTCTTCCGAGTACCCGGACATGAAGACGCACTTGAAGCGACGGCCTTCCAGACGCAGTTCGTCGGCCATGTCCGTACCCCTCATACCCGGCAGGACGACGTCGGATAGGAGCAGATCGAGACGCTCATGTTGGCGCATGATCTCCAGCATGTCCTCGGCCGTGGCGGCCGAGATCACCTGGTAGCCGGAATCCTCCAGCACGGCCACTAGCAGCTCGCGGATGGCTGCCTCGTCCTCCACCAGGGCGATGACCTCACCGCCGCTGGAGCGGGCCGAGTCGTGCACGATTCCCTCGGGAATGATTATCTCCATGCTCATGGAAGCGCTGTTACTGATCGGAAGGAGCACCGTGAACTTGGAGCCGATGCTTTCCTCGCTGTCGACGCGCAGATGTCCGCCCATCCTCCTCACGATGCCGTAGACGGTGGAAAGACCCAGTCCGTTCCCTCTTTCCTTCGTCGTGTAGAATGGTTCGAACATGCGGTCCATGACGTCCTTGCTGATGCCGATGCCCTCGTCCTCCACCGTGATGGCGACGAACTCGCCATTGATGTCGTTGCAGCCGCAGATGCGGCAGTTCCAGCCGCGCAGCTTCTCCAGGTGAGTGGAAATGGTGATCGTGCCGCCCGCCGACATGGCATCGCGCGCGTTCACCACCAGGTTCATGATGACCTGTTCCAGCTGCACTCGGTCCGTCGTCAACGTGGGCAGTCCCGGATTCAGGTTGGTGACGATGCGGACGTCCTCGCCCATGAGCGGAGGCATCATCAGCATCAGATTACGGGTGACCTCGTTGACGTCGGTGTGGTCCAGATGCCCTTCGCGCGAGCGGCTGAAGGTGAGGATCTGCTGGATCAACTGTGCCGCCCTCTCGGAAGCGTTCTTGATCGCCAGCGAGTAGCCCTTCTCCAGGGAGCCGTCGACGGAGGAACGCAGGATGAGCTCGTTGTAGCCGATGACGGCGGTGAGCAGGTTATTGAAGTCGTGCGAGATGCCTCCGGCCAAGCGGCCGATGGCTTCCATCTTCTGTGCCTGCCGCAGCCTCTCCTCCTCGTTCCGACGGTCGGTGATGTCCAGCACCTCGGCCAGAACGATGGTGCGGGTGGCGCCCCGCGCCT
>CAZCNG010000333.1:0-1735 GCA_964500045.1 uncultured Methanomassiliicoccaceae archaeon
GCAAGTTTGCGGCGGGCCACGGCGTAGGAGAAGTATTTCAGGCCCAGGGCGTAGTTGGTCCTGGCCCAGTCTTTCCGCGTGGCCTCGTCCTGGAGGAGCGCGCGGACTTGCTCGACGACGTCCCTGGTCACGAGTTGCGTCAACTCAACGGTCTTGAAGCCGAGCGGGTCAATATCGCGGGCATAGACAGCATAGGTGTTCACAACGACCGGCTTGCCAAAATAGACGGCTTCGAGGAAGGCGTTGCCGAAGCCTTCGTAGTGGCTCGGGTAGGTCACAAGGTCGGCGTGAGGATAAACGTCAGACAGGGTGTAAATCTTCCTGCCCTCGGCGTTCGTGCCGCGCGTTTCACCGACGCGATCGGCGATGAAGCGCACGTCAATGCCGGCATCGGCGATGCTGTCGTTGAGCATGGCCATGTAGGCGTTGCCTTCGTCGCCGGCAGGATGGGAGATGACCAGCTTGGCGCGCGGGTCTTTAAGGCGACGGACGAGTTCGATGGCGTGCTCGATGCCTTTGCGCTGGACAACACGGGTAGGCTGGAGGATGAACCAATCGTCGTCGCGCAGGCCGATTTCGCGGCGCAGGTCGCGGTTATAGTCGTCCAGGCCGGGCGGTGGCGTCTCGAAGTCCAACACGTTGGGGATGACTTGCGAGGGGATGCCGAGCCGGCGGGCCAGTTCCTTTTGCTGCATGGAATTGATGACGACGTGTTCCATCCCGTAGAGCAGCGGGGGGAAGGCGGCCTGGAGGTAGTCGTTGACGGCGTTGAGGGTAAAACGCTCCCGTTCCCAGGCGAAGTCATGGTGGTGGGCGATGACGGGGGGGGTGGTTTCAGCAATCACCTCGGTCATCGCCAGCCCCAGCGGGACGTGCATCGGGATGGCTAGGATATTTTCCGGCACGAGCACTTCGAGCCGGAACTTCTCGATGAAACGGTAGAGCTCGTCCTTGAGCCGCTCCTTGAGGGACTGAATCTGGTTGGTGACGGCACGGGTGCGGACCGGCACGCCGAAGAGTTTGCTTTGCACGCCGGCGACTTCAGGGTGGTTGAAGAAGGCGAGCGGCGCTGTGTGACTGATTTCGGCCGGGGCGTCGAGCAGGCCGGCCATCCAGAAGCAGGAATGGCCCATACCGCTTAAGATGTGCGCCCATTTGCGGGCTTCGAGCGTGACGCCATCGGTGCCGTGGAAGCGCGTCGAGATAAAACCAATGCGCTTGGGCGCGCCCGTGGTGAGGATGCATGTGATCATGGTGAAGCCTTTGATTGTGGTCCGCGCAGGGTTTCGCGCAAGCCGGCCCAGTCCCTATCCGCCGCGGGCCTGAACTGCCACGCCTGCCAGGCGTGCGCCCTGGCGGGCTCGATGTCGTTGTCGAGGCGGTCGCCGACCATAAGGGTGTCGTGGGGGGAGATTCCGAGGCCAGCGAGGCGGGCGGTGAGGATTTGGAAGACGTGCGGGTCGGGTTTGCTGAAGCCGTGCTCGAATGACCAGAAGCAGAGGCGGCTTTCAAAGAGGTCCATCCCCAGCGCGTGAGTGGCCAGCGCCTCCGTGAGTTCGCGCAAGGTGTAGGCCTGGGCGTTGGAGGCGATGCCGAGCAGGGTGGGTCGGTCCTTGAGCCAGCGCAACGCTGCGGCCGTGTCAGCGGTCATGCGGATAGTGTGGCCGGTCTCGATTTGGCGGAAGATGAATTCCTCCTGGTCGTGGCGGGAGAGATGGGCCAGTTCGGGCATGAC
>CAZCNG010000334.1:0-1733 GCA_964500045.1 uncultured Methanomassiliicoccaceae archaeon
AGACATGCTGAAGACGGATGATTGTGGGCAGCTGCGGAGCAAGGACCTGGGCAAGAGGGTCACGCTCGCCGGTTGGGTAAGGTTCCAAAGGGACCACGGCGGCGTGCGCTTCTTTGACCTGGCGGACTCCCACGGGTGCACTCAGACGGTTTTCGACCCTGAGGCCTACCGTGGTCAAGACGTGCAGAAGCTGGGCGATCTCCTCAATACGGTGGGTCGCGAGTACGTCCTCAACATCATCGGTGTGGTGAGGGAAAGGGTCCCGGGCACCGAGGACGACCGTAACCCCACGGGCAAGGTGGAGGTGCTCATCGAAGAGGTGGAGATCCTCAACACTTCCAAGCCTCTGCCGTTCGAGATCGCGGAGCAGAAGAACTCCATCCTCGCAGCAGAAGATCTGCGCATAAAGTACCGTTACTTGGACCTCAGGCGCAAGGAGATGAACGCCAACCTTCGCTTCCGCCATAAGGTCATAGCCGCGGCGAGGGAGTACCTCGACCATCACGATTTCTGCGAGATCGAGACGCCTACGCTCACCCGTTCCTCGAAGGAGGGCGCCCGCGACTTTCTGGTGCCATCGCGCATCCAGCCGGGGCAGTTCTACGCTTTGCCGCAGTCGCCACAGCTCTACAAGCAGATGCTGATGGTCGGCGGCATGGAACGCTACTATCAGATCGCGCGCTGCTATCGTGACGAGGACAGCCGCTCTGACCGGCAGCCAGAGTTCACGCAGATCGACCTGGAGATGTCCTTTGCTGAAGTAGAGGATATCTTCGGTTTGATCGAAGGCATGTACAAGAACGTATGGAAGAAGGTGCTTGGCCTCGACTTGCACACGCCCTTCCCGCACGTCACGCTCGAGGATGCCATGGCCAAGTATGGCACCGACGCACCGGACGTGCGCTTTGGACTGGAGATCCACGAGGTCACGGAGATCGTCAAGCCGGCACCCTACGAAATATTCCAGAAAGTGCTGGCCAAGAAGAACTCCATCGCGTTGTGCATAAATCTTAAGGCCAACGTCATCAAGGAGAAGACGCTGGATGCAGCCGTGGGCCGCAACGAGGTCGATCGCTTCATCGACTGGGCCAAGGCTCAGGGCATGGGCGGGCTTTCCTGGATGAGGGTCGTCAACGGTGAGCTCAACTCCAACATCGTGAAGTACTTCACAGAGGACGTGAAGGCTGCGCTCCTGAAGGAAATGGACGCTGAAGAAGGCGACCTGCTGCTCTTCCTGGCCGGCCACAAGGCAGCCGTGCGCAAGGGCGCCGGACAGTTGCGTATCAAGCTGGCCAAAGATTACGGGCTCTTGGAGGGAAAGGGACACCAGTTCGTCTGGCTCGTCGACTGCCCCCTATTCCAGGAAGATCCCGCTACGAAGCAGCTCACCTCCTTCCATCATCCGTTCGTCCGGCCCGTCGGTGAGGACATCCCCGAAGGCGGCGACCCGCTCAAGTTGAAGGGATACTCCTACGACCTGGTGCTCAACGGTAGCGAGATCGGCAGCGGCTCCCTGCGCAACCACCGCGCCGAGGTGCAGAGGAAGATGTTCCGCAAGCTGGGCATGTCTGAGGAGGCGATGCAGGCGGAATTCGACTTCTTCCTCGAAGCGCTGGAGTTCGGTGCCCCGCCCCACGGCGGCATCGGCATGGGCGTGGACCGACTCTGTGCCATCCTCTTGGGCTGCGAGACCATCCGCGACGTGATCGCTTTCCCGAAGAACAAGAAGTTCC
>CAZCNG010000335.1:0-1729 GCA_964500045.1 uncultured Methanomassiliicoccaceae archaeon
GGCCAGGGAAATGGCTATGACCATGGAAAGCTGGCTCTTGCTCCACTTGCTCTTCGCGTCTGCTATGCGGGTCCCCCCAGATGCATTGTCATCCAGCTCTGGATTATATAACAAATTCTACCATATTATCGAACGCCGACGGGCTGATTCAACCGCCCATGGCCACGGTCACCACGAGCATGATCAGCCCTATGCCGACCATCAGCAGACCGGCGTAGATACTCTTGCGGCTCTTGGCCTTGCGGCTCAGGTAGTAGCCGATGAGGAAAAGCATCAGCAAACCGACGAGATTCGAGACCGCAGTAGCGGCATTGAGGCCTATGAAGACGGCAATGGAATAGACGAAGAGGATAGGAAGAGCTGCCAGCAGGTTCAGAGCTGTGGAAAGGAGGAGCACCATCCACTCCGGCTTGCCGAACTTGGGCGGATCCAGATGGGCGGAGCGAGCCTTTACGACCACGGTGGCGCTCAGCTGCCGCAGGGCCGCCTCGTCGACCAGAGCGCTCTGCACGGTCGACATGTTGCCCCTCAGCGCCTGGGACGTCAAATTGGTCGCCTCCTCTCCGTCCGGCATGCCCCGCAGCTTCTGCGCGAACTGATACTGCTTCAGATTCTCGTAATACTGGCTAATGGAGTTCATGACCCCATCGGCCAGACCCCAGGCGAAATTGCAGCCGATGATGGCGACGGTGATCACGGAAATGATGAATTCGTCCGTTTGACCGATGAGGGCCAGGCGCATGACGTTGGTGATGTCCAACGCCATGAGCAGGCCAAAGAAGAACTCGGTGGTCATGTCCTCCACCGCCATGTAGTCCTTCAGCGCCGCGCTCCCATCTCCACTGGGAGAAGCGGGGTCAGTGGTCATTAACCCTTGGTTCGCTGGATCAGCCGAACCCACCACCCAGGACCACCGTGGCAAAGACCATGGCCAGCCCGATGAACATCATGACCAGACCTGTGTAGAGATGCAGCCGTCCGTGGGTGTGCCTGCCCAGGTACAGTCCCATGATAAAAAGGACCACCATGCCGACCAGGTTGGCGATGATGGTGGCCTCGTTCACGCTAGTGGGACCGACGAAGAAGTACACAGCAAGTATGGGAAAGGCGGCCAGCAGGTTCAGGAGGACCGTCATGAACAATACGGTCCAACCTTCGGCCCCGAGAGTTGGATGGGTTATCTTCTTGCTCCGCACCTGCTCGACCAGGTGGGAGGCCATGGCATCCAGCATGGTGTCGTCCACCAATTCCGCCTGGAGCCGCGGCATGCCTTTCTTCACGATGCGCTTGGCCTCCTGCTTGGCGGCAACGGAGTCCTCGATCCTCGAAAGATCATCAAGGGCGTAGAATTCCCGATGGAGGCGCACATTCCGGGACAGGGCATTCATGATGCCGTCCGCCAGTCCCCAGGCGAGATTGCCGCCGAGGAGGGCGAAGGTAACGGTGTTCAGGATGAAGGTGTTGCTCTGCCCGACCAAAGCGAGGCGCATGATGTTGGTGAGATTGAGCGCCATGATCAGACCGAAGAAGAGCTCGGCTATCTTCTCCTCCGTGGCCATTTTGTCTGCCATGCGTGGCATCTTGTCTCACCTCCATGTTTTCAGGGACCAGATAGTGGAACCTATATTTCCGTTTCTCAAATAGCAGCTCATCCCACATGTAGCTTACTCCCCCAATCAGCAACCTATTTCAAGGACTGGCACCTAACTGGAGACGAGCGCCATGAACG
>CAZCNG010000336.1:0-1721 GCA_964500045.1 uncultured Methanomassiliicoccaceae archaeon
ATTGAACATATTGCCGAGCAAAGTCACGAAATTGCCCAAGGTGTCGATATCGGTGGTGCTGGTGATCAGGGGATTATGGTTGGATATGCTACGAACGAGACTCCAGAACTGATGCCACTGGAATATGTATTGGCGCGCCGACTGTGTCAATATATCTATGAAAAATATCCATATGATGGCAAAACGCAAATCACCACATCTGACGGTAAAATCGTCAGTGTTGTTGCAAGTTTTCAAAAAACACCGAAAACCGAGCTGTTAGATTTGTTAAAAGCCTGGTTATCAACCGAAAAGCTGGCTGTCTATGACGAAATTGATTTTCATATCAACCCAGCGGGGGATTGGAACGTTGGCGGATTTGAAGCCGACGCAGGACTAACTGGTCGAAAACTTGTTGTTGACAACTATGGGCCACGTATTCCTATTGGCGGTGGTGCATTTAGTGGCAAAGACCCCAGTAAAGTCGATCGTTCAGCTGCCTATATGGCACGAAAAGTTGCAATTGATTATTTGAAAAAACAAAATGCTCGTGAAGTTTATGTGTATTTGGCCTATGCGATTGGTTATGATCAACCACTTGAAGCAACGGTTGTTATCGATGGGAATCAACAAGAAGTTGAAGGATATGACTTGTCTCCAAACGGAATTATTAAATCACTAGATTTAAAACGTCCTATTTATGAAAAAACTGCTAGTTTTGGACATTTTGGACACAGTGAATTTAGCTGGGAATAACCCATAGCCAAATAATTTATTCAAACCAATTCATTATAATCCGCTAGATTTATTCGTAGGAGGGGTGCTGGCGTTGTGCAAATTGCACGGCGCCAGCAACCCTCTCCTACGTGACCCTCCTGATCAAGTCTTTCTACTTTTCGTATTTTTTGCCATCATCGGCGATTTTTTGGGTCTGTTCAGACTTCGGCGTTAGCCGAATGTCGACCATGGCACCAAAAACGGAGCCGATGACTAGCCCCAGGACCAAACCGGCTAACACGACTAGAACCGCAATGGTCCCAGTTGGGTGTGTTGTCGGCGAAAGGCCCACGTAGGCTAACATGGCGCCAGTGATAGCACCAATTAAGGCCCCCAGCTTGGCACACCCATCATCTTTGATGGGTGTTGCCATTTCAGAAATCTTCAACATCAGGCCTCCGATATTTGTGCCAGTGCCACCACTCGATGGCATTGGCAATCTTGTTGGGGATCGCCCTAACCGTGTTGGTTGTGACGAAATCTATGCACGCCACCCCAACGATTGCAATCGCTATGAATGCCTTTAAATGCAATGATCCTCCTTGAATAGTAAAACATTATCATAAGGGTTAGTTCACGAGTGTATACGATTGACGAAACACTCAAGTGAACTATAATGATTTGGTTTGTAAATAGCTCTCTCACATCACTAAATTTGCAAAAGTAAAACCTATTTTAATATCATAGACCTGTATTGTCAATCTATTTTATATTTTTCCAGTAAATAAAAACGACCCAATGTAGAGTCGTTAGATATCGTGATTGATGATTTATTTTGCTGATTTTTTAGTTGCTGGCTTTTTTGCAACCGTAGATTTTTTAACTGCTGGTTTTGTAGATGTCTTTTTTGCAGTTTTTGAAGTAGATTTAGCAACAGGTTTTATTGGTGCAGTTTTTGTTGGAGCAGGTGTCAATTTTACACCAGCTTTTTTGGCAATAGCATGCAGTTGAGATTTGCGTCTGGC
>CAZCNG010000337.1:0-1719 GCA_964500045.1 uncultured Methanomassiliicoccaceae archaeon
CGGACGGCAACAGGCCGCCGCTGGAGCTGTGGCCCCTGCGGCCGGACAGGGTGCGTCCCGTCCCGGACGCCTCTGGCCGGGAGATCGCCCGCTATGAGTACACGCTCAACGGCATCGTTTCCGACCTTCCTCGAGAGAAGGTCCTGCAACTGAAGCTGTTCAACCCCCTGGATGATCTGCACGGCATGTCGCCCATCACCAGCGCGGCGCTGAGTATACGCATGGGCAACGAGGCTAAGCGGTGGAACACCGCGCTCCTGGAGAACGGCGCCCGGCCCATGGGAGCACTGTCGACCACAGCCTTCCTGACGCAGGCGCAGGTTGACAGCATGCGCTCGCAGTTCTCCGGCCTGTACGTAGGCCCGGAGAACGCCGGCCGCCCGGTCGTCCTCGAGGGCGGCGTGCAATGGCAGGAGATGGGGCTGAGCCCGGCGGACATGTCCTGGCTGGAATCGCAGAAGCTGAGCGCCAGGGAGATCGCCATCTGCTACGGCGTCCCGCCGGAGATGATCGGCGACAGCTCCAACAAGACCTATGCCAATTACAGGGAGGCAAGGCGCGCGTTCTACCAGGAGACCATACTGCCCACGATGGACTGGGTGCGCGACGAGCTCAACTCCTGGTTGCTGCCGATGTACCCGGACAAGGGCCTCTATCTCGACTACGATCGCGATGACATCGACGCGCTGCAGGAGGACCGCGCTGAGCTGTGGGGGCGATTGACGAACGCGACCTGGCTCACCATCAACGAGAAGCGCGAGGCTACCGGGTACGAGGCGGTCGAGGGCGGGGACGTACTGCTCATCCCCGCGACAATGCTCCCTGCCGAGGCGCAGCCACCGAGCACCGAGGGGAAGAGGAGATGATCCTGCTGCCCCGCGCAGCCCTGGTCATCGATGCCCCCTTGAGGAAGGCGTTCGACCTCCGCACGGAGGAGCAGAAGGCGCACTATTGGAGGGGCGTGGAACGGTTGCGCACCGGGTTCTACGCCTCCGCGGAGAAGCAGCTGTGCGCGAGGTTCGAAACGGAGAAGATCGCCATCCTGCAGGCGATCAGAGGTATTCCGCCCGAGCATGCCTACGAGCTGGCGCAGGGGGCACTGGCCGAGCAGGCGCAGGAATGGGAGCGGACCATCACCGCCATATACCTCGCCGTCGGGGAGGCGGTAGCGCCGCGGGTGCAGAGCGGGCTGAAGGCTACCGCACCGGGAGCGGTCAAGAGCGACGACGCCTGGAAGGACTTCGTCCTCGCTTGGTTGAGGGTACAGGCCGGCATCAAGGTCTCGCAGATCCAGGACACCACCCTGGAGCAGCTGCGCCGGGCGCTGATGGACGGCGTCGACCAGGGCGAGGGCATCCGCGACCTGGCCAAGAGGGTGGAGTCGCTCTACGCAGAGACGATCGAGCCATGGCGCGCGGTCATGATCGCCCGGACGGAGGTGGTCTCGGCGAGCAACGCCGCCTCGGTGTCCGTAGCTAGGAGCACGGGCGTGCACATGAACAAGGTCTGGCTCTCCACCAGGGACGACCGCACCAGGGACACCCACCGCGAGGTCGACGGGCAGGAGGTCGGCATCGACGAGCCGTTCAACGTGAGCGGCTGGGGGATGATGTGGCCGGGGGATTCCAGCATGGCGGCGCCGGCGGGGGAGATCGTGAACTGCCGGTGCACGGTGACCTACCGGAGAAACTGATGCCATAGTCTTTCTTGTGCATGACC
>CAZCNG010000338.1:0-1718 GCA_964500045.1 uncultured Methanomassiliicoccaceae archaeon
GAACATGCGGCCCGATTGTTCGGTCAGCATGAAAATCGGGAAGAACGAGACCGTGATCACGAGCAGCGAGTAAAACAGCGTCGGCCCCACCTCGACGGAGGCGTCCCGAATGATGTCCCAATGGGGCTTCTTGCCCTGGTCGTGCTCCATGTGCTTGTGGGCGTTCTCGATCATGATGATGACGGCGTCCACCATGGCGCCAATGGCGATGGCGATCCCGCCCAGGGACATGATGTTTGAGCTGATGCCCTGGGCAAACATGACCAGGAACGAGATGAGCACGGCGATCGGCAAAATGACGATGGCCACGAACGCGCTCCGCAGGTGCATAAGAAACGCCAGGCACACCAGCGCCACCACGATGCTTTCCTCGAGCAGCTTCTCCTCCAGTGTCTTGACGGCGCGCTCGATCAGCGCGCTGCGGTCATACGCGATGGAATACGTTACGTCGGGCGGTAATCCTTTCATCGCGACGTCCAGCTTCTTCTTCACGTCCAGGATCACCTGGCGCGCGTTGGCGCCGTAGCGCACCACCACGACGCCGCCGACTGTCTCGCCGCGCCCGTTGAGCTCGGCGATGCCGCGGCGCATGTCCGGGCCGAACTGCACGTCGGCCACCTCGCCCAACAGAATCGGCACGCCCCTGTCCCCCAGGCCCACGGTGACCTTGCGCAGATCGTCCAGCTTGTTGACATAGCCGCGCACGCGCAGAATGAACTCCTTCTCCGAGAGCTCGATGGACCGGCCGCCCACCTCGCCGTTGCTGCGCTTGACCGCCATCGCGACTTCGGAGATGGAGAGCTTGTAGGCGCGGAGCTTCGTCGGGTCCACCGTCACCTGGTATTGCCGCACGAAGCCGCCAACCGAGGCCACCTCGGCGACGCCTTCCACCGAGGCCAGTTGGTAACGCAGATACCAGTCCTGCATGGAGCGGATTTCGGCCAGGTCGCGGTTGGTGGAATTGATCGAATACATGAAGGCCCAGCCGACGCCGGTCGCGTCCGGGCCGAGGCTCGGCGACACGCCCTGGGGCAAACGCCCGGTGAGTCCGTTGAGGTACTCCAGGACGCGGCTGCGCGCCCAGTAGATGTCGGTGCCGTCCTCAAAGATGACGTAGACGAATGAGAACCCGTAGAAGGAATAGCCCCGCACGACCTTCGCCTTCGGGACAGAGAGCATCTTCGTGGTGATGGGATAGGTCACCTGGTCCTGCACAATCTGCGGCGCCTGGCCCGGCCACTCGGTGTAGATGATCACCTGCACGTCGGACAGGTCGGGGATGGCGTCGAGCGGAATGTTCTTCACCGCGTAGACGCCACCCAGCACCAGGGCCAGCGTCCCCAGCAGGACGATGAACCGGTTCTTGAGCGAGAAATCTATGATGCGTTGGAGCATAGCTGGCCTTTGCACTCAGTGTTGGTGCTCTTGGGCGGGCGGGCTGGCCGCCGGATGCTGCTTGCGCCAATTCGCCTCCGCGGTCTTGCCGTGCGCCACCATGTCTGTGGGTACCAGGTCCATCTCGCACTTCGGGCATTTGCCTGGCTTGTCGGAGATGACGTCCGCGTCGGATGCCATGGGGCAGGTGTAGAGCGTTGGGGGCGTGGAGCGTGAAGCGTTTGTAGCGTTGAGCGTGGAAGCGGCTCCCGGGTTCTGGCGCTCCGACGCTCCACGCTCCCCACGCTCTGACGATGGGCTCATCACGGGGATCAGGGTCATGC
>CAZCNG010000339.1:0-1705 GCA_964500045.1 uncultured Methanomassiliicoccaceae archaeon
GACCTGGAGCGCGCCGGTCTTCGACGGCGGAAGAGCGGTCGATTACTACATCGTCTACCAGGATGGTTTGCCGCTGGCAGCGCATCCCACCGGGTTGACGATGTTCATCACCGGACTGACCAATGGCCGGGAATATGCCTTTGCGGTGGCCGCGCATAATCTAGCCGGCAACGGCGTCCAGAGCACCAGTGAAGCGGCGATTCCTTGCACCGTGCCCACTATGCCGAACCTGGGTCCAGCTGTCCCAGGGAACGCTCAGATCACTTTGACCTGGAGCGCGCCGGCCTTCGACGGCGGAAGGGCGGTCGACTATTACATCGTCTACCAGGACGGTTTGCCGTTGGCAGCGCATCCCTCCGGGTTGACGACGAATATCACCGGACTGGTCAATGGCCAGGAATACGCCTTCACCGTGTCCGCCCACAACCTGGCCGGGACGGGTGCCCAGAGCGGAGCGACCTCGGCCATTCCCTATGCGGCCCCCAGCGCGCCGATGCTATCCTCGGCCGTCGCCAGCAATGCGCAGGTCACTCTCACCTGGACCGCTCCTGCAGACAATGGACGTGCCATCGAATACTATGTCATCTACCAGGACGGCACTCCATTGCCGTTCCATCCCACAGAGCTGACAACGGTCATCACCGGCCTGAGCAACGGGCAAGAATACGCTTTCACCGTGGCCGCGCACAACCTGGCCGGTACTGGAACTAATAGCGAAGCGATGGCAGAGATCCCCTATACCATCCCCGCTGCGCCCACGTTCGTGCAAGCCGCAGCGGGCAATGCCCAGATCACCCTGACCTGGACCGCTCCTTCTTACAACGGACGTGCCATCGACTACTATATCGTCTACCAGGACGGCACGGCATTGCCGTTCCATCCCACGGGATTGACGGCGAACATCACCGGACTGGCCAATGGCCAGGAATACGTCTTCAACGTGGCAGCATACAACTTGGCCGGTGCGGGCGCCCAGAGCGCTGCTGCCTCGGCCATGCCCTACACGATGCCCAATGCGCCAACGCTCATCCAAGTCGATGCCAACGACTCCACCGTCACCCTGATCTGGAGCGCGCCATCGTTCAACGGCGGAAGAGCGGTCGACTACTACGTCGTTTACCAGGACGGCGTCCCCTTGGCTGCCCACGCGACCGAGTTGAACATGACCATCAACGGACTGAATAATGGTCAGGAATACGCCTTTGCCGTGGCCGCGCACAACCTGGCCGGTGTTGGTACCCATAGTGCAGAGGCGGTGGCAATTCCCTATACTATGCCTGGAGCACCGACGCTGACCCTGGAGGCCGGCGATGCGCAGGTGACGCTGACCTGGACCGCCCCCGCTGCCAACGGTCGCGCTATCGATTACTATGTCGTCTACCAGGACGGCGCTCCGTTGTTGTTCCATCCCACGGGATCGATGACGATCATCACCGGATTGAGCAACGGACAGGATTATTCCTTCGCGGTCGCAGCGCACAACCTGGCCGGTATGGGGGCCCAGAGCGCTGGACTCAACTCCAACCCCTGCACCACGCCATGTGCGCTGAACTGGTTCCAGGCCTCCGCCGGCAATGGCCAGGTCCTTCTGAACTGGACGGCACCGACCAGCAGCGGAGGACGAGCGATAGAAAGCTATCATATCTATCGCTCCACGGACGAGGTCGGCAGCTACGTTCTTTTGGCTTCGTCCACCGATCTGAGC
>CAZCNG010000340.1:0-1685 GCA_964500045.1 uncultured Methanomassiliicoccaceae archaeon
ATCTCCTTCTTCGTGGCCGGCGAGCCCGTGCCCGAAGGCTCGACGAAGGCGTTCGTGGTCAACGGCAAGCCCCGCATCACGCACGGCAATCCTAACATGGACAAATGGAGGCAGAGGATCGCCACGGAGGCCCAGCACGCATCCGAAGGCCGATGGTTCATCCCCAAACGGGAGGGCATCAACGATGGAGCGAGCATCGAGATCGAGTTCCTCATCCCCCGCCCCAAGTCCGTCCGGGAGGGAGCCCAGCCGACCAAGCGCCCCGACGTGGACAAGCTAGCCAGGGCCGCGCTGGACGCGCTCACCGGGGTCCTGTTCGACGACGACTCGCAGGTGCTCTCCCTCAGCGCGCGGAAGGTGTACCAGGCCGCCGGTTCCTCCCCCGGCGCAATGGTAACGGTCTCCAGGAGCGAGGCATGACGCGCAAGGAGCTCATGTGCCGCCGCGTCTGCATGGACCTGGGCACCTACACCTATCTCGACGTGGTGCGCGAGATGTCCACCATGAGCCGGAGCAAGTATCGCGCCCGGTGGAAGACCTACCCGACGAGGCACGAGGTCATAAGGATCATAGAGATCGCCCCGTGGTCCGTGCGCGTGGGGGAATCGGACTACCGCAGCAGCAACCTCGACAACCGCCGCATGAAGGGCATCCTCTACGAGTACCGCGAGCCGGCCCCAGGAGAGAAGGAAAGGAGATCCTGCCCGGGATAGGGGCGATCAAGAACGGCGGGGTCAATCCTTGCTGGAGGAGTATTTCAGTGCCCCATATAGGATGAAGAGGATACCAAAACCCAAAGCAAGCGCCAGCACCCACCCGACTATTGAACCGAGTAAGTCCTTGAGGGGCCCGTTCACGAGGACTATGATAGCGATCAAGCCGAACGATACGACCGCGACGATAGCACCGAGCTTCATCATCGCCCTGCCCATCAAGTAGTCCCTGCGGGACATCTCGGCCTTGATCTTCATAAGCTCTTCCCGGTCCATTCCCTCACCTGCCTATTTGAAGAGCTTCCACTTCGATTTCTTCTCGGGTTCCGGGGGCTCGACCGGCGCATCCTGCTCTGGCCTCGGGTTGGATGGCACACCGTCGACGCTTGCCCAAATCTCTTCGAGAAGCAACCCGTAGTTGACATATATCTGCGGCCTCCACGTGCCAACATCATCCGCATACATCATTGACCCGGTCGACGTCTTGACATCCACCTTGACTCCATCTGAGATGGCGTTGATGGAAAACTCCAGCTTCTTGCGGGCGTTCCTCTTCCAAACGGAGACCGTCTTCCTGGAACCGTGAACCGCCTCGATCTGAGTTGGCCTGCTTGAGCCTTCGACCTCCGCCCTCTCATTCTTAAGCCAGAGCATGATCCCATCGAAGACCTCTTCAGCCTTCTTGCCTTTGAACTCATGCGAGTACTCGTCCAATTTCACTCTAGTTGCCTCCCCGGGATTGTGGTGAAAGACCAGTATTCGGATATTATGTTTCCCTCGGGATTCTGAGAGCGGCGGAATCTCGTGTACTGTGATGAACATCGGCCCTTGACGCTTCTTTAACCGTGAGCCGGATGCCGATCGGAGATCTGTTCCATCAGTTCCTGCTGGTGTAGAACTTGATCGCTCCGTAGATCAGGAGCAGGCCGCCCGACATTCCGAAGGCGAATGCACCCGCACTCACGGCGGTCC
>CAZCNG010000341.1:0-1665 GCA_964500045.1 uncultured Methanomassiliicoccaceae archaeon
CCTCTTCAATTTCCCCGATCCGCCCACCGAGGTGATAGGCCCCAGCCTGGCGCTGACGCCCCTGGGGACCTTGGCCGATGGCACGCAGATCTGGAAGTTCTCGCACAACGGTGTCGACTCCCACGTCATGCATTGGCACCTCTTCAACGTCCAATTGATCAATCGCGTCGCCTGGGATAACAATGTCCGCTTCCCGGCGGCCAATGAGATCGGCTGGAAGGAGACGCTCCGCGTCGACCCGCTCCAGGATACGATCTTCGCGCTGCGGCCCATATTGCCAACGTTGCCGTTCGACATACCGGACAGCATTCGTCCCATGGACGTCACCAAACCCATAGGTGCTCTGGTCAAGCTCAACAGCTTTGATCCAGCGGGCAACGCCATCACCGTCAACAACCACATGGTGAACTTCGGCTGGGAGTATGTGTGGCACTGCCATATGCTGGCGCACGAGGAGATGGATGCCATGCGCTCCATGGTCATTGGCTATCGTCCCTTGGCGCCGGCCCAGCTCATGGCCAATTACTCGAACGGGGCGGTCATCCTGACCTGGACGGAGAAGTCGCTGGCAACTACCGGTTCCACCATAGAGAGGGCGCTGGACGTGAACTTCGCCACGGGGTTGACCACCTTCACGGTCGGACCTGGGGTGACCAGCTACAGCGATAGCTCCATCCTCAACTACGAGAAGTACTACTATCGCGTCCGTGCCAATAATCTGGTGGGGGATTCCTTCGACTACACGGTGCAAACGCCACAGGCTGTAAATTTCCCCACCCTGGACATGGTTTCTGGTGACAGCAACGTTGCCAGTCCCGTGATGCCACCGCAGGGACCACGCCTGCTGACTCTGACGCAGGCCACCTCGCCCGCAAACGCCCCCGTCATACTGACCTGGTCCTACCCCGTGGGAGGGAACCAGACCGGGTTCATCGTGCAGCGCGCCACGAACACGGCCTTCAGCCTCAACCTGAAGAGCTTTGATGTGGCCGGCACCGAACTGACCTACTCGGATGCCAGCACCATGGCCTCCGGTGTGCGCTACTACTACCGGGTCTGTGCCTACAACGACGGAGGCAATAGTTCCTGGTCCAACACTCTGAATCGTGTGGTGCATACACCTCCGCCCACAGGCTCGACCAGTCTGATCCGGGCCGCCCAGGCCGTGGCCGCGGGATCTCCGGTGGTGCTGACCTGGACCTATGCGCCTGGGGGTGATCAGAGCGGGTTCATCGTGCAGCGCGCCACGAACGCCGCCTTCACCGCGGGATTGAGGAACGTCAACGTCGGAGCCGACGTCACCAGCTACACGGACCCGTTCGCGGGTTTGAGGGCGGGAAGGAGTTACTTCTACCGCATCGTGCCGTTCAACGCGGCCGGCAACGGACCTGCGTCCAATATGCTGAGCGTCCTGGTGCATAGATGAGAGCAGATGCAAGGAAGACGGGCGGGCGCGTCCGTCTTTCACCCAATTCCAGGAACACCAGGCCGTATGCAGGCTGCGTGGCGGTTGTCTTCCTACTTCTGGCCACGGGCCTCGTCGCGTTGGGCAGCGGGAGCGCCGCGGCCGCCGACAGCGATTTCATCTACACGACGAGCGGCAGCCCTGCCGTAGCGACCATCGTCGACTACATCGGCCTGGGCGGAGCCATCACCGTACCGGCC
>CAZCNG010000342.1:0-1659 GCA_964500045.1 uncultured Methanomassiliicoccaceae archaeon
GCGCTCCGCAGAAAGATGCAGCTCCAGGATGCGCGCATCGTCGTACAGGGCTTCGGGAACGTGGGCAGCAACGCCGCCCGCCTGCTGCACGACGAGGCCGGCTGCAAAGTGATCGCCGTCAGCGATTCCCACGGCGGCATCCTCAATGAAGGCGGCTTGGACATCAAGATGGTGCTGGCCTTCAAGAAGGAGACCGGCGGGCTGAAGGGATTCCCTGGAGCTCAGGACCTCAGCAACGAGCAGCTGCTGGAGCTGGACTGTGACATATTGATACCGGCCGCGCTGGAGAATGTCATCACGGAGAAGAACGCGAAGAACATAAGGGCCAAGATAGTCGTGGAAGGCGCCAACGGGCCGACCACACCGGAGGCGGACGAGATCCTCTTCAAGAGGGGCGTATTGCTCGTTCCGGACATCCTGGCCAACGCCGGCGGCGTCACCGTCTCCTACTTTGAGTGGGTCCAGGACCTGCAGTATTTCTTCTGGAACGCCGAAGAGGTGAAGGAGCGGCTCAAGCTGATCATGACCGGGGCCTTCAACCGGGTCTGGGTGGTCAGCACCGCCAACTGGATCGACATGCGCACGGCGGCCAACATGATCGCCATAGGTGAGGTCGCCAAGGCCATGCAGCTGCGCGGCCTGGTACCCTAGCGGATCTCCTGTTGTAGAATGCGGGGCTGGTTGTCCCGGAGCGACAAGGGATCATGGGACACCAGCAGTACGCTCTTCGTTGATAGCGCATGGTCGCGCATGATCTGCAATAGCCTAAGAATGGTCGGGAATTCAGAGTAGGTCAGCAGATAGCCGAGCACATCGAAGAGGAGCACCGGGGTCTTGCCCTTGTTCACCTCGGTGAAGCGCTGATAGGTGGTCTGGATCTTGGTCAGGTCGGTGGGGCTGATGATCATCTCTTTGGGCATCGTGTCCTGCTCCATCCCGCCCTCGGACTTGCTGAGCCAATAGACCTGGGCCTCTGCGCTCAGGACCTCGCGCACGTCCTCCATGGGTCGGCGCGTGAACGCCAGTACTGGACATCCCTGTTTCTCCAGGTCGGCTGCGATGCGAAACACCTTGATCGGGTCGTCATCGTGGATCAGATAGCTGCGGCCCTCGCGCAGCTGAAGGTCATCTTCCCGGGCCGCGCCATCTATCGGTAGGGAGACCCCATACTTGCGACGCAGACGTAGGCGGCAATCGTCCGCCTTCTCTGGAATGGACGCCACCTGGTTCTTTGCCAGAAGACGGATCTCCGCGGTGGTGAAATTCTTGCGGTTGGTGATGGCGATGAACTCTTGGATGGCCTCCTTGAGACCTTCCTCGTATCCCTCCAGGTATCCCTGGGCGAAACGTTCGTCCTTCTCGCTCATCCTATCATCGCAATCCGCCTCGGGATTCTTAATCTATCGCCGGCCACTCCTCAGGGAAGGTTGGAAACTTAGTTATATCGCGGCGAGAGGTAGCCGTGGCCATGAAGAGCGTCATCCGCTTCCGGGGCGTCAAAGCCACCCCCAAGTCCCTCGAGAAGGATTTGCTGGCTAACGCCAAGAAGCTCAGTCAGGATCCTTCCCTCCTCATTCCCAAATGCTCCGGCACAGAGTGCCGTAAATGTGCCTTCGCCAAGATCGAGAAGAAACTGGCCAAGGTCGCTTCCTACAAGGA
>CAZCNG010000343.1:0-1637 GCA_964500045.1 uncultured Methanomassiliicoccaceae archaeon
GCGTCGATCTCTTCGGCAGGTACGACGAGAACGTGATTGACCGCCCCGGTCACGGTGTCCACTACGAAATTGTCAATCATGCCGAGGATCTGACCGTCCCTGGTCATGACCGTTTTGCCCTTCAACTCTGTTATGAACTTCCTCATTGTGCACCGCTCCCTTTCCCTTGATGCTAGCGCGACAAATGAGGTTGTGCCTATTTATGTCTTATGAACTCCTGGCCAGTTACTCGATGAATACCGCGGCAAAGCGGCAGCGGCACAAATTGCTGCCCTTGGGGAAAGGCTTCTTACTGCATTTTGGGCAGGGCAAGGGCAACTCTTTGATCGCCACCCCCGTCTCCATGATCTTTCCATCCATCTTGGCGCAGGCGGGGCAACCGTCCTTTGCGACTTGGATGGTTACTTTGGCGAAACCCATTTCTTTGAAGCCGTTCAGCTCGTTGCGGTGAAAGGCCTGCAGCACCTCGATGTTGTCGATGCCCAGCATGGCGCGGGTCTCGGCGATGCCCAGGAGCATGCGGCCGCGCGAGTCCGGATCATCGGTGAACGGGACCATCCTTTCCAGATAGGCGAGCAGCCCCTCCTCCAGGGTGGTCGGCCGCCCCAAATGGCGGGCCAGCATCTTAGAGTACGCTTCCACCTCGTTGAGGGTGGCGAAGCAGTCCTTCATGATCCTCTCCATGGCCGCAGCGTGGTCGTCCATCGCTTTCTGCTTGGACGCCACCCGGATGGGTTTCCCCTTGATGCCTCCCTTCTCAATCATTGGAATCACCTGTAGATGCCGACGTCATCCCAGCCGGCGCGTGCCTTGGCCAGCGTCTTGCCCACGTTCTCGTACTGCTTCATTACGTCCTTGTCGAGGGAAGCGCGCACGAGCCGCAGCGCCTCCTCGAAATGCTTCGCCTCCACGATCTTGGCCTCCCGGTCCTCCCGCAGCGCTGTCATGGCCGCCTCGCGGCACAGGTTCTCCAGGTCGGCGCCGACGAACCCCTCCGTTCTGGAGACGAGGTAGTCGAGGTCTACCTCCACCACGGGCATGGAGCGGGTGTGCACCTCAAGGATGCCCCGGCGCGCCCCGGCGTCGGGCATGGGGACCAAGATAAGGCGGTCGAAGCGGCCCGGTCGCAACAGCGCCGGGTCGATGATATCCGGCCTGTTCGTCGCCGCAATGACCACCACGCCCTCCATCGCCTCCATCCCATCCAGGGAGGTGAGCAATTGATTCACGACCCTTTCCGTGGCGCTGCTGTCCCCCAAACCGCGCCGCGGCGTGATCGCATCTATCTCATCCAGGAAGACGATGCACGGCGAGGCCTGCTTCGCCTTCTTAAAGGCCTGGCGGACGGCTTTTTCGCTCTCGCCGACCCACTTGGACATGATCTCCGGTCCCTTGATGGAGATGAAATTGGCCTTAGATTCGTTGGCCACGGCCTTCGCTAGCAGCGTCTTGCCGGTACCCGGCGGTCCGTAGAGCAGGACACCGCGCGCCGCTCTGATGCCCAACCTCTTGTAGGCCCCTGGCGACTCGATGGGCATTTCGACCACCTCACGCAATTGTCGCTTCACGTCTTCCAGGCCGCCGACGTCCTCCCAGCGCACCTTGGGGATCTCCACCAGCACCTCGCGCAGCGAGGA
>CAZCNG010000344.1:0-1621 GCA_964500045.1 uncultured Methanomassiliicoccaceae archaeon
GAGGGGGATGCGCTCCGCGTGATCAGGGCGGCCTGCCGGGACCATGGCTGCCCGCTTGGCGTTTCTGGAGTGGACTTCCATCACCGGGTCTGTTTGAGCGACGCGGAGGGCGTGCACGTCCGTCTCGACAGCATCGGGAGAGCAGTCACGCTCCCGCTGCAAGGCACCTACCAAGGCGACAATGCAGCCTTGGCCTGCGAGGCCGCCCTGGTCCTCCGCCAACAGGGGGTGGAGCTCAAGGACGAGGATATTGTCCTCGGCCTGTCCCGGGTCGCGTGGCCCGGCCGCCTGCAGATCGCGGGCCGGGACCCGCTCTTCATCCTCGACGTGTCGCACACGGCGGAAGGCGCCGCGGCCACCGCCGCTGACCTGAGGCGACTGAAAGTGGGGAAGACGGTGTTGGTCCTAGGCATCCTCGAGGACAAGGATGCGGACGGCATCGCGGCCGCCTTGATGCCCGTGGCGGAGGTCGTCATCTGCGTGACCCCGGTCACCCGGAGAGCGATGCCGGCCCAACAATTGGCCGAAGCCTGTCGCCGCCATGGAGCATCTCCCAGCACGGCGGCCTCGGTGGCCGATGGGCTCGATGAAGCCTACGCGATCTCCGGTCGAGAGGGCACGGTCGTCCTCGCTGGATCGTTCTACACGGTGGGGGAGGGGATGACCTGGTGCGCCGCACGGAAGAGGAAGTGAGGGAGATCATGCGCCAACTGGCGCTCGCAGAGCCGGTGGCCGCCTATCCTGGACGGCATGCCGAGGCCGCCGAATGGAGCCACGAGCCATTCCATGTGTTGATCACCACCGTCCTATCACAGAGGACCAAGGACGCCAATACGCATCTCGCTTCGCGACGGCTCTTCGACCGTTTCCCCGACGCGGCGAGCATCGCCTCCGCCTCCGAGTCGGAGGTGGAGGAGCTGATACGGCCGGCTGGATTCTACCGTTCCAAGGCGAGGAGCATCATCGCCATCTCTCGAATAATAGAGCAGGATATGCACGGGCAGGTCCCCGATGACATGGAGAAGTTACTGACCTTGCCGATGGTGGGCAGGAAGACGGCCAATTGCGTCCTCTCCTACGGCTTCGACCAGGACGCCGTCTGCGTCGACACGCATGTGCACCGTATCAGCAACCGCATCGGACTGGTGAGCACCGAGGAAGCGGATGAAACAGAGGCCGCTCTGCGCCTGGTGGTGCCCAAGTCCCTGTGGAAGGAGGTCAACATGAGGCTGGTACCGTTCGGCCAGGACGTCTGTCTACCGCGCCATCCGCGGTGCCCGATCTGCTCCATAAAGAAATATTGCGACCACGGCCGCGACCGCTGATCAGAGACCGATGGTGTCATCGATCTTCTTACCCATCTCGCGTTCCAGCTGCAGCTCGGCTTCCCACTGCTCCAAACCCTCCAACGCTTCTCGCAGTTGGCGCAGGCAGTCGATGCAGATCCACTGCTTGCCTATCTGGCGCATCGGTTTCCGCTTGTAGCCGACGGCGTTGCACAGCGCGCAGACGTGCATCTCCTTGGTGCGATGCTCCACGTAGGCATCCATCCTCTTCCCTTCGACGATGGATTCGAGCGTCAACTCGTCCCGAGGCTTCTGCTCTGCTGGCAATGCGATCC
>CAZCNG010000345.1:0-1610 GCA_964500045.1 uncultured Methanomassiliicoccaceae archaeon
GGAGTCGCTGGTGGCAAGCACCCCGTAGGTGGGAGCCGGGAAATCCGATCTCCGGATTTCCCGGCTCCCACCTACGGGGTGCTTGCCACCAGCGACTCCGGCCAGGTGATCGCGGTCAACTCTGGTTTGGGAGGGTGGCTCAGCGCCTACGAGGCGGGATCGTCGACGGCGCTCTGGACCGCGTATGTTGAGGGGGTGTGGGAAGGTTACGATCCAGGTGTCGCAGTCACCGGCGACGGCCACAGGATCTACGCCTGCAGCAACCTGGGATATATTCTCGCGTACGAGGTCGGGGGCGGCGGCAATTACAAGTGGATGATGATGGCAGGCTCCTCGGGCAACCCGGCCCGCAACATCGCCACCACTGCGACCGGCAATATCTCCGTGGCCGCCTTCAATGGGGGTATGATGGTATTCCATGACAATGGGGAAGGCGCGTTCTACTATCTGCCTGCGGTTGGGGCCATGGCCCGCGCCTACATCAACAACGACGGCAGCAGGATCCTGCTGGCGGGCGGAAACACGGCGCGCCTTCTCAACGGCAATCTGGAGACGTTGGTCTCGGTGACCATGGGGTCCGTCCAGGTCGAAGGCGCCTCTCTCTCCAAGGACGCGCAGACGGCCGCCTTCTTCGACAGCTCGGGATATCTGCACATATGGGACTCTAGTTCCGGCCACATCAACGAGCACCTCTATCAGCTAGGGACCGTGCCGGTCATGGGCCGCAGCCTCGCCGTCTCCGGCGACGGCCGCTATGTTGCCGGTGCCTTCGAATCCGCGCCCGGCATGATCTACCTCTTTGACACCAAGACTGGAGGAATCGCCTGGTCCTACCCCTACGAATACCCGGCCGAGATCGACGGTATATCCTACGATGGCTCGTATTTCGTGGTCCGGTTCTTCCACCAGGGAGTGACCATCTTCGGCCGGGAGAATGCCGTCCCGCTGGCCTACTATGACGACTACCATATCACTTCCTCCGTGCTCAGCCTGTGGGGCGATACCCTGGTGGTCAGCGACACCTTTGGCATCTCTCTGCTGCGCCCTATGCTGCAGGTGTCCGGACTGCCCTCGACCGTTTCGGCCTATTGGGGCGAGCAGGTGCTCATCAGGGTGGAGGTTTCCGCGCCTCCGCAGCACATCAGCAACGCTTTCTTCTACTTCTGGTGTACGGCGCCAGGAGCAGTGATATCCTGGAGCCCGGTCATGGACAATATTTACCAGATAGTGATAACCTTGCCATCCGGGACGGACCCACAAGCAGTGGTCATCGACATGCAGACCTCGGCCCTTGACTATTGGAGCACGTATGACCGGTTCACCCTCCTGGTGGAGAGGAACTATGTGATGGACGGGGTGCAGTCGATTTCCGGGACCTTGGCATCCCTCTCGACGCAGGTCTCGGGCATTGGAACGGCCCTGACCGCGGGGATCGCACAGATCCAAACTGGTATGGACGCCCTTTCATACAATATCAACACCATGGACACCAGATTGAGTATCCAGCTGTCTCAGGTGCAGACGGATATGAACAGCGGATTCTCCAATATCACAAGCAGTCTGGTGGGCGTGCAATCGGGAATCACCATGCTAGGTACGAGGATGACTGC
>CAZCNG010000346.1:0-1572 GCA_964500045.1 uncultured Methanomassiliicoccaceae archaeon
GGTATTAGTATCGCAAAAGGTTGTTTCGCAATAAACGGAACTTGTCTAACTGTTACAGGAGGTTCTGATTGGACTGGAACTTTTGCTGGTCTCTCATCTGCTCAATATCTTTCATCTTCTTTCAGTACAACTTCAGCTAACTACTGGGATTCGACTGTCACTAGATGGGCCACAACTTCTGATGCATATTATTTAAGCACTCTTAATAAAGGATTCTTCTTTTCCACAACTTCTGCTGACTATTACACCAATTCTTCATCAACAATTGCAAAAACTTATACCGCAAATACTTTCACAGGTCTCCAAGTATTTAGTAATGCTGGAACAACAACATTTACAGGAGGTATTCAATCAGCAGATTTAAATATCACTGGCTTTTCTACATCAACATTTGCGAATGGTATAAATGTTGCAACAGGATGTTTTGCTGTCAACGGAACTTGTATTACTTCAGGCGGTGGAGGTTCATCACAATGGACAACAAATGGTTCAAATATTTCTTACACTACAGGTAGTGTCGGAATTGGTACATCTTCCCCTTACGCAATGCTTTCAGTTGCGGGAGAAGTTGTTGCAAAGAATTTTACTGCAACTTCAACAACTGCAACTTCTACATTTGCTGGAGGACTTGATGTTGGATCAGGAGCATTAACTTATGATTACTCATCAGGAATTACATCAATAAATAATCTCGCGCTTGCATCAATGAGATTTGATACTGATGCAGGGGTTGTAAATTGGATTGATTTGCCAGTAACATCAGCGTCACCTTCTGGAACAGTTGAATCATACTCAGCAAATATTGGAAGTACTCCAATTTTGACAGTTTACGGTGAATCAGATGGAGCTAATGGAGTACAAAATTTGAGAGTTGGTATTGGAACCACTTCACCATATGCGACGCTCTCAGTTGCAGGAACAGTAGTGGGGCAAAATTTTGTTGCAACATCTTCAACTGCCTCTACATTCCCTTACGCTTCGTCTACCGCAATTACTGTTAGTGGAACAGCATCAACAACAAATTTGATTGTATCTGGTTGGGCAACTACATCAGCAATCGCAACTATTGGTTCTGCAACATCAACTTTTGCAAACGGTATTGATATTACAAGAGGTTGTTTGAAAATAAATGGAAATTGTCTAACACCAAACACAGCAACTGCTGCAGGGTCAAATACACAAGTTCAGTTTAATTTAGGAGGTTCAACACTTGGAGCATCAGCAAATTTTGTTTGGGATAATACAAATGTAAAATTGGGTGTTGGAACGTCTTCACCTCATACCATGCTTTCTGTAGCAAGTACAACTCAAACAGGGACACTCTCTACCGATTCACTTGTCTTGGGAAGATGGGGAATTTCATCATACGGAACGATTTCAGTCAGAAATACTTTTAATGGTTATACAAATATTTCAGGGGGACTTGGAACTGGAGGTGCTGATAGTTCAGCTTCTGCCCAAAGAATTACTAGTCAAGGTAATTTGATAAACATCGGATCTATTCAAGGTGGAGAATTAAATTTAACAAGTGCTGGGACATTAGGTACAGCTTCAACATACACTGTAGGTACT
>CAZCNG010000347.1:0-1568 GCA_964500045.1 uncultured Methanomassiliicoccaceae archaeon
GTAAAGGGAGTGGGGAAGCGATAAGCTTACCCACTCTATCCCAAAGAGAGCCATTTTTTTGGCTCCAAGGAGCGGGATCGCTTCATCATCGTCGCAGGCACCGACCTTGAGGAGGTGCTGTTGCTGCTGGTCGACCGCACGGTCCGCTCCGACCGTGAGCGGGACGAGCTCCTGCAGAGCTTCAAACAGGCATTCTTTCTGCACCAGCGAGCGAAGACCGGCGAGGCGATGATCTTCGACGAGATATCTCGTCTTAACAACGAGATCGTGAACACCAGCAGGGAACTTTCCAAGAGGAATCATGAGCTCGAAGTGAAGACCAGGAAGGAAGCGGAAGCACAACAGCGCTTCGAGAAGTTGTTCCGCTACAACCCATCTCTGATGGCCGTCTCGACCGTACCTGAGGCGGCGTTCATCGACGTCAACGACGCATTCCTGAGGAGCCTGGGATATTCGAAGGAGGAAGTGCTGGGAAAGACCACTCTAGAACTGGACCTGTTCCCGCGCAATGACCAACAGGCCGCCGCGGCCAGACAATTGCAGATGACCGGACGGATCAATGATTTCATGTTCCAGGTCAGGCGCAAGGACGGAGCGCTGCTGGACGGCCTCTTCAATGGCGAGCTGATCGACGTCCAGGGGAAGCAGTATTTCCTGACGACCATGGTCGATGTCACTGAGCGCAGACGGGCCGCTTCGATGCTGCAAGAAGAACGCCGTCGTTTGAAAGGCGTCATAGAAGGTACCAACGCCGGAACTTGGGAATGGAACGTGCAGACCGGAGAGACATCTTTCAACGAGAGATGGGCACAGATCATCGGCCATACCTTGGAAGAGCTGGCCCCCATCAGCATAGAGACCTGGGCGGCGTTGGTGCATCCGGAGGACGAGAGAAGGTCGAATGATCTCCTGGAAAAGCACTTCACGGGAAAGACATCCTACTACGACTGCGAGGCCAGGATGAGGCACAAGGATGGGCACTGGGTCTGGATCCAGGACCGTGGCCGGGTCATTTCCTGGACGGACGAGGGCAGACCCTTGATGATGTTCGGCACGCACTCAGATATCACCGAGCGCAAGCTGGCAGAAAAGGCGCTGCAAGAGAGCGAGATGAGATACCGCAAGTTGGTAGATAGCGCCAACGAGACCATAGTGGTGGTGCAGGAGGGGATCCTGCGCTTCGTCAATCCCGCGGCCGTGGCACTAGTGGGAGTCCCGGAGAAGGACCTGATATCGACATCATTCCAAGAGTTCATCCATCCAGAGGACCGCGCCATGGTGGTCGACAACTATCGGATGAGATCTCGCGGAGAACCGGTCCCCGAGCGCTATGTCTTCCGATTGCGGACCGGAGATGGCGGCATAAAATGGGTCGAGATCAGTGCCGTGATGATCGAATGGGAGGGCAGACCGGCCACTCTGAACTTCCTTACCGATATCACCGAGCGCAAGCGGGTAGAGGAGGCGCTCAAGGCGAGCGAGTCCAGATTCCGTGACATATTCAATAGTGCCAATGAGCCTGTGTCGCAAACCCCTTGACATCTGCCCGATGAACCGACCTTGCCGAT
>CAZCNG010000348.1:0-1541 GCA_964500045.1 uncultured Methanomassiliicoccaceae archaeon
GACCAATATCCTTCGATCTGAACAAACAAAACTTTAATTTTTTGCCAAAGTGATATCTTTTTATTTTTAACAAAATTAAAGAAGATATAAGGAAGGTTCTCTGACCCCCAAGCCCAACGTCGTTGTTGCTTATAGATATTTTTCAACGTCTGCCAAAACGTAGAGGCCAAATTAGCATCCATAGAAACAGGATAAGAAATAGGTATTACTCGATAATTACCATTGTAAAACATGAAAGCATTCCAAAATATTCGAGAATCTTCTGAAACCATATTTTTTTGCCAGTATCCGATCTCGTACAAAGTCTTAAAAGGTACAGCATGAGAAGAGAATGTGGCCAATCTTTCTGGACGTTCCTGCTGAATCATCTGCCAGAAAGTACCAGAACTGGCTACCACACGAGAAAAAGCCGGTGCTTGCCAAACGTTGTTGTTATAAAGTGGTACAGGCTGATAAGAAGCATGAAAACGATCTGGTGTTGTTAAAAAATTCCAAGAGATGCAGTTAAAATAGTCTTTATAAATTGCTGTATCGCTATCCATTGCCGAAACGATCACATCCTCATAAGGAATTTTCTTTGGGTCTAAAACCTCCACACGAGCTCTCTCGGCCGCCCAAGTTATATTGGAACCCTTACCAGCCATTTCACCAGGCAAATCTTTTGGATGAGTTGTTATAAGTATCTCGCCGAATTTATTTTTATATTTTTCTGATATGGCTTTAGCTGTCTTTTGAGCCTCTTCCCCAGCTCTTTTCTCTGTGGCTAGAACCAAGATTATCCTATTTAAATTATATTTTGATTCAGCTAGAGAAAGAACACTCTGGTTAATTAATTCAAAACTCTCGTCATAAAAAGGTAGTAAGACCAAGTGATAAATATGATCATATTTAAGGGGCTTCATCATCGGCTCCCAATCTAGATTCATATTAACTCTTGTTCTCTTCCAATTTTGGCGAAGATGGATAGAGAGATACATTGTCTTCATGAGCCAGTACAAATCGAAAACAATAATAAAATAGGCTGCCCAAGTCGGCAAAAAATAAGAAAAGAAAACAACCCCAAGAAGAGTGCCCCAAGCCAAAAGCCCAGGGACCATTTCAAAAAACCGATAAAGTACTCTGTCTCTACCTTTCAAATCTGACGCTCGGCCGACATGGAAGTACGGTTGCATTTGGAGCCACCTCTCGGATTCGAACCGAGGACCTTCACTTTACAAAAGTGTTGCTCTACCAACTGAGCTAAGGTGGCAATTTTATTTTTTCAAATTCTCTGCGTGGCTTTTGATATCAGCGATAAAGTCAGAAACCTGTTTCTTGCTCGGGATAATATTCTTCTGACGTGCCTTTGCCCTATCAACCACACTCTCAATTCTCTGTTCTACCCACTCTTTTATCTTAACCAAACGTGCCTCAGCCCTGTCTAAAACAGAGTGACATACAATTCCAACATTATGCAGATTAACAAGAGAAAGCGTTCTGCGCAAGGCAAACCATTTTTGTTTTATAACATGGTCTGTCTTGTGGCCACGAGAGAAAAAGAT
>CAZCNG010000349.1:0-1534 GCA_964500045.1 uncultured Methanomassiliicoccaceae archaeon
CATTTCTGCAGTTAGCGCGTGCAGCGCTTCCATTGCGACCATTACTTCTCACCTCCGTTTTTCCTGTTGATGTAGAGAGCCGCCGTGACCAGCATGCAGATGATGCCGATCATGAAGAGCGGAAGCGCTATCATGTTGATCTCCCAAGCGGTCTTATCAAAGCTCGGGACGTTCTGGAAGGTCACGTCCGCACTGGCGGAGCCGCTCCTGCCCAGGACGTCGTAGGCGGTGATGTTGACCGTGTGCGTTCCATCGGTATAGGTGGTCGTATCCAACATGTAGGCCCAGTTCCCGGCGGTCAGGTTACCGGCCAGGGTGCCGTCGATGTACAATTCCGCCCGCACCACCGGAGCCGGTGCGGTGATCGTCGCCAGCACCGTGTAGATGCCGGAAAGCTGCTGCCCCGGCGCCAGGTTGGTGATGGTAACGGCCGGAGGGCTGTTATCGGTGCGCACGGTGATCCTATCGGAACCGTTGGCCGTGACTCCCAAGGCGGTCACGTTGATGAGGTGCATCCCATTGCTGAACTGCGATGAATCGACGGTCCAGTTATAGGGTTGCGCGGTCTTCGTGCCCTGGGACACGCCATCGATGTAGAGCGTTCCCGAGAGTATAGTGCCACCACCCACGACCTCCGCCTCCACGAAGAACGGTCCGGTCACGAGCGTGTTGTTGAACGGAGCCCTGATGACGATGACGTTGGCGTTGTTCAACCCCTGTCCGTTGTTGTTGAGCACGACGCTGACCTGGGCGATGCCCTTGGTCGGGTTGGAATTGCTCGCTTCCACGCGTATTTTATGCAGTCCGTCGGCGTAGGCGGCGGTGTTCAGCTGCCAAGTGAATGGCGCACCCGTCTTGGTGCCCATGGCGATATCGTCGAAGTACAGGATGGCGGTGGTGGTCGGGTCGGCGCTGAACACATCCGCGCTCACTTGCACCACGCCGGTCAGGACCGCCCCGGGCGCCGGGGCGGTGATGGTGACCACGGGCGCGGGCGCGCTTCCCTTGACGGTGAACAGCAGCGGCGCGCCCTCCTCATAGGAGGGACGGTCATCGGCGCCGTGCATCACCTGCACGTAGAGGCTGTACTGTCCCGGCGTCTGGGGCGCCAGCAGGGTCCACTGCAGCTGCGCCGAGCTGACGTAGTTGCTGATCTGGTAGAAGTTGAAGGCGGTGGATCCGCTGGGATCCTTAACCACGACCCAACCGGCCTCCGCGGGCAAGCTGTTGGTGGTGGAGAGCGCGGAGAACAGCAGTACGCCGACCTTTCCCGCCTCCTGCTCATCGCCTTCCATCCCTCCGGTGAGGTGCACAGTGACGTTGACATACTGGCCCGGATCCACGGTGCTGGCCGAAGCGGCGGTGGCCACGTTGATCGGCCCCAGATTGCTGTGGCAGCCGCAATTGCCCCAGGCATAATCCCCCGAGGGCATGCCTCCCGGTCTAGCCAACACGGGCATGGCCAACGCGGCGGCCACTAGGAACACGACCGCGATCATGGATATCTTCTTGGCGTTCATGTTCACCAGTCCTC
>CAZCNG010000350.1:0-1514 GCA_964500045.1 uncultured Methanomassiliicoccaceae archaeon
TTCTCCCACATGTAGTAGAACAGGTAGGCGGCCACGATCATGGTGATGCCCACGATCAGACCGACCAAATGGCGCGGGGACTTGCCCTTTTCGAAGGCTAGGCAACCCGCGGCGCCGAATAGCGGCACCAGTATCAGAAGCAATATTGCAACTAGTCCCTCGCTCATTGGCCCGAACCCCAAAGAATGATGACCACCTGGGGTAATTAAACGCTCCCCCTGCTGGCTGGACGATATTCTTCTTCGCCCATGACCGCGCCCGCGATCCATTCTTCAATGCTCAAGGCCAATCTTATTGTTCTGATTCCGCCATATCGTCCTCATGCGCATCGAGGCCAGGTGGTACACCATGCAGAGAGGCTCGGCCCATTGCCAGCTCTGCCCGCACCTCTGCCTGGTGGCGGAAGGGCACAAGGGCCGCTGCCAGACGCGCGGAATGCAGGGCGGACATCTGTGGGCGTTGAACTACGCGCAATTGTGCGCGCTGCAGGTGGATACGATCGAGAAGAAGCCGCTGTACCACTTTCGCCCCGGGGCGCGCACCCTATCGGTGGGCACCTTCGGTTGCAACCTCGACTGTGCCTTCTGTCAGAATTACGAACTCGCCCTGCCCGTCGGTCCTGTGCCCGCTGATACAGTGACGCCGGAATCATTGCTGGGACTGGCCCGGGCCAAGAATGCCGAGGTCATAGCCTTCACCTTCAACGAACCGTCCGTCTGGGCTGAATATGTGATCGATGCGGCGCACCTGGCGCTAGCGGGCGGCGTCGGGACCATGATCAATAGCAATGGCTACATTCACGGACGCGCCCGCCGCGACCTGCTGAACGCCGTGGACGCGGTCAAGGTCGACATCAAAGCGTTCAGCGAAGAAGGCTATCGCCGCCTGTGCGGAGGGGAGCTGCAGCCCGTGCTGGAAACCTGCCGCGTGGCGGTGGAGCTGGGCAAGCACCTCGAGGTGGCCTATCCGCTCATCAAGGGCGAGAACGATGCTCCGGTCGAGGTCGCCGCGCTGGGCGAGTTCCTGGCGCGCGAGATCGGAGTGGATGTTCCCGTGCACCTGTTCCGTTTCCATCCGTACTATCGGATGAGCAGCGCGGCGGAGACGACGATCGAGGATATGGAGAACGCACGCGCCGCGCTCCTGCGTGAAGGGATTCGCTTTGTCTACTTCGGCGGCACCGTGGGCGGCCTGCATCAAGATACGGCGTGTCCGGAATGCGGCACGGTCCTCGTGACGCGCAAAGTGAAGGAGGAGGGTGAGAAGGTGTTCGTGCAGCAGGAGCAGATGAGCCGCTTCTGCCCTTCCTTCGCCGAAGCGAGGTGTTATCTGCACGGAGATAGGTGCCCCCACTGCAACTCCCGCATCTACGGGATTTGGAGTAAATAGTGGCCGATTATTATCAAGCCCACTCCGCTTAACGGTCCTTAAGGAATTTAGTTCGGAGGGCCATTTTTTCCATTAACGATTGTAGTGTCCAATGCATATGGATGGTACATCCATCCATAAAAGGC
>CAZCNG010000351.1:0-1511 GCA_964500045.1 uncultured Methanomassiliicoccaceae archaeon
GCCTGAGATTGTTCCTGGGTCATGACCTCTGGTTTGGGGCTCGTAAGGTTAGTCTCGAACATTGGAACCAAAGGGACGCGTTTGCCTTTGGCACGCACACCTCGATCCAATCACCGGCCTGAAATCAACCTCAGGCCATACCCCCGACATGCGTAGCACGCTGTCGGGGTTCGCTTTGCGCAAATTTAGGCATAATATACAAAAACGACGGCTTTTTTAGAGCACATGTTTGAGTTTTTTGGAGGTCGGAGCAATCGTCGAAGCTAGAAATATGGAATGCAAGACCTTCTCCATTTGCGGTCGCGACAGACCACGATGAACACAGACAATATTTCGAATATGAGAGAAATGACCTTCTAATGAATTGGTGGTGCGAGAGATATTTTTGTGTCGTTCAAAAACAAACAGGTGAGGAAGAAATCGGACTAGAGACAGAGCCGCCTTGTGCAGAGGCTCATGGGTAAGGAATGATTCTCCGGTTTCCGGATTGATGCTTTTCTCGTTCAGAAAAGTTCCGTATTTTTCCAGATATTTTTTTAAGTAAAATTTAAATAATTCACCGCTGATATTTTGATGAAGTGACCGAGTGAGAGCAAGTAAGGCTTGTCCGGCTTCAAGCAGTGGTTTTCTCGTTGTGCCGTTCACCACGATTCTTTCCATATGGACATGACACATTTGCACTGGCCGGTCAGAAAAGGCTTGTCTCAAGCCACCAAAGCCGTCACCGGTCACTGACATGATGGTGTAGCCTAATTTCTCTAAATCTCTTCGACCTTCTAAATATGCCGAGGTCGTTTCGGTTGGACAGAATTTCCACCATAAATTCTCTCTCCTCTTTGGATCTCGGAAGACAATCGCGGACCAACTGCTAGCTTCTTTTCTTTCGCCAAAATAGAGGGCATCAACAACCAGATCCACTCTTCGTGGATCGTGAGTCTTTTCCGGAGCGATGTAATTTTCTAATATTTCCTTTAAAGTTCTCTTGTCTTTTCCGTGTTCCTGTTTCAATTCTCGCAAAGTCTGTTTGCCAAACACATACTCCTTCCAGACTGACTTTTGAAGGGCAACTCTGTCTCGTCTTTTGTTTCTAAATCTTCGACCACAAGCGCCACAACTCCAAGTCTGGATATTTCTTTCCAGACCTCTCTTCTTAGTATTGGTTGAACCGCAATTCGGACATTTTTTGTGTTTTTTTATTCATAGTAACTAAAAATACCCGAATTAAGGCTTAACTGCAAGCTAGAACCTCTGAAACAGGCCGTCGTTTTTGTATATTATGCCCAAATTTAAATTAAAATGATATAAGGATTTACGAAAGGGAATAATTAAGTATAATAAGAAGGATGAAAGTTTCATATAATTGGTTAAATGAATATTTTGACGGTAAGCTGCCGGCGGTGGAAAAAGTGGCCGTAGTAATGACCATGAATTCGTCAGAGGTAGATGGGGTGGAAAACGTTAACGGTGACCAGGTCTTAGACGTTAAAATATTGCCCAATATGGCTCATAGC
>CAZCNG010000352.1:0-1504 GCA_964500045.1 uncultured Methanomassiliicoccaceae archaeon
CAGGGCGTTTGGTTTGATTCTCCGCAGCTCTTTTGGCTGTAGGTTCAAAAATAGTGCTAGACAAAAGGGCACGAAAATGCTCGGTTAGTCTCGTGAGAACGAAATCCACTGCCATGAACGGCGAGGGGACTGCGTCCCCCGGAGTGCTGGAAATACGGGTTGCGCAAGGTCCGGCGGACTGGAGCATCGCCCATCAGATGCTCGATGAGGAGCATCTGATGGGCGCGGGCCGTGAGGCAGGTGATCGCTTGTGCCAGTTCGTGCTGGAGGAAGGCCAACCGGTGGCCGTGCTGGTGTGGTGCGCGGCGGCGTGGCACCTCAAGGATCGTGACGAGCAGATCGGCTGGGACGCCGTGACCCGCTCACAACGCCTCAAGCTCATCGTGCAACTGCGCCGCTTTCTAGTGGTCGAAGCCACCCGTCGCCCCAACCTCGCCTCCCAGTGCCTCGGGTTGGCCCTGCGCGGACTCGCTACCGCATGGAGTTGCGAACACGGTTACCGACCGTTGCTCGCCGAGAGTTTCAGTGATCCCGAAAGCCACGCGGGCACCGTATACAAGGCCACTAACTGGACCTGCGCAGGAGACACCAAAGGCTTTTCACAGGACCACACCGATTATTACATCCCTAACGAAAGACCGAAAAAACTCTGGCTCAAGCCCCTCGCCCCCAATGCCTTTGTTCTGATGTGCGCACCCCAACTGCCCGAGGATTACGCGGCTGCCGAGGTGGGCCGCGGCGGGGTGCGCAGCCCTTTGAAAACCGGCCAGCTCAAGAGTCTGCGCAGCGCCTTCGAATTGGTGGAAGACCCACGCCGCGCCCAAAGCCGCCGCCACCCGCTCACCGCCATGCTCACCCTCATCGCCTTGGGGCTGCTCATGGGCGGACGTGACATGCTCAACATCTGGCGCAAGGTCGCCTGCCTCGACCAACGCCAGCGCGGAGCCATCGGCCTGCGGGTGCGCCATAAGGAAAGCGGACTGATCAAAATGCCCGGCTACGACGCGCTCAACGATCTCTTTCACCTGCTAGATCCCGCAGCCTACGCCCGTGCTCTAACAGCCTGGCTCCAGGCTAACAACGGACCCCTGCCGCGCAGTCTCGCCATTGATGGCAAAAGCATCGGCGACGGCAAATGCGGCATGATCATCACCCTCTGCCGCCACGAGGACGGACGCCCCGTCGCCATGATCCCAGCCACCGGGGAAAAAGAAGACTGCGAGGTGAGCGAGGCCCGCGCCCTGTTAGCCGATCCTCAGGTTAGACTGGAAAACGCCCTCATCACCGCCGATCCGCTCCACAACAAGCAAGCCACTGTGCGCGTCATCGCCGAAAAAGGCGGCGACTACCTCATCGGCACCAAGGACAACACCCCCAAGCGCCATGAGGCGGCGGTCGCAACCCTGGGAGGCACCCCCTTTTTGCAGTAAGCTGCGAAGCCGGGCACGGCCGCATCGACACCCGCACGGCAGCCATTGCCGCCATCACCCCGGTGACGGCCGGG
>CAZCNG010000353.1:0-1500 GCA_964500045.1 uncultured Methanomassiliicoccaceae archaeon
GTGGTGGGCGGATTGCACATGAGCATGGCCGCCCCGGACCGCATCCTGCGCACCATGGAGGCTTTGAAGAACCTGGGCGTCGAGCGCGTGGCGCCGATGCACTGCTCCGGGTTCACCGCCATGAAATCGTTGAGCGACCGCTTCGTAGGCTTCGACCTGATGGTCGCGGGAAGCCAACTGGAGATCTAGGCCGGTCACGATGATCCTAGGCGATGGCGGTGGTACACAGAAATGCTACTATGTTCGATAGTTGTACCAATCGGCATTCATATAAGATATTCTGGTAGAGGGTCGAAGAGGGCGGACTGACTTTGCAATTACCCCCGCTAACAATTGCACCTTCTCTCCTGAAGAACCGGACCGCCCCTCTTCATCTTGTAGTTCGATCCAGAGAGTTCGAGGCGTTGCCATGAAGGTGCAGAAAGATGTGCTGCGATGGAAGGCGGCGCGCTGGGGCGCCTTTGCTCTTACCCTCTTCCTGACCTGCGAAGGTATAGCTCTCATCTTTGGCTGAGACCGCATTTCCGCTGAGAATTGATGGATGCACATCGAATGCCCGGGCATCCTGGCCTCCGGCCATGGAAAGGCGCGCTGGGGAGCTCGAAGAGATCCTTCCTTCGGCCTACACCTTCATGGCGCCGCTCATGATCTCATCGGCGAAGGCTGCCGCGAAGAGCGTTCTGCGCGCCGATTCTATCGGCCCGAACATGACGAAGTCGGCCCCGGCCATCATCGGCATGATGTTGGCGGACAGGTCGACGCCGCGGTAGATCTCCTTCTCCTTCTCGCGCAGCGCTTCCGCCACCGGCCACGATTCCACCGCATTGTGCATCGCACATCCGGTCGGCAGGCCCCACTTGGCCTTGGACACCATGATGGCGCGCAGCGCCTGCCCGGCCGCCTGCTCGGATGCCGTTACGGCCATGTCCAGCAGCAGGTTCTTGATGCCATGGACGGTGGCCAGTTCCACCAGGCCCTCGGCCACGATGGCGTTGCCGCCCTCCAGCATGTAGATCCTTCCCTTGAGGTCGACGCTGGCGGGGTTGAAGGCCAGCAGCACCGCGTTGGGGAACTTCATCTCCGCCAGCGACTGCATCTCCTGGGCGCTGGCGCCGGCGTTGATGGTATTGTAAACGCAGCGCTCCATGATGCCCATCTCCTGCGCCGCCTTCGCGCCAGCCAAACGAACGTCCGCGGCGGGGGAGTCGATGAAGAGCGGCAGCGGCGTGGCGTCCGCCACCAGTCGCAGGTGCGCCCGCATCGCCTCTGCGGTCTCCGCGAAGACCATGAGCGCGGCCGGTTGTCCCGTATCATCGGAGGCCTTCTCCAGGTCCTCGATCTTCTTCTTGGCGCGGGCATGGTCCACTATCCCGCGCACGCGGTCCTCGACGATGCTGTGGCGAGGGTAGAAGATGGAGCCGATCATGACCGTCCTCCTCTCTCCAGGTTGTCCGCCGAAGCTCACACCGCCGACCTTGAACGATGACTGTGCATTCTGGA